>DASQDP010000060.1:0-1815 GCA_035634095.1 Nocardioidaceae bacterium | reverse complement strand
AAGGCGGCCAGCTCGTTGGACGAGGGGGCCTGGCTCTCCTCGGCGAGGGAGCCGTCGACGATCGCGTCCTCGAGCTGGGTGGCGATCTGGCGGAAGATGGGGCCGCCGTCCTCGTTCACGCCGACCCCGGGCCCCGGCAGGGAGTTCCCCGGCTCATGGGTTCGTTACTCATGTAGTGAACCGTAGAGGTGAGACGACGGCGAGCGCAAGGTCGATTCCCTTCGGCACCGCGCAACGTCCCTGTCACACGACCCCGCTACCGTCCGGGCTCCGCGACGTCCGGAGGTCTCCCGCGTGCACCTCTCTCCGCACGAGCAGGACCGACTGCTGCTCTCCTACGCCGCCGAGCTGGCCCGCCGGCGGCGGGCGCGGGGGCTGCGGCTGAACCTCCCGGAGGCCACGGCGATCGTCACCGACCACGTGCTCGAGGGCGCGCGCGACGGTGTGCTGGTGGCTGAGCTGATGCAGTCCGGCCGCACGGTCCTCACCCGGGACGACGTCATGGACGGCGTCCCCGAGCTGCTGGAGGAGGTGCAGGTGGAGGCGACCTTCCCGGACGGGACCAAGCTCGTGACGGTCCACCAGCCCATCCCGTGATCCCCGGTGAGGTCATCGCGGCCGAGGGGACGATCGAGACCCTGCCGGGCGTCCCGCGGGTCGAGGTGGAGGTGACCAACGCCGGTGACCGGCCGGTGCAGGTCGGTTCGCACTTCCACTTCGCACAGGCCAACCAGGCGCACGAGTTCGACCGTGGGGCCGCGCACGGTCACCGGCTGGACGTCGCCGCGGGCACCGCCGTCCGCTTCGAGCCGGGCATCACCCGCACGGTGACGCTCGTGCCGCTGGCCGGCGCCCGCGTCGTGCCCGGCCTGACGACAGCCGTTCCTCGAGGGGCATCGCAGCGAGGAGCGAGTGAAGAGCGGAGTCAGGCTGACGGACGTGGCCTGACCGGCGAGGGAGGGCTCGGCTGATGGTGCAGCTGTCCCGCGAGCGCTACGCCCAGCTCTACGGCCCGACGGTCGGCGACCGGGTCCGGCTGGCCGACACCGACCTGCTGATCGAGGTCGAGGAGGACCGCTGCGGCGGCCCGGGCCGCGCCGGCGAGGAGGCGGTCTTCGGCGGCGGCAAGGTCATCAGCGAGTCGATGGGGCAGGGCCGGGCCACCCGCGCCGAGGGCGCGCCGGACCTGGTGATCACCGGTGCGATCGTGCTGGACCACTGGGGGGTCGTGAAGGCCGACGTCGGCATCCGCGACGGCCGGATCGTGGCGCTGGGCAAGGCCGGCAACCCCGACACGATGGACGGCGTCCACCCCGACCTGGTCATCGGCCCCGGCACCGAGGTGCTCGCCGGCAACGGCCGCATCCTCACCGCCGGTGGCATCGACTGCCACGTGCACCTCATCTGCCCGCAGATCGTCCCGACGGCGTTGGGCTCCGGCGTCACCACGCTGATCGGCGGCGGCACCGGCCCGGCCGAGGGGTCCAAGGCCACCACGATCACGCCGGGCGACTGGTACCTGGCCCGGATGCTCGAGGCGATGGACACGTGGCCGGTCAACGTCGCGCTGCTCGGCAAGGGCAACACCGTGTCGCTGGAGTCCATGGAGGAGCAGCTCCGCGGCGGGGCCAGCGGGTTCAAGCTGCACGAGGACTGGGGCTCCACGCCGGCCGCGATCGACGCCTGCCTGACGGTGGCCGGGCGCAACGGCGTCCCGGTGGCCCTGCACTCGGACACCCTCAACGAGGCCGGCTTCGTCGAGGACACCCTCGCCGCGATCGCCGGCCGGAGCATCCACGCGTACCACACCGAGGG
>DASQDP010000059.1:0-3294 GCA_035634095.1 Nocardioidaceae bacterium | reverse complement strand
CCTGGGGTCGCGAACTCGCCGCGTTCTGCGCCATCGCGCTGCTGGTCCTGCTCGCCGTGTCGGCGGGCACGGTGTGGCTGAGCGAGCGCATCGCGCGGGCCAACGCGCTCGAGGAGGCCGAGCGCACCGCGCAGCGGCTGGGGCAGTTCCTGATCGCGCCGGCGCTGGTGGAGGCGCCGGCCGACGCGCCGGGACGGTTCGAGGAGCTGGACAGGGCCGCCGAGAACCGGATGAGCGACGGGTCGGTCGTCCGCATGGTCGTCTGGCGGGCGACCGGCGAGGTCGTCTGGGCCACCGTGCCCGAGCTCGTCGGCCGGGACCTCGGACCCTCGGCCGGGGTGCTGGCCGCGATCGGCGGGGAGACCGTCTCCGAGGTCGACGAGCAGCCGGAGACCACGCCCGGCGACGGGCCGCAGCGGCTGCTGGAGGTCTACACGCCGCTGTCCGTCCCCGGTGAGCAGCTGGCGTTCGAGGCGTACTTCTCCTACGACGGCATCGACCGGCAGGCCGCCCGGCTGCGCGGCGAGATCATCCCCATGGCGATCGGGGCCCTGGTGGTCCTGCAGCTGGTCCAGGTGCCGATCGCGACGTCGCTGGCCCGGCGCGTGCGCCGCCAGGAGGCCGAGCGGACGGCGCTGGTGCAGCGCAACGTCGAGGCCTCGGACCGGGAGCGGCGGGCGATCGCCGCCGACGTGCACGACGGGCCGGTGCAGGACCTCGCCGGGGTGAGCTACGCCCTCTCGGCGCTGCGCAGCAGCCTGCCCGAGGAGCGGCAGCCGACGGTCGACAAGCTGGTCGGCGCCGTCCGGCACGCCGTCCAGTCGCTGCGCCGGCTGATGGTCGACATCTACCCGCCCGACCTCAGCGGGCCGGGCCTTGGCGTGGCGATCGCCGACAGCGCCGAGCCGCTGCGCGCCGCCGGCGTCGAGGTGCTCATGGACGCCGCACCCCTGCCCGACACGGCGCCGGAGGTGACGGCGGTGCTCTACCGCACCGCCAAGGAGGCGCTGGCCAACGTGGCCCACCACGCGCAGGCCAAGCGCACCTGGATCACCCTCGAGGAGACCTCGCTGCGCGGCGGGCGGGCCGTGCGGCTGGAGATCGCCGACGACGGCGTCGGCTTCCCGGCGTCCACCGACAAGCGCGCAGAGGGCCACCTGGGGCTGGCCCTGCTCCGCGACCGGGTGCTCGACCTGGGCGGGATCGTGACGCTGGGTGAGCGCCCGGGTGGCGGCGCACTGTTGACCGCTGTAGTGCCACTGCACCACGGACAGTGACGGCACGAGCGCCTGACCTGCATGGACCCCCCAACTGCGGGGGCGCCGCGCCCCCTCGACACGGCTGTGACGGGAGGCGCGGCCGCGGGAGTGTTCCTCCACCGAGATCACCAGCGGTAGTGAGGAGCACGCCCCGATGGACACGCCCAGCCTGAACCGCCGCGACATCCTCAAGGTGTCGCTGGTCGGGACCGCGGCCATGGCCCTGCCGTACCAGGCTGTCCTCTCGGCCAAGAGCGCCTCGGAGCTCGACGCCAAGAGGATGCCCCGGCCCTACGTCGCGGCCTTCACCGCCCCGCCGGTGCTGGCGCCGTACCGGGTCGACGACAAGGCGGGGAACACCTACGGCACCGTCCCGGGGACCACGACGCCGGTCACCGGTGGCGAGTACGTCGGCAGCGACTACTACCGGATCGAGCAGCGGCCCGCGCAGGTCGAGTTCGTGAAGGGCATCAAGACGACGGTGTGGGGCTACAACGGGCTGGTCCCGGGGCCCACCATCCGCGTCTACCAGAACGGCTCGCGGACCCGCCGGGTCGTCATGCAGCAGATCAACCGGCTGCCGGCGAAGCACCCGACGCTGGGCTACGTGCCGTGGACCTCCACCCACCTGCACGGCTCGCCGTCCAAGCCGCAGTTCGACGGCTACGCCGGCGACCTGACGGACCCGGGTGAGTGGAAGAACTACATGTACCCGAACAACTGCACCCCGCGGACGCTCTGGTACCACGACCACGGCGTGCACCACACCGCCGAGAACGTCTACATGGGCCTGGCCGCCCAGTACCACCTGGTCGACGAGGGGCTCGAGCGGGAGCTGGGCATCCCCCGCTACGACCGGGCCAAGGTCGGCACCACCCGGCCGCAGTACGAGTTCCCGATGATCATCAGCGACGTCATGTTCGCCAGGAACGGCCAGCTGATGTGGGACGACGACAGCGAGTCCGGCCTCTACGGCGACGTCATCCTGGTCAACGGCGTCCCGTGGCCGACGATGAAGGTCGAGCCGCGCAAGTACCGGTTCCGGGTGCTCAACGGCTCACTGGCCCGCGGCTACACGCTCAGGCTGAGCAACGGCAAGCCGTTCACGGTCATCGCCACCGACGGCGGCTTCATGCCCAAGCCGCAGACGGTCACCACGCTGACCATCGGCATGGCCGAGCGCTACGAGATCGTCATCGACTTCGCCGACCTCAAGGGCACGAAGGTCCAGCTGCTCAACGGCGGCGTGAAGAACGCGCGGGACTACGACCACACCGGCAAGGTCATGCAGTTCGAGGTCGGGACGACGGTCAGCAGCACCGAGGGCAACAGCATCCCCGGCACGCTCGGCCCGGTGCACCCGACGATGGCCCTGGACCCCGCCGCGTCGGTGGCCACCCGGCGGATGCGGCTGGAGCGCACCAACGGCCTGTGGGTCATCAACGGCGAGACCTGGGACGACGTGGTGCGGACCAGGTACGAGCACGTCTTCGCCAACGTCGAGCCGGGCAGCACCGAGATCTGGGAGGTCGAGAACTCCTCCGGCGGCTGGTTCCACCCGCTGCACGTGCACCTGGTCGACTTCCAGGTCCTCAGCCGCAACGGCCGGCCGCCGCGGCCGGAGGAGCGGGGCCCCAAGGACGTGGTCTACGTGGGCGAGGGCGAGACCGTCCGGCTGCTCATGCGCTTCGACCACGAGGAGGGGCGGTACATGATCCACTGCCACAACCTCTCCCACGAGGACCACGACATGATGACCCAGTACCAGGTGGGTCACCACGACATCGACTGCGACTCGATCAACACCGCGCCGCCCAGGAGCGGGGACCCCGACGAGATGGAGGACGCCGCAGAGGAGGCCGCCGAGGCGGCCGAGGAGGCGGCGGAGGAGCTCGCCGAGAACGCACCCCCGGCACCCGCGCCGGGGACCGGGACGACGGGCACGGGAACGACGGGCACCGGGACGACCGGGACCACGACGGGCACCGGCTCGGGCACCACCGGCTCGACTCAGGGGGGCACCGCTCCCACGACG
>DASQDP010000058.1:0-100193 GCA_035634095.1 Nocardioidaceae bacterium | reverse complement strand
CGACGGCCAGGGCAGCTGCCCGCCGCCGCCGTCGGGTGTTGATCGCCCTGCTGGCCTGCACGGCCGTGACCGTGGTCGCGGCCTTCCTCTCCTTCCTGCCCGGCTGGTCGACCGCCCTGCCCGCCGGCCTGACCGTGGCCTGGTTGGTGCTGTGCCGCACGACGGTCCGTCGGGAGTCCGCCCGCCGACCGTCCGCGGGGCGGCGCACGGGGCAGCGCATCGAGGGGACCGACGCCGCAGCTGCTGTCGAGACGCCGGCCGAGGCCATCATCGAGGACGCAGCGCTTCGCTCCGGCTCGACCGCCGTGCGGATGGACGCCGCCGACGAGCCAGCTGCCCCCGACCAGGAGGACACGGTCGGTATCCCCGTCGCGGAGCTGCACGCCCAGCTGCACGGCGGCCCGTCGCCGGCGCAGTCCCGCGTCGAGCCAGACGCCGCGCCGGACGCGCCCAGCGGCACTCTGTGGGACCCGCTGCCTGTGACCCTGCCCACCTACGTCACCGCCCCCAAGGCCCGGCGCACGGTGCGCACCATCGACCTCGGGGAGCCGGGCACGTGGACCTCGGGCCGAACGGTGCAGGACGCGGAGATCGCCGCACGTGCAACGGAGTCCCCGGACTCGGCTGTGGCCCAGGACGGCTCCGGCGAGGGCGGCCGGCGGGCCGTCGGCAGCTGACCTGGCCGGTTCGGACCCCCTCGGGCCGGGTGGTATCTTTTCTCCTCGCGCCGGTTGCCCGGCGCTCCGGGGCTGTGGCGCAGTTGGTAGCGCGTCTCGTTCGCAATGAGAAGGTCAGGGGTTCGAATCCCCTCAGCTCCACCAAACTCGCTGGTCAGAGGCCTGCAGGGATCCTGAATTCAGGAGCAGGCAGTGGCACGTCAGCGGAAACTCAGCACACAGTCGATCAGATCGCAGGGGCGCTCGGTCCGTCTGGGCCGGTCTCGGCCTGCCACGGCACGGCTCGAACACCTGGTCTGCCAGATTGAAGGCGGTGAAGACCAGGAGGTGCGTCGCTAAGGTTTTCGAGGTCTGCCAAGCCGAAGTACCGGTCCAGGAGCGATCGCTCGACGGGCATGCTCACACCGAAGCCGATGAAGGCGAGGACGATCAGGGCGGACGCGCGCCAGAGCCAATCCCGGTGTCCGAGTGGCCGACGATACGTCATGCGGCGGCGGTGCCGTGACGTCGCGCCGCGCGCATGACGATGCCCCACTCTAGGACTATCAGGACGGTCGCGATGGCCGCGAGCAGCGCAACTGATCGATGGTCGGCGCAGGCGCCGTGTCGGTGGTCACGGCGTGGCAGCCAGTCGGACCGGGGTCGCGATGGCGAGGCTGGCTCGGCCGAGCCGGACGACGAGCAGGATGGCGACAGTCCAGGTGATCAGCACGTTCAGCAGCGATGCTGCACCGGGTGCCCCGAGGGTTGAGGGCAGAAAGGCTGCCAGATTCACTGCCGCGTGAAAGAGGATCACGACGATGAGGCTTCCCCCGGTCTGGTTGAAGAGCCAGGTGAAGAGGATCGAGAGACCGATCGTCCAGCCGATGAAGCCGCCGATCGCGAACGCCGGGCTTGTGCCGGCTCTGAGCGTCTCGAATTGACCGGTCCCCGCCACGAAGTACATCGGGACATGCCAGAGCCCCAGACCAGCCCGAGAATGACGCTGGCATCCAGTGCGGTGCGGTGCTCCTGGAGCCGTGGGAGGGCGAACCCACGCCAGCCGAGCTCCTCCCCAAGGGGTCCACCTAGAAGCAGCACGCGACGGAACTCGATCAGCAGCACGGCTCCGACGCCGGCGGTGATGTGGGGACTGGGGGCCCCGAGCAGGGCGACGGAGCCAGCGATCGCGACGGCCATCATGACCACGGGGAGCAAGAGCGCGACCAGCGACCAGCGCAGCGACAACCGCGACATCGAGAAGCCAGCGAGCAGGTCCTTGAGCGGACCGTGGCCCAGAGCGACGGTGACGGTGAACGCTGCGATCCTCGGGCCGGCGATCGCGACGACGTTGAGGACTTCGCCTGCCGTCGTCCCGATACCGAGCGAACCCCAAACCAACCCCAGCCAGACGGTCCATGAGATCGCGAACGTCAACCCGGAGTACACGCCCAGCTGATGCTGTCGCACATGCCGGACAAGGTTCTGCCTGCGAGGCTGCGGTGCCCACGCGGGGATCAACATGGCGGCTCCTAGATGGGGGCCTTCGGGGCGGTCGCTGCACTCATCTCCTGGCCGACTGACGTGCGCACGAAATCTCGGCGTGGCGTAGATCAGTTCTGCGATGCAAGGACGCCCTCCGTTCCGGGCATCGCACCAGTATCGACACCCCGATGACCAGGAGGCCTCGGACCTCGACCGCTGCGGTCGCCCCCGGACACGGGTCGTCGCAACGCCTCGCCAAGGGGGCACTAGTAGAAGCTGAACCTGGCACCGGTGCGGACTATCGGCCGGCTCTGTGCTGCGCCACCCGTCTCACATGGGTTCCGGGCGTCGAGACCTCGCCTGCACGGCTGTTCTGCGAGTTAGCGGTGCGACGGCGTCTGGTTCTCTAGGACGTCCTGAAGCCGGTCGAGGGCGCTTGAGAGGTCGCCGTACACGTCTTCGCCCAGTGCCTGGTACCAGTCCTGCTCCAGGCGCGTCATTGCCTGCTGGATCACCGAATGCGCGGCCCACCCACGCTCGGTGAGACGGACGACGCGGGTGCGCCGGTCATCGGGGTCCGAGCCCCTGAGGATGTAACCGTTGTTCTCGAGCTGGTGCAGCAGGTGGTTCATGGCCTGTTTCGACGCCTGGGTCCGCTTGGCGAGCACCCCCGGCCGCTGACCCTCGGGTCCCGGGTGCTGGAAGACCCCGAGGTGTGCGGGGAGTACGTCGTTGAACCCCGCCTCGCGCAGACCCTTCATCACTTGATGGCGCACCATCACCGCAGGTCGGCGTAGCAGCGCGCCGACAGGTGGCAAGGTGGAATCGGTCGTGTCGAGCCTCATGCTTGTCCCCCCGGACACATTACAATTCGGAGCCCCTGGCCTCTGACGCGTGTGGGCCCCCGCGACCCCGATAGGGAAGTCGCTCGGGCGCCGTGTGACCACGCCTGCCGCGATCCTCGAAGAAGCGCCGAGGACCTCCGACTCTTCCCGCCGCCTCGTGGCCGAAGCAGTCGATCGTCGCTCGATGCGAACCGTTCGACGATGACGACCGGCACGGTCTACCGGCGAGGGGGTCATGGCCCACGCGCGAGGATTTCGTCCACGACATGGCAGGCGGTGGGAGCTGCGCGCGCACTGGCCATGACGCGCACCTTAGCCCGCAATCAGCCCGATGGGGCTCGGCCCCGCCAGTAGGCCCGGGGGGACGGGGGGGCTGGCGGGGCCGACGCACTCCTCTGGCCGTCCACCCCGAGACGCTCACAACCAGGTTTGGAGTCGGCCCGAAAATTTCGAGCCTCGTTCTTGTAGCACCGCTATCCTGCCACGAGTTGCCAACATGTGACAACTGTCTGTCAATGCACTCGGGTAGCCGAGGTGAGAAGGGAACGTCGTCATGAGCCGTGCGCGCAAGATGTTGGTCGGAGTCGTCACGCTGCTGTCGCTGGTGGGGATCGGGGGCACGCTTGATGCGGGGTCCCCGGACTCCGCGGGCTCGGTGTACGCAACCCGCTGGTGCTGTTGACGCGCCGGTGCGTTAGCGCGTCGTCGCTGTCCTCTGGCGTGATGGCGAAGCCACGAGCCCGGTCGCCGCTGCCGCGCAACGGTAGGCCTCGAGCGCAGCGGCGGGTTCGCCGACACTCTCGAACAGCCCGGCCAGCTCGAACCACAGTTGCGCGGCCGCCCGATCCGCGCCGACGCCGCTGAGAAGCAGGACTGCCTCCTGGAAGTGGCTGCGAGCGGTGTCGAGAGCGGCCTCCTGAACTGCGATCTGGCCGAGCAGGGCGAACGCGTCTGCCGCGAGGAGCGGCATGCTGGAGCGAACTGCAGTCCCGATCTCGGTGGCCTGGCGGCGGCCGCCCTCTGTGTCTCCGAGCATGAAACGCGCGCGCGCCTGGGCCAGCCGGTTGTCAGCAAGATCGGCCGGCCCCGCACCGGTGAAAGCGAGTTCCTCGGCGGCGTGCGAGAGGACCTCCAGCGCCTTTCGGGGCTGCGGCGGGTCGAGCAGCAATTGAAGGATGCCTAGTTGAGTGCGAAGCCGCGCGATGTTACGCGCGTCGTCGGTAGCTTCGATCACCGTCAGTGCACGACGCGCCATCGGCAGCGCGGTCGAAGCGTTGCCCCGCATCGACTCGATGGCCGAGCTGTTCCAATATGCCATGGCTTTCGCAACCGGGGACGCGATGGCCTCTGCACGGTCGATCGCGCGCTGGCAAAGGCGTGCGGCGTAGTCGGTGTCACCCTGCTCGGAGTAGGCCGCTGCAACAGTGAGACTGAGCCGGATCGCCTCATCGAGGCCGCCCAACTCAAGCTCCTCTATGTGCCGGATCGCCTGCGTTCCGACCTCGATCGCGCGGCCGAGCTCGCCCGACTCCCGATAGCACCGGCTCAGCGCGGTCAAACCGTCGATCCAGGCCATGTCGAATGGCGATGTCTCGGCGAGATCCTCGAGCGCGAGGATGGCCGCTTGCAGGTCACCGATCGCTTCCAAGGCACCTGCGTGAACGTAGCCCGCGCTGCGACGCAGATCGGCGAGCTTGGCGATCGCCGGATCCGACAACAGCCGGGTGACTCTCTCCAGCGCGTCGCCAGGCGAGCCCGTGACCAGCGCCAGTTCCGCGTGGTCGAGTTGTAGCCGTAGCTCGGCGGCGCGATCAGGCGCGACACCCACCAGCAGTTCCTCGATGGTGACGGCGAGCCGATCGGCAATCCCCGTGAGCAACTCAGCGTTCGGCCGACGCTGCCCGCTTTCGATCCGCGAGAGGTAGCCGACCGAGACCGCGTCACCCGCCACCTGAGACTGAGTTAGCCCGACTCGGCAGCGCACGGTTCGGATCCGCTCGCCCAGAACGGCGGCATCGATCGTCCGGAGCAGGTCGATGAGGTCATCAGACACGGCCCCATTATGACGGAAGGTGACAACCGAACGTCATACAATTTCCCTTACCTGTGGCGCGGCCGCGATTCACTGCGCTAGAGGAATCAGCCCGTCCTGACATGTGAGACTTCGACTCGAACGTTCCTGATGTCCCCGCCGGGTGCTGATGCGGTCAGAACTGAGGTCGCGTTAGCCCGGATCCACGGCTTCAAGCCCTGACGTCGTGGCGGTCGGTGCGATCGAGCGGGTGGGGCCCTTGTCCTCGACGACCGCGCGCCGCCGGGGTCGGCCTTGACCTCGACCACCTCACCTCACCTCGCCGGTTGGTCACGCAGGCGTCGTAGTCCCAGGCGAGAAGCGCGCCAACTGCGACCCGGGCGCGGGTCGGACGCTTCGGACGATGCGCCGCACGAACATCGCGTCCGCGCCGCAGCCGGGTTCGGGGTCCGCGGCCGTAACGCACTCCTGGCCACCGCGACGACCAGCGATGCCGCGCCCGTGGGGGTCGCCCAAGGGTCTGCGAAAGGGCTCGTGCGGCTCCCCACGAGGCGCGAGACGACTGGTCGCCGTCGCGGTGAAGATCACCGGTGCGCTCAGCGATGCCCAAGGCGGTCCGTGCGGACTCGGCGTGCTCCGGGCGCGGCCTGGTCGGCGCGATCACCGCGATCGATGCCCAGGCGTGGCACACATCGAGTACACCGACGCCACCTGAGACGCGGCCACCGGCCGGTGGATCTCCGGAGCCGAGGTCGCCGAGATCGACTTCACCGCCTTAGCTGACCAGAGAGACCGACCGGTTGCCCGGTCGACTGGATAGTCCGCAAGATCCCTGGACGCACCGCTATCCGGCTAACCTGAGACGTCGCTATGACAAGTTGAAGCGGTTTCCGAGCGGCTCTCTCGTGATCGGGGACGCCGTGTCCAGCTTCAACTCCCTGTACGGACAGGGCATGACCCCTGGCGGCACTCGAGGCGCTGGCGTCGCAAGAGTGCCTGACCCAGGGCACCAAAGAGTTGGCACGGCGCTTCTACAAATTGGCGAACCGTCCAATCGGCGTCGCCTGGCAGCTGGCGACCGGTGGTCACCTGATGTTGCCGTCGGTCCCCGGTCGCCGTCCCCTGCCGTTGCGGGCCGTCAACACCTACGCGGGCGCCGTTCAGGCTGCAGCCGTGCACGATCCGGCTGTGGTGACGTCGTTCCTGCGCGTGACCTCACTGCAAGACCTGCCGTCCCGACTGCTCGCGCCCGCCAGGGTGACTCGCGTGATTCGAGCGAAGCGCGCGCGATCCACACCAGGCTCCGTCGCCGCCCGATGACCTCGCGGCCAGACCGCCCCCACGGGCCCTGCAGGCAGGGGCGCTCCCCCACAGAGAAGGCATTCGACCCGGCGATCAGGCCCGCGGGAGTGGGGCGCTGCGGACAGGCCTTGCGAAGCTTCGCTACGCCTCATCCACGACTCGGTCGTCGCGGCCGCCTCAGCTGCGACAGTCGTGGAAGCCGCTGCGAGCAAGACCTCAAGCGGCGGCGTACCACGAGCCGAACGGCCGTCGTATCCCTCGAGCCAGCAGGCGGTGACCACCTCGTCGTCACCGACCTAGGTGGCTCGGCGATCGCTTGGGTCCGGGCGTCGACGTCCGCTTCGATGCGGGAACCGGCTGCTGACCTCGGCGGCACCTGCACGGCCCGGGCGACCTCGTAGGGCGGTCGCGTCGAGGCGCGACTGCCGCTGCCGCCCTCACCATCCTTCCTCGAGATGCGCCGATGCCCGGGTGCTCAGCGTTCATCAGGCGAGAGTGACTACCTTCGGCGGCGTCTCCAGGGTCACGGTGTCTGCGCGTGTCCAGCCGCTGTGGGCCCAGCGGGCGAGGTCGGCGGGGACGAGTGTGGCGACTCGCTGGTGGTACCGGCGGCGGCCGTCGTCGTCGAGCAGGTCGGTCCATTGACTGTTGCAGCCGCGGTGGAAGAAGTCGCGGTTGCTGCGCCAGATGCGGTTTCCGGCATCGGGACCAGTTGGTGCGCGACCACCGGTAGCCCGCGATGGCGGCGGGGTCCAAGTGGGTGGACAGGGGCACAGGAAGCCGGCCCATACACATGTCGCCCCGATCCCGGTGGTGGTTCAGCATCTGCCGCGGCGGGGGTGGGCGGCTCCCAGAAACGTCTCCCTAGCGGCCAGTGCCGGACGCGTGCATGATGGTCAATGGAGGTGTGACATGGAAGCCGCTCCGAATGTCAGCAGCCTGCAGAAGCTCGTCGAGAAGTACGTCCGGACTTGGGATGCTCGCGCCGAGGCCGGCCTGGTGGACGAAGTCATAGCGCCCGACGTCGTCGATCATCAGTCAGTGGGGCCGGCGGACGGAGTGAAGGGCGTCAAGCGTGATATCGCGACCTATCACGCCGCGTTTCCCGACCTCGAGCTGACCTGTGAGGACTACATCATCGGCGAGGACCGAGTCGCCGTGCGCTGGAGCGCGACGGGGACCCACGAGGGGGACGGTCTCGGCATGCCGCCGACGCACCGCCAGGTGCGGTTGCATGGAGTTGACATTCTACGTATTGCGGAGGGCCGGGTGACAGAACGATGGGGGGAGTTCAACGGTCTCGACATGATGCAACAGCTCACCGCCCCCTAGCCTGAAGGGCACGGACGAGTCAACCGCGACACCTGAACCAATCTTCACGACGCCGGCTCGTCGCAGCGGGTCACAACCGTGCGCATCGAATGACGGCACGGACCTCGTGTCGAGTGAACCCGAACTATCAGCGAGGCATCGCGGCCGCGGTGCCCGCCGGCCAGCACATCCACATCCCGGTGCGTCTATTGTGGGCGGTTTGGCGCTACCTGGCAGGTCGTTCGGCGATTCGTGCTTACGGCGCTACGCCCTGAGGACACATGGGCCGGGCGGTCGAGGTCTGGATCTCGTCCGCTCGGTTGCCGCGCGTACCAGATGGTCAGCGAAAAGAAGGCGCGAAGTCCCCCGAGCCACGCCGATACCATCGGGTATCGTTGTAGTCGGGTAATGGGCCCTGGCCTTCGGTCTCAAGCCCCAAGTCCACCTTGACCTGGTTCCATCCGTGGGAGGGCTTCAGATCGAGCGGGTCGGGTCGAGACTGACCGAGAACGGGCGAAGGGTCGAGCGGCCCCGTCCATCAGAGACGGTCAGGGGTTCGGATCCCCTCAGCTCCACCACCTGAACACCCAGTGACCTGCGCGAACGCCGGTTCAGGCGTCTTCTTTGCTGCGACGTGAGTGCCCCCGGTAGCGGGGGGCTAATTCCTTCCCGCCTCATCGGGACGCAGCTCGGCAAGGTCGATCTCCAGAAAGTCGGTGACGTCGGCGTCCCAGCGGTCACTGAGGAAAGCCAGGTGGTCCGGATGATCGTTGTAGGCGTCGTACGCCGCGCGGCTCGCGAACTCCATCGTCACCGCGAGCTGATATCCGTTCTTGAGCCCTACCTGACGTGTCACTTCGAAGCCCTCGACCCCGTCGATGGTGGCGAGAGACCTCAGCGCCGCCAAGAACGTCTCGGCGTCGGGACTGCCCTCCTCGTGTCGGAGCGTGAAGACGACGAGGTGCCGAATGCGGGAGCCGCGCAGCGCTGTCATGGGCGGCAACGTACACGTTCGGTCGAAGTCATCGTTCGAGGCGGCGGAGGGGATGCCGATCCATGACCGACCCCAACGATGTCAGCCGGACGCCGGTCCCGCTGGCTCCGGCGCCGTACCAGGCCGCGCGACCTTGACCCGGCGCTGGCTGCCCGGTGGGCACCACCTCGTACAGGAGACGTCCGTGGAGGGGCAGGCGCAGGCGGCCACGGAGTACCTTGGCTATGGCCCTCGTCCGCGGATCGTTGGGCTGCATGCTGATCAGCGACGAGGTCAGTCACGCATCCCCTTCAGCCGCCGTCCGACCGCCTGCTCCATCTCGCGCACCGCCTGCCGCTCTGCCAGTGCGTGCCGCTTGTCCCAGCTCTTCTTGCCACGCGCCAACGCGATCTCCACCTTGGCCCGGCCGTCCTTGAAGTACAGCGAGAGCGGCACCATCGTGAGCCCGCGCTCCTCGACTCGCCGCTGGATCCTGTCGATCTCCGAGCGGTGCAGCAGCAGCTTGCGTTTGCGGCGGGTGCCGACGTTGGTCCAGGTCGCCTGGGTGAATTGCGGGATGTGCACCTGGTGCAGCCAGATCTCCCTGTCCTCCACATCGGCGAATCCGTCGACGAGGGAGGCGCGGCCGGCCCGCAGCGCCTTGACCTCGGGGCCGACCAGGACGATGCCGGCCTCCCAGCTGTCCTCCAGGTGGTACTCGAGACGTGCCCGCCGGTTGCGCGCGACCACGAGCTCCGGCTCCTGACGGGACATGACCCCAGTCTCTCAGCCGGCCCGGGCAGGTCCGGGGGTTCGGTCCGGGAGTCTCGGCAGAGGAGGGCGTTGCGTCCGTCTTGTCCAGGGAGCACGCTTCCGGCCTAGCCCCCCGACGAGGCCAGGAAGGCGGCTGCGTCGCGGGCGGTGACGAGAGGTGCCTCGGTCATGGGCAGGTGCCCGAGGCCGGGGTAGATCACGAGCTGGGAGTTCGGGATGAGGTCGTCCATGCGCTGCCCGTACTTGGGCAGGACCCAATCGTCCTCGGCGCCCCACTGGATCAGCGTGGGTTGGTCGATCTCGTCGAGCCGGGAGGCGTAGACGTCGCTGTCACCTTGCTGCTGCAGGCGCACCCGGGCCGCGTCACGATTCCCTTCTCGACGGGTCAGCATCCAGGTCCGCTCGACCTGGTCCTCTGTGACCAGACCCGGGTCGCCGTAGATATCGCGAAGCGCCATCCGAACACTGGAGTCTGGGGTGAACACCGTCAGCAGCCGGTCGATGACGGGCCACTCGAAGGCGCGGAACATCAGCGGCCTCGGCTCTTCTCGGGGCAGCCCGATCGAATCCAGGAGGATGAGCCGATCCACTCGTTGGGGGTGGAGAAGGGCGAGGTGCCAGGCGACGCTGCCGCCCATGGAGTTTCCAGCGACGTTGAAGTGGCGGATGCCGAGCTTGCGCGTGAAGGCCGCAACGAACCGAGCCTGATCGACGTAGCGGTAGCGCTCCTTCGGGTCGGGTCCAGTCAGACCATGTCCAGGGAGGTCCATGGCGACAACGCGGTGGTGCCGGCTCAGTGCGTCGATCCAACCTTCCCAGTCATAGAGGCTGGAGTTGGAGCCGTGCACGAGCACCAGCGGACTGCCCTGCCCTTGATCCACGTAGTGCACCCGCATGCCCTGCACGGTGGTGAACTCGGAGTGGCTCGTCGCGTACCGCTTCTCCAGCGTTGCGCCCGAGACGTCTGGCCGGTACCCGTAGGCAGCGGCCGCTATGACCAGCAGCAGGAAGAGGAGCGAGACCGCGGCGAACAGGCGGCGCCAGGCGAACCTGCGTCGCGCGCCCTTCGCGATGGCCGGCGAAGGGCCCTGTGCCTCAGTGGTCCCGCTGATGAGGGCTGTCATGACGATCTCCTTGCTCGCGAGGTGGTGGGCTGTGCTGTGCCCTTGTCGTGAGATCATAGTGCGCAAGATCGTCTTATGCAAGATCATCTTGCGATGATAGAGTCGACGCATGTCCGATGCACCGATCAGCGACACAGAGGTCCCGTCCATGCTTCAAACCGATCTGCACTGGCTGATGGCCCGTGCCGCGCGCGGTCTGGGCGTACTGACCGAGCGCACCCTGAAGGAGCACGACGTCGGCTCCCGTGGCTACGTCCTGCTCGCCGTGCTCGCCGAACATGAGCAACTGAGTCAGCTGGCACTGGGGCGGGCTGCCGCATTCGACAAGAGCACCGTCGTACGGATCGTCGATGAGCTGGAAGAGGCCGGCCTCGTGGTGAGGACAGCGGACGTCGCCGACCGTCGGATTCGCAACGTGTCCTTGACTCCAGCCGGCACACGGGCGCTGAAGAGCTGTCACGTCAGCGTCACTCGCTTGCAAGACGAGCTGCTGGAAACGCTGTCGCCCGCACGGCGTCAGGCGCTGTTGTCGGCGCTGCTCGACCTAGGAACCGGGGCGACGGCGGCGACCTTCGACACCAAGGCCGCGGTGTAGAGCCGAGCCCTAAAGTCGGACAGCCAAGATACTCTTGACAAAGATACTCTCATGCGAGAACGTTGCCGAAAGGATCAATCGTCGAGAGAGGTCACCACCATGAGCACACAGCAGCAGTCAGTGCCCGTTTCGGGCATCCTCGGTCTTCAGTTCTTCGTCGGCGAGTGGGAGGCGAGCGGCACCTTCTTCGCCACGCCCTTCAGCACCCAGAAGCGCATCCGCATGTCGATCGAGGTGGTCCCCGTGCTGAGTGGCAGCTGGATTCGGACCGACACGGCGGAAGAGGTCACCGTCGACAACCCGACTCCGTTGCTGGCGTCGTACCTCTGGGGAACCGACGCTGCCACCGGCGAGCTGGTCGCCTACTGGTTCGACAGCTCCGGCGGCCACGCCCAGCAGACCTCGTCGGGATGGTCACGTGACCGGTTGGTCTTCACCGGGACGATGACCAACGGTGGCATCACCTTCCCGCTTCGAGACACCTTTCTGCGGGTCGGGCCCGACGCCTACCAACACCTCGGCGAGGTCGACCTCGGGCAGGGATGGATTCCCGTGGACGAGGAATCGGTGCGGCGACGCTGAACCGCCAGCCAGCAGGCCACAGGAGAACGACGATGAACCGTGGATCTGATGCGCACCAGCCGCGGGACAGGCGTCCCCGCGGATCGGGTCCCCTGGCTGGGACGGCGAGGAGACACGCTGTGGTCGAGGCACTAGCACAGCTCGCGACCAGACGTCCGGTCGCTACCTACCTCGTTACCTCGTTCGCGCTGGCATGGGGTCTCCTGTTCCCCGCCGCCTTCCTTGCACCCCAGGCCTTGCAGCCCTTGGTGATCCCTGCGTCCGTGGTCTCCCAGTTCGGGACGTCCGTCGTCGTCACGGCACTTGTCGACGGGCGCGCCGGGCTGACCGATCATCTGCGCCGAGTGTTCCTCTGGCGGGTTGGTGCCCATTGGTACCTGCTCGCGGTCGCCGGCCTGCCATCTCTGGCGCTGCTCCTCAGCCCGGCCCTGGGCGGCGCCGACCTCGAGGCGCTCGTCGACTCCCCTGGCCCCGTTGGGGGCTACCTGCTGGGTATGGCCTTCCTGCCACTGGTGAACCTGTGGGAGGAATCGGGCTGGATGGCATTCGTGCAATCCAGGTTGCAGGATCGGCATGGGCCGATGGTGGCCGCCGTTCTGACCGCCCCCCTGTTCGCCTTGATCCACCTGCCACTGCTGGTCCGATCCCCGCCCGGGGACGCGCTTCTCACGTTCGCGTTTCTCGTGGCGATGGGCAGCGGATTCCGCGTGATCGTGGGGTGGCTCTACAACGCCACCCGAAGCAGCGTGGTCATCGCGGCCACCTTCCACGCCTCCTTCAACGGCTTCACCGGAACCGAGTTCATAGGTCAACTGCTCCCCGGCCCGCCGCCCGACCTGGTGGTGGCCGTCGTCCTGGCGGTCGGCACCCTGCTCGTCATCGTCAGCACGCGGGGTCGCCTCGGCCTACCACCCCGCGAGGTGAGAGTGCCCCCGACGAGGCCACGGCACTGCGACGCGCTAGCAGAACGCGGATGAGTAGATGGGCGTCACCGGTTGGTGACCGAGGGCGTGGTGGCACACCAGCTGCCATACCCCGAGCTCCGCTTCATGAGCCCGCTGGCAGCACCCCCAGCTGGTACGTCGGCTGGTGATCGTCTCAAGCGGCTCTACGCTCGGCCGACCGGCGGCGGCCGCCCAGATGCGCTACATCCAGTCCGCCGCGGCCGGTCGTCGTGGAGCGCACCACCTTGCCCCCTTCACGGTGCGCTCACGAACGGGAGCGCGGCTCACGGCCGGAGTGATGTGGCTGCTCGACCCCATGCTGCGCCCGGCCGATCGCTCCGACATGGTGGCCTTCGCACGACCCGAGGACGCTTTCGACCTCGCAGACCGGCTCGGTGACATCGCCGCACCCACCTTGGTGATCGCCGGCGAACTGGACGAGATCTACCCCA
Source organism: Nocardioidaceae bacterium (assembly GCA_035634095.1). Classification (GTDB taxonomy): domain Bacteria; phylum Actinomycetota; class Actinomycetes; order Propionibacteriales; family Nocardioidaceae; genus Nocardioides_B. The sequence continues at coordinate 87,118 of DASQDP010000058.1, read as the reverse complement.
CCGAAGTCATCCGAGGCACGGCAGACGGCATCCGAGACGGCACCCTGCTGATGCATCCAGGCGCAGGGCACGGTGCAACCTACGCGCCGGCGATTCGCGAGTCCACCCCGGTCGATCCGTCAGAAGGCCAAGAGCCTGCTGGCTCGGCACCACGGGCCGCGTCTCGCAGGATGTACCACGGTCTGGACAATCCGGTAGCGCGGGAGTAGGCCTGCTCAGGCGACGGCGTCGGCCTAGGTCACAGGAGGTCTTCATGTGGTGGTCCACCCTCACGGGCAGGCTCGAGGAGGCCGAGCGGCTCGACCCGGCCGCTGAGAAGGTCGGCCGGCTCGTCACCAGAGTGCTGCCACCGGGCCCCGTCAAGGACGCGCTGCACGGGCGTTGGCTGGGGCACCAGCTGCATCCGCTGCTCGTCGCCGTCCCGATCGGCATGTGGTCCGGCGCCACGCTGCTCGATCTCACGGCGGGTCGTGACGGTCACCGTGCCGCTCAGCGCCTCGTCGGCGCAGGGGTCCTGCTGGTCGCGCCCACGGCCGCTTCCGGTTGGGCCGACTGGTCCGAGCTCGGCGCCTTCCAGCGGCCCAAGCGGGTGGGACTCGTCCATGCCGCTGCCAACAACCTGACGACGATCGTGTACGCGGCGAGCTGGTTGGCCCGCCGTCGTGGCGATCACTCCCGCGGGCGCAGGCTCGCCTTGCTCGGCGCGACGGGGCTGGGGATAGGTGGGTACCTCGGCGGGCACCTTGCCTACAGCCAGGGCGTGGGCGTCGATCGAAATGCCGACGAGCCTAAGAAGCCGCGCGAGTGGACCGACGCGGCCGCCGCTGCCGACGTGCCCGCGGAGGGCCTGCTGCGGATCGAGGTGGCCGGCCAACAGGTGGTCCTGGCCCGCGTGTCCGGGCAGCTGCATGCCATCGGTGCGACCTGCAGCCACTACGGCGCGCCGCTGGACCAGGGCAGCGTCGAGGGAGGGTGCCTGGTCTGCCCATGGCACGGCAGCCGATTCCGACTCTCCGACGGCAGCGTCGCCCGCGGTCCTGCGACGTCCGCGCAACTGTCGTACGACGTGCGCATGCACGGTGATCGGGTGCAGCTCCGAGTCCGGGCCTGAGACGACTGGTTGCACCGTGGACGCGCGAGCCGGCGGTGCGTGGTGCGGTCCGTACTCATCAGAGATGCCCGGTGGCTCGCCGGGCAGTGCTCCGTCGAGAACTGACCTTGGGCACCCCTCGTCGCGGCCGCTCAGCGATTGCTGACGGATGCGAAGCAGGAGTCGGGCGACTGGCGGCCGGGCCGGAGGTCAGCACCACTGACCCCGTAACTCTAGTCAACCGGTAGGGTTTCGGGCCGAGGGTGCGTCCTCCGGACACCCAGGAGCTGCCATGAGCCACCGGATCATCGTGATGTGGAGCATTCCGCGGTCCGTGTCGACCTCGTTCGAGCGGATGGTGAGCGAGCGGGGGGACCACCGCGTGTTCGACGAGCCCTTCTCCCGCTCCTACTATTACGGGCCCGACCGCCTCTCCACCCGCTACGGCGAGGAGATGCCCGGGTGCACGGCCGAGCCGGTGCTCGCCGACATCGAGCACGCGGCGCGTGAGCGGCCGGTGTTCGCCAAGGACATGGCCTACCACGCGGCTCGCCTCCTCGGGCCCGACCTCCTGCGCCGGTTCGACAACTGCTTCCTTGTGCGGGACCCCGCCGCGACACTGCGGTCGCTGGCCAGGACGCGGCAGGACTTCACCGACGACGAGACCGGCTGGCGACACCTGGACGAGGCTGCGCGCATGACGGACTCGCTCGGCCAGCCGCGGGTCGTGGTGGACGCGGACATCCTCTGCCGCGATCCGGCACCGGTGGTGGAGGAGTGGTGCGCCCGGATGGACCTCCCGTACGACGCCGAGGCGCTCACCTGGGAGCCGGGGATGCGTCCCGAGTGGGAGCTATGGGGTGACTGGCACGGCTCAACCGCCCGGTCGTCGGGCTTCGACACCCTCCGCGAGCCCCCGGGGCCGCCGACGTCCGACGAGCCTCGCCTCTTCGAGGCCTACCAGGAGGCGGTGCCCGTCTACCGCAGGCTGGTGGCCGAGGCCATCGGCGCGCCGTCCTCCCTGACTGCCGCCGCGGACCCACGGCGGGCCGCGCGGGACGCCGACTGCACGTAGGTCATGCCGCAACGCGCGGTAGGCGGCACGACCGGATCTGCGGATGTGCCCTCTCGAGAGCGTGGTTGCCAGGACCTCTTCGGCGGTGCGCCCGCACCCAGCGGTTGCGGTGAGGCAGCCGGGACAGACGACCACGTCGTCAGCACCCCCCACCCCTGCGACCGCCGGGCGTCAGGCCCGCGCATACTCGTCCAACGTCGTGCGCCACATCCGCGCGATGACGCGATGCATCGGTCCTCGGTGGAGCAGCCACAGCAGCACCTTGTCACGCGAGCGGATGGCGCCGCCGTTGGTCCACTGGGCCTCGATCCGGCTGCCGCCACCGTCGACGGGAATGATGCGCACCTCGCCCGAACCGAGGCCACCCCAGCTGGTCTCCACGTCGGCCCACCGCACCACGGCCGGATCGGACCAGTCGTAGCGCTCGACGACCCAGAACGGCGAGCCCGCGGTGCTCTCCCGCGCTACGGCCCAGGTGCCGCCGAGCTCGCGCAGCTCGTAGGTCTTCGGGTCCAGCGTGCGGTGCCAGATACGCGGACGGCGCTCGGTGAAGTCGGTCAGCGCCTGCAGCACCTGGTCGGGCGAGGCGTCGGTGGTCACGTCGAATCGCATGGTCTACCCCCGGTCGAAGGGATGGCACTCACGAGTGCCACCACGGGTCGGTGATCCCGCGCAGGTCGCGCAGAGTCTCGTGGAGCTGGTGGAGCCGGTCCTCCCCGACGTGGTCCGCCCACTCGGCGAGCACCCGCTCGACCTCCGCGTCCGCGGCCTCGGCGACCCGCTGCAGTCGCGCGGTCAGCCGGACGAGGCGGGCACGACCGTCGGTGGGGTCGGGCACCCGCTCGACGTACCCCGCCTTCTCGAGCTGCTCGACCAGCGACGCCGCGCTCTGCTTGGTGACCCGCGCCTGCTCGGCGAGGGCGGAGACTCGCGAGCCGCCCGGAGCGATCCGGGCCGCGATCCGCGCCTGCGCCAGCGTGATGTCGGTGATGCCGGCAGCCACGACGGCGTCGAACGCCCGCTGCTCCAGCGCGCGGTTGGCGACGAAGAGCAGGATGCCCAACTCCCGCCGGTGACGAGGATCGCTCACGCTGCCACTATAAGACAGAAGTCCTGTCTAGTTGGTGACGAAGAGGTGTCCTACCGTGGACAGCGACACCGTGGCAGCACACCGACTCGTGGCCGCGGACACCGACGGGGCCCTCGGCAGTGGCCACGAGGTGCACGCATCCGTGATGAGGCCGCGGGTGCCGTCCATCATCCAGCTCCAGGACCGTCCGGGCGTCGGGGCGAGCGGGTGAGGACGCTCCTCACGTGTCGATCGCCTCCACGTTGGCTCGACCCTCGGTGGCGAGGATCAGCGAGATCCAGCCGTCGGTTCCCCTGGCCTTGCGCACGGACGCGTCGGTGACGACGTACCGCCCCACGAACCGGTGCGTCACGACGTACGCTGCCTCGGCCCAGGTCCCGCAGACCTCCCCCGTGGCGGCGAGCTGCAGCGTGCGGCTCCTGGACCCCGCCACGTCCAGGGACGCGGTGGCCCGCTCGCAGGTCCCGGCGGCCGGCAGGCTCCCGTCCGTGCTGGACAGCGTCGCGCGGTACGTGCCGTCGAACGGCGCGCCGGTGACCGCACCGTTCAGGCGCGCAGTCCCGCCGGCATCCAACGTGTACGCGCCGACGCCTGCTCCGCGCAGGTCGACCAGCGGGGGCCGGGCGGCGAGAGCCGGGGCCGCGTTGACACTGGTCGTCACGCCAGTCAGCAGCGCACCAACCAGCACGGTGGTCTTCAGCTTCTTCTTCATCGTCGTTCTCCTCGACTCGACTGGCGGGGTTGCCGAGTCGACCGTCGCGCGGGACGCTTGAGCCGGTCCTGCGGGTGGCTTGAGAAGTGCCGTGTGCCACGCCCGTGCGCATGATCGTCGCCTGTCGGACGGAGCAGTGGGGAGCGGGGTGGACGGCGAGACGACGGTGCGGCTCAGGGTGCTCGGCGAGCTGGCGGCCACGCGCAGCGGCGCGGTGGTGGACCTCGGCGGGCGGCGGCAGCGCGCCGTGCTCGCGGCGCTGGTGATCTTCCGGAACCAGGTCGTGTCCGCCGAGCGTCTCGTCGACTGTGTCTGGGGCGACCACCCGCCTGCAGACCCGGCGGGCGCCGTCCAGGCCTACGTCAGTCACCTGCGACGGCGCCTCCAGCCCGAGGTCGAGGCCCGCAGACGCGACGGTGTCATCGGCAGAGAGGGAGGCGGGTACATCCTTCGGCTGGCGCCAGACGCCGTCGACGCGTGGTGCTTCGAGAGCGCCGTCAGGTCCGCTGCGGGCCTTGCCCCGGCCGACGCGATGCGGACGCTGGACGACGCCCTGCGGTTGTGGAGGGGGCCGGCGTACGGCGAGTACCTCGGTGAGCCCTGGGTGGAGGCCGAGGCCCTGCGCCTCACCGAGCTGCGCGCCGTGGCCCGCGAGCGGCAGCTGGAGGCGCGGCTCCAGATGGGGGACGCCGCGGTCGTCATCGGCGAGCTGGAGGCACTGGTCGCCGAGGACCCGCTCAGGGAGGAGCGCTGGCGGCTGCTGGTGCTGGCGCTCTACCGGGCCCACCGCCAGGCGGGCGCGTTGGCGGCCCTGCGAAGGGCGCGCGAGACGCTCGCCGAGGAGCTGGGCGTGGATCCCGGACCTGCGCTGCGTGCTCTCGAGGCCGAGATCCTGGCCCAGTCGCCGGCCCTGAACGGACCGGCCCCCCGCGTTCCGGCGGATCATCCCGTCGCGGAGGTGCCTCCCGAGCGGGTCGCACCGGCCGAGCTCATCGACCGTGCCCGGGAGATATCCGTTCTGCGGCAGAAGATGGACGAGCTGGCCGACGGGCGAGCCGGGTGCGTGCTCGTCGAGGGCCCGGCCGGGATCGGCAAGTCGCAGCTCCTTCTCGCGACCGCGCGCCTGGCGACATCGGCACAGGTCCGAGTGCTCTCCGCCCGGGGCAGCCAGCTGGAGCGCTCGTTCGGCTTCGGCGCTGTGCGCCAGCTGTTCGAACCCTGGACGAGTGGCCCCACCCCTCACGACACCCTGCTCGCCGGTGCCGCCTCGGCCGCGAGGCCGGTGTTCGAGGAGTTCGCAGGCGACGAGGCGGTCGACAACGGCAGCTTCGCCGTCCTCCACGGCCTCTACTGGCTGACCGTGAACCTCGCCACGCAGGCACCGATGGTCATCTGCGTGGACGACATCCAGTGGTGCGACACCGCTTCTCTCCGCTACCTCGCGTACCTCCTCAAGCGGCTCGAAGGGCTTCACGTGCTCGTCGTGCTCGCCCTTCGAACCGGCGAGCAGCACCCCGACGACGCTCTCCTGGCAGACCTCGCCCTCGACCCCTCGGTGACCCTGCTTCGCCCCGCTCCGCTGTCCCCGCATGCAGCCGGAGCTCTCGTCCGGGAGCGTCTGGGCGAGCCGGCTGCCGCGTTCGTCGACACCTGCCACCGGATGACCTCGGGCAACCCGCTGCTGCTGCGGCAGCTGTTGCGTGCCCTGGCGGACGAGGGAGTCCGTCCCGATGTCTCGCACGTCGACACGGTGCGTGCGGTCGGCTCCCGTGCCGTCTCCGCCTTGGTGACGCTACGGCTGCGCCGGATGCCGACCACCGTCACCGCCGCCGCGCGCGCGGTCGCCGTGCTGGGCGAGGCAGCCGGTCTCCCCACCGTGGCAGCCCTGGCACAACAACCCGAGGAGGAGGTCGCGGCCGCGCTTGACGTCCTGAGCAGGAGCGAGATCCTGACGGACGGGCGCCACCTGACCTTCGTCCATCCGTTGGTCCGCGACGCCGTCTACGACGACCTGCCCGCAGGCGAGCGTGCTCTGCACCACGAGCGAGCAGCCCGGATCCTGCTGCAGCAGGGCACCGCTCCCGAGCTGGTCGCGGCCCACCTGCTGCGGGCCCCCCGCCGCGGCAGTGCCGAGACCGTGCAGCTCCTGCGCACAGCCGCCGGTACGGCGATGACGCGAGGCGCTTCCGAGGCGGCGGTCGGCCTCCTCCGCCGGGCGCTGGACGAGCCGGTTCCAACCCCCGATCGCGCTCGTCTGCTCCTCGAGCTCGGCCGCGTCGAGGCCCACGTCGACGGCCCCGCCGGCGTCGCACATCTCTCCGACGCCTACGCGGCCCTGGACGAGCCGCAGGAGCGCGCGCTCCTGGCGATGGACATCGCGCGCACCCACATGTTCGTCTCCCCGCCAGGCGTCGCGACGGAGTTCGCCCGCGCGGCTGCGGCCGCTCTTCCTGACGGACTCGACGACGAGCGTCAGGGGCTCGTCGCGCTGCAGCGCGTCACCGGGTTCATGCACGGTCTCCCCACCGACACCTACCGTGCGGGTCCGACGCCCGACGTCGTGGGCGACGGCGACGGCGCCAGGATGCTCGCTGCGACGCTGTCGTACGAGCTGCTGCGCGACGGGCAGGACCGGGCCGGCGCGGTCCGGCTGGCTCGCTTCGCCCTGGAGGGCGACCGCCTCCTGGAGGTGGACAACGGACTGCTCTGGATCGTGGCGGCCAACGTCCGGCTGCTGGCCGATGACGAGCTCGGCGACTTCTGGGACCGTGCGCTGGCCCGCGCGCACGCGACAGGTGGACTGTTCGCCGCGCTGTCGGCGAACCTCTGGCGAGGCTTCACCCAGTGGCGTCGTGGCCAGCTCGAGGACGCGCGCCAGTCGTTAGCCGATGCCGTGGAGCAACAGCGGGCGTGGGGGCTCTCGGGGGCTACCTCCACCTACGCCGCCGCCTTCACGCTCGGGGTCCTCACCGACCTGGGTGATCTCGACGCTGCCGCCGCGAACCTGGCAGCGGACCGCTCCCTTCCGTGGGTCGGCGAGGGCGGCAGGCTGCTGCGCGAGGCCGCAGCCCGACTGCATCTCGAGCGGGGCAACCCCGCCGAGGCGCTCGAGGAGCTGACCGCCGGGGTCGAGCCGACCTCGGTCATCAACCCTGCCTGGGCTCCGTGGCGCGGGCTCACGGCCCGGGCCCTGTCCGGGCTCGGGCGCAGCGAGGAGGCGATCGTCCTGGCACAGGAGGAGGTCGAACTGCTGCGACGCTGGGGGGCGCCCACCGCGCTCGGGCCCGCACTCCGGCTGCTTGCTGAGGTGCGCGGCGCGGAGGGCGTGGCGCACCTCCGCGAAGCCGTTGAGGTCCTCGCCGGGACGTCCGCAGTCCTGGAGGAGGCGCGTGCCCAGGTCGCTCTCGGACGATCCCAGCAGACCGCCTCTTCCGAGGCGGTGCCCCTCTTGGAGGCCGCGCTGGCCACCGCCCGGGCCTGTGGCGCACGAGCACTCGTCCGCGACACGGAGTCGGCCCTCGCTGAACGGGGCGAGAGCTGTTCCGAGGCGGTTGACGTCGGGACCCGGATCACGAGCCGCCAGCGGCGGGTCATCGAGCTCGCCGCGACCGGGCTCGACGTCCATGATGTCGCCCAACGCCTGTTCCTCACCCCTGGAACGGTGCGCGCCGTGCTCGAGTCCGCAGAAGGCGCCTCGTGATGGCTCTCCGAGGACGAGGCCGAACCCGGCTCAGGTTTCTCTCAAGTCGTCCACGTCAGAGTGGAACGCACCGATCGTGAGGAGCCCCATGGTCCCCGAACCCGCGCCTCCAGCTCCCGTTCCTGCCGGCGCGGAGCTCCTGCGCGGACTGTGCGGGGGCGCAGTCCACCTGCCCGGTGACCCGGCGTACGACGAGGCGCGCATCCCCTGGAATCTCCAGGCCGCCTCCCACCCTGCCGCCGTGGCCTATCCCGCCTTCCCCTACGAGATCTCGACGGTGCTGCGCGCGGCGGCGACCGCAGGTCTGAAGGTCGCACCTCAGGGCACCGGCCACGGCGCCCCTCCGCTCGCCGGCCACCTCGGTGACGCTGTCCTGCTGCGGACCTCGGCCATGACCGAGCTGCGCGTCGACGCCGAGCGACGCACCGCGCGCGTGGGTGCCGGCGTGCGATGGGGTGACGTGGTCGAGCGAGCCGGCCGGGTCGACCTCGCTGCGCTGCACACCTCGAGCCCCGGCGTCGGCGTCGTCGGGTCGTCCCTCGGCGGCGGCCTGAGCTGGTACGCCCGTCAGTTCGGACTGCAGTGCAGTGCCATCACGGCCGTCGAGCTGGTCCTGGCCGACGGAACGTTCGTCCGCGCGACCGACGAGGTCGACAGCGACCTCCTGTGGGCGGCACGCGGCGGCGGCGGCGGGTTCGGCGTCGTCACGGCCCTGGAGTTCGACCTGTTCCCGGTGCGCACCGCGTACGCCGGGATGCTCGCGTGGGACTGGACGCACGCCCAGGCGGTGTTGACGGCGTGGGGTGAGTGGGTCGAGGAGTCCCCGGACAGCGTCACCAGTGTCGCCAGGCTCTTCCGGGCGCCCGACCTGCCCTGGCTTCCCGCCGACGTCCGCGGCCGGAACCTCGTGATCATCGACGCGGTCGTGCTCGCGGGTAGCGGGACGGCTGCGCGTGTGCTCGCACCGCTGCGGACGCTCCGGCCGGAGATCGACACGTTCGACGAGTGCTCCGCGGCCTCGATCGCGCATCTGCAGCTCGATCCCCTGGCGCCGACAGCGATCTACGCCAACAGTGTCCTGCTCGACGACCTCCCCGGGAGCGCCGTGGACGCACTGGTCACGACGGCCGGGCCCGGGTCGGGTTCGAACCTGCTCTTCGTCGAGCTGCGCCAGCTGCAGGGAGCCGTGGCCCGCCCGGCATCGCGCGCCGGGGCGCTGGACCGCATGGACGGCTCCGTGCTGGCTCTGTGCGTGGGCGTCGACCAGGGCGCAGGCTGGGCTGCCGTGCGCAACGACGCCAACCGGGTCACCGGGGCACTCCAGCCCTGGGCCACCGGGTCGGCGTACCTCCTGATGGCCGACGACCAGGTCGAGGAGCAGCGCGGGTGGCCGGCCGCCTCGTGGCGGCGTCTCGTCGACATCCGGACCACGGCCGACCCCCGCGGGCTGTTCCTCCCGCCCCACCCCGCCGCAGCAGCGAAGTCGACCTGAGCAGCGACGCAGGTCGGCTCAAGATCGCGGCAAGTTCGGCTCAACTTCCCCGTTCCACGGTGGTGCTCCGACAACCACACCACATGGACCGGAGGAATCATGACCATCGCAGAGAGCCGCATCTCGTTCGAGAGCATCGTGACGTTCGCAGAGCTCGACGCACGGACGAAGGGCACCGTCGCCGTCCCCGGCGATGCGGAGTACGACGCGCTCGTCTCGCCCTGGAACGTGGCCATCCCAGTGAAGCCCGCAGCCGTGGTCGCCGCCGAGACGGATCAGGACGTCGTCGAAGCGGTGCGCTTCGCCGCCGCCAACGGCATGCGCGTGACACCGCAGGCCACCGGCCACGGCCCGATGGCGGAGCTCACCACCGAGCTGCTGGTCACGACGAAGCGCCTCGACGAGGTCGTCGTGCACCCGGAGGGCTGGGCGCGGGTCGGGGCTGGCGTGAAGTGGCTCCGTGTCGTCGAGGCCGCCGCCCCGTTCGGTCTTGCACCGCTGTCGGGCTCGATCACCGACGTCGGCATCGTCGGCTACACCACGGGGGGTGGCCTCGGGCCGATGGCCCGGACCTACGGTCTTGCGATTGACAAGGTGCGCGCGATCGAGGTCGTCACCGGAGACGGCGTCCTGCGCCGCGTGACCCCCACAGAGCACCCCGAGCTGTTCTTCGCGCTGCGCGGGGGGAAGGGGATGCTGGGAATCGTCACCGCCATCGAGTTCGACCTGGTGCACCAGCCGAGGTTCTACGGCGGGTCGCTGTGGTTCGACGGCGCCGACGCGAGAGCCGTCATCGAGCAGTGGCGTGCCTGGTCCGCGGACCTTCCGGAGCTCGGGACCACGTCGTTCGCGCTCTTCCAGCTGCCGGACATGCCGGGCGTGCCCCCGCAGCTCGCCGACCGGCTCACGCTGTCAGTGCGCTACGTGTGGACCGGCGACGCCGAGGAGGGCAAGCGACGGTTCGCCGCGATGCGGGAGGCCGCTCCGGTGGTCCTTGACGACGTGGCCCACAAGCCGTACACCGAGATCGACTCCGTGCACACCGATCCGCTGGACCCGACGCCCGCGTACGAGGCGGCGTCGGTCCTCACGGACTTTCCCCGGGAGGCCGTCGACGCACTGCTCGAGCTGACCGGACCAGGCGCGCATTCGCCGCAGGTCCTGGTCGAGGTGCGCCAGATGGGCGGAGCGATCGCTCGGGCCGGCGAGCACCCCAGCGCGTTCGTCTCACGCGACGTGGCGTACTCACTCCTGGTCGTCGGCATCGCCGAGGTCCCCGGAGTCGAGGACCACGCGGCCGCGATCCTCGAGGCGATGCGTCGGTGGACCGGCGGCTACCGGCTGCCGAACTTCACCTTCACCCCCGAGGAGTACGCCGACGCCTACGACGCGGTGACGATCGCACGACTGCGCCGGGCGATCCGCACCTACGACCCGCAGGGCGTCATGACCATCGGGGGCGTGCTGTCCTGACCCGCTGTCCGCATCAGGGCCGCGCGTCCAAGGGTGGTGTTCGGATGCGACGAGCACCGTCCTGCATCCCGTGCGTGCGCCGGAGGGCGCGGGAAGGAGCCGGAACGCGGCTGGCGTCCCTGCGCGTGACGCGGATCTCGGTTAACCACGTCGGAAGCTGGGCACCTGAGTGGTGTCGCGACATGCGGCGTCACACAGTTGCGCTCCAGAACCGGGCGTCGACACTCAACACCCAGTATGTGGAGAACCCCAATGTCCAGTCAGTACAGCACCGACTTCAACAATGCCCCCGCGCAGCGCGTGTCCACGACGACGGAGACCAAGCCGTCGTTCAAGACCACCGAGCTGATCGCTTACGTCGTCGCCGTCATCGGCGTCCTCGTCGCCTCCGCGATCACGGACAAGAGCGACTTCGGCGCGCAGGAGGCGTGGTTCTACGTCACGCTGCTCACCATCGGCTACATGGTCTCCCGTGGCCTGGCCAAGGCCGGCAGCTACGAGAAGGAGCACCACACCGCTTCCGACACCGCCCTGTGAGTCCTCGCAGGGTGCAGGTGCGGCCGCTCGGGGGCGGCATCGGGTGTCTGGCGATGATCGCCTTCTCGGTGCTGGCCTCCCTGCTGCTCACCGTGCTGGCGAACCTGTTCCTGCGCTGACCCGACGCGGTCCGTAGCGGACCTGCACCTGCCAGCAGGTGGTCGATCGCTCCAACGGGCCCCGACCGACGATGTGCTTCTCCGGCATCGCGGTCGGGGCCCGTTCGTGTCGGCAACGTGCGTCGACGGCCACCACGCTCGCCTCGGGCCGAACGCTGGCCATCCGGGCCGGACGGCGCTGCGATGACTTGGACCCCTCCGCCTGGTCTTTTCGTGGGAATCGACGAAGGAGGAGCCATGAGCAGGGTCATCGCATCCATCACCACCTCGGTCGACGGCTACGTCACCGGTCCCGACGACGGGCCTCGATTCGGGCTCGGTCGGGGCGGGGAGCGCTTGCACTACTGGGTGATGGGTGGTCCGTGGACCTACGAGGGCGGTCACGACGTCGCCATGCACGGCCCGGACAGGGAGTTCTACGACGAGGTCACCGCGACCGTCGCGAGCGGCATCGTGGGGCGGGGCATGTACGACGCGGCCGGCGCCTGGGGCGGGACGAACCCGTTCCCCGGCACCCTGTTCGTGCTCACCCATCGCACCGCTGACCAACCGGCTGCTGACAGCGGATTCCGGTTCGTGGGAGGGCTCGACGCAGCCCTCGCCGCAGCGGACGAGGCAGCCGGGGACGGTGACGTCGCGATCGGCGGCGGAGCCGACGTCATCCGGCAGGCACTCGCGGCGGGCGCCGTCGACGAGCTCGTCGTCTCCACCGCTCCGGTGATCCTGGGTGCGGGCAAGCAGCTGTTCGACGGGTTCGATCGAGACGTGGACCTCGAGGTGGTCAAGGTGCACAGCTCGCCGTACGCCACCCACATCCGCTACGCCGTTCAGAGGTAGCCGACCGGGGCGCGTGGGGGCCGCTCGCGGTCCGCGGCGAGAATGCGTCCGGTGACGTCGACGCCCACGGACCGGCCGACCGCACGGCTCTGGTCCGGCTTGCTCCTGGTCTGCGTCGCGGGCGTCGTCTGGGGCACCATCGGGCCGGCGGTCGACGTGGTGCACGAGCGGTCGTCGCTGTCTGTGCTCGTCATCGGGGCCTATCGTGCGGTCGCGGCGGTCGCCGTCCTGGTGCTCGCGGCGACGGCGGCGCGGCGGTGGGCCGCATGCCGGGCGCTCGTCGCGGAGCACGGGGGCAGGGTCGTGCTGGTGGGAGTCATGACCGCCCTGTTCCAGCTGCTGTTCTTCCTGGCAGTCGTGGCGACCGGCGTCAGCGTGACCACCGTCGTCGCCCTCGGTTTCGCCCCCGTGCTGCTCCTGGTGGTCGCCAGCGCGCGGCGACGGCGCGCGCCCTCGCTTCCCGAGCTGCTCACGGTGGGCACCGCCCTGGCCGGGTTGTTCCTGGTCGGCACCGGCGGAGCGGGTGACCCGTCCGCGCCGTACTCGGTGCTGGGCCTGCTGGCCGCCTTGGGCTCCGGAGCGGCCTACGCGCTGTCCGCCGACGTGGGGGGCGCACTCACGCAGAACCATGACGCGCTCGCAGTCACCACCTGCACCACGTCGGTCGTCGCAGCAGTGCTGGTGCCCGGCGGCGTAGGGTTCGCGCTGCTGCGGGGGGAGTCGATGACGACCTCCGACGGCGCGGCGTGGGCCCTGGTGGCCTACCTCGGGGTGGTGACGATGGCCTTCGCCTACGTCCTGCTCTACGCCGGGTTGCGCAGCACGCCGAGCGGTACGGCGGTGGTGGCGACCCTCCTGGAACCGGTCACGGCCGTCCTGATCGCCGTGGCGTTCCTCGGGGAGACGCTGTCCACCGCCGGCGTGCTCGGCTCCCTGCTCATCCTGGCCGCCATCGGCAGCCTCGGACGCCGGATGGAGCGGCCGCAGGCGCAGTGAGCCCGTGCAGGACGAGCTCAGCGCGATCGGCAGTCCAGGGCCGAAGACGTTCGGCTGCGAGGCAGCGGCCCCGGTTCAGGATGGCGAGCCTGCGGGGCCACCGGTGACGACGGACCACACGACGCGTCTGTGCGCGACAGCCGCGCCGGCCGCGGACCGCGATGCATCGACGCCGCGGGGGTGCTGCCGTGACAATGGGGGGCCGACGACCGATGAGCGTGTCCCGCCTTGCGGGAGATCGCGAAGGAGCCAGCCGATGACGGCGCAACGAGATGCCCTGGCCGACCGGGTCCGAGCCCTGCTCCCCGACGACCGCCGCGTGCGAGAGGTGCCCATGTTCGGCGGCCTGTCGTTCATGGTGGACGACAGCATGGTGGTGGCAGCCGGCCGCTCCGGCGACCTCCTCGTCCGCATCGACCCCGAACGCAGCAGTGAGCTGCTCGAGGTGCCCGGCGCCGAGCCCGCGCTCATGGGCGCCGACCGCCCGATGGGGCCCGGCTGGATCAGGGTTGCGCCTGCCGGCCTCGCCACCGAGGAGCAGCTCGTCTTCTGGCTCCACGTCGGTCTTTCGCGACAACTGGTAGAAACGGGGCATGCCTCACGACGTCTTCGAACCCCACCCGCTGGTGCGACTGCTCGAGAAGCCGGCGGCTGACTTCACGCCCAGCGATCTCGTTCAGGCTGCGGAGCAGCTCGAGCTGCGCCAGCTGAACCTGCGCTACGTCGGGGGCGACGGGCGTCTCAAGACGCTCGCCTTCCCGATCGACTCGCGGGAGCACCTCGTCGAGGTGCTGATGCGGGGTGAGCGGGTGGACGGCTCCAGCATCTTCCCGGGCACCGAGACCGAGGCGAGCGACGTCTACATCGTGCCGCGACATCGCACCGCCTTCGTGAACCCCTTCGGGGACCGGCCCTCTCTCGACGTGCTCTGCTCCTTCTACGCCCAAGACGGCACGCCGCTGCCGTACGCCCGCGAGCAGGTCGTCCGCCGGGCCGCCGACGCGCTCACCGAGGAGACGGGAATGGTCCTCGAAGCGTTCGGGGAGCTCGAGTACTACCTCGTCGACGAGGTCGACCCGCTCTACCCGGTGGAGGAGGAGCACGGCTACCAGGAGTCGGCGCCGTTCTCGAAGGGCCAGCAGCTGCGTGAGCAGGTCCTGGGTCATCTCGCCGCGATGGGCATCAGGCTGAAGTACGCCCACGGCGAGGTCGGGAACATCCGTGAGGACGACCGGCAGCTGGTGCAGCACGAGATCGAGTTCTGGCCCGTGCCGCTGGAGCAGGCCGCGGACGCTCTTGTCCTGGCCAAATGGGTCGTGCGCGAGGTCGCCTACGGGCACGGCCTGGAGGTGACGTTCGCCCCCTCGGTCAGCAGCGAGGGAGCGGGCAGTGGCCTGCACGTCCACAGCAGGCTGGTGCGCGACGGCGCCAGCGCGATCATGGGCGACGACGGGAGCATCAACGACACCGGACGACGGTTGGTCGCCGGCTACCTCTCGGCGGCCCGGGCACTGACGGCCTTCGGCAACACGGTGCCGACGTCCTACCTGCGTTTCACCGACGGTGACGAGTCACCGGAGGGTCTCTGCTGGGGTGAGATGGATCGCACCGGGCTGGTCCGGGTCCCCCTGGCCTGGGGTGGTGATGTGCTGCCCGGCATGGTGGCGCATGCCAACCCCGGCACTGCCGAGACGATCCCCGAGCCGCCCGTCCACCCCCAGACGGTCGAGCTCCGGCTCGCCGACGGCTCGGCCGACGTCCACCTGCTGCTGGCCGGCATGGCCGTCGCGGCCAGACGAGGGCTAGGCGATCCTGACAGTCTGGACCTGGCCGCCCGCCTCAGCACCGCCGACCACGACGACTTCGAGCAGCTGCCGTCCTCGTCGGCAGAGTCGGCCGACGCCCTCGAGGCCGAACGCGCGTCGTTCGAGGCCGGCGGCGTCTTCCCGCCTGAGCTGATCGACTCGTTGCTGGACCGACTGCGCACGCAGGACGACGCCGCGCTCATGGAGAAGGTGGCCACGAGCGACGACGCACGTGCCGAGCTCGTCCGCCGTCACTGGCACGTGGGCTGACGTGGAGACTCGGGTCAGGCAGGTCCAGGTCACGTTCGACTGCGCGGAGCCGGAGCGCGTCGCTCGCTTCTGGTGCGAGGTGCTGGGGTACGTCGTACCGCCGCCGCCGGAGGGGTTCGCAACGTGGGACGAGGTGGACCGCGCCCTGCCTCCCGAGCGGCGCGGCTCGGCGTTCGCCTGCGTCGATCCCACTGGCGTCGGCCCACGGTTGTTCTTCCAGCGCGTTCCCGAGGGCAAGGTCGTGAAGAACCGCCTGCACATCGACGTACGGGTCGGCACCAGGCTCGTGGGGGCAGAGCGCCTGGCGGCCCTCGAAGCCGAGTGCACGCGGCTGGTGTCCCTCGGAGCGGTCCGCGTGCGGCTGCTTCCTGCCGATGATCTCAACGAGTCCTGCCTCGTGATGCAGGACGTCGAGGGGAACGAGTTCTGTCTCGACTGATGCAGCGGTGGTCAGCCGGGACGGCATTCAGGCCGTCGCTGCGATGGCGGCCACGGCCACGGACCCGGCGAGGCCGCCGCCGCCTTCCAACGGTTCGCGGGCAGGTCCGCCGCGGTGCCGAACCGGTCGTGCAGCCGGCGCAGCCGGCGCCGGACCGGTTCTGCTCCGCTGAGGCCGACAGCGAGCAGCACCAGGCACGGGACGCAGTAGACCACCGCGTAGCCGACGAGGACGAGCACCGCCGTGGTGGTGGAGGTGTCGGCGTTCACGAGCCGCTCGATGGCGATGAAGTAGGGGAACGCGTTGGGAGGTCCGCGCCCGTCATCACCACCCCTGCCGCGACCGCGGTGAAGGGGTTGAACCATCCGGGCAACCCGACGGCCGAGCGGCGCCGGGGTCGGAGCGCTCGGACGGCCGCGACGAGCAGGGCGAGAGAGGCTAGTCCGAAGGCCGCGCGTCGCAGCCAGGTGAGCGCTCCCTCGAGTGAGGCCGCCGCGGCGTCGGCTCCCACGTAGACCAGCACACCGACGGTCAGGACGCTGCCGAAGGCGCCGAGCACGAAGCCGAGAGCCTCCCGGACCGGACGCCTGCGGGAGCCGAGGAGGATCAGCGCGACCGCCACGATGGTCGCGGGGTTGAGCGAGTCCAGCGCGGCCAGGCCGGCGATGGCGGCGAGGAGCGCGAGGCTCATGGGCGGGACGCGCGCCAGTCGGTGACCAGATGCTCGATCAGCTGCTCGAGCAGGCGCGGCGACGGCGGTGCACCGGTGAGCAGGGCCTCGCTGAAGAGACCGTCACCCACCAGCCGGACGACCTTCGCGCGCACCGGGTCCCCGAGCTCATCGGCGATCAACGACTGCCACCTCTCGACCGCGTGGGCCACTGCTGGGGGCAGCGGGGCGGCGCCACCCCGCCTCAGCATCGTGACCATCACCAGGGCTGCGGCGCGGTCCTCCTGGCTGGGCGCGGCGAGCCGCAGGTAGGCCTCCGCCGCTCGGCCCTCCTGCGCTGCTGCGTCCATCTCCTCGTCGAGCCGACCGACGGCCCGGAGCAGGACCGCCTCGTCCAGAGCAGCGCGGCTGGGCGAGTAGTGCAGCACCCCTGCTTCGTCAGCCCGACCGCGCGGGCCACCTCGGACAGACTGGGCACGGTGCCGTGCTGCACGGTGACCGAGATGTCGGCGTCCAGCACCTGCTCCTCGTCGGCCGTGACTCCACTATACCTACCTACCGTCAGGTAGGTCACTGTTGCACGGCGGCGATGCCTCGCCACGGCAGTGATGTCAGCGTCTCCTGCCACGATGACCCGGTGACTGGTTGCAGCCTCCAGGACTTCTTCGACCTCGCCGACCAGCTCCCGGACGTCACCCGCGTGGACAACGGCCGCTACTGGCGGATCGCGGTCGTCGAGAGGACCTTCGGCTACCTCTGGGAGCCGACGCGCACGGTCGGTCTCAAGCAGACGCTCTCCGAGCAGCTCGCGCTGGTGGCCGAGCGCCCGGAGACGTTCGAGGTGCAGTTCACCTCGGGCGGGTTCGGGTGGGTCGTGGTCCGGCTGGACGGGGTCGAGCGGGACGAGCTCGCGGAGCTCGTCTTCGAGGCGTGGAGGCTGACCGCACCCGCGACGCTCGTCGACGTGCAGGGCGATCGGCTGCCCCGTTGAGCGAGGGCGGGCGCAGAGGACCACGCCCGGCAGACGCGGGAGGATGCGCTCAGGACCGGTCGCGGGCCGCCTGTTCGAGCAGGGCCAGCGCCTCGGCGACCAGCTGCTGCTGACCGCTGCCGCGCCGGATCCCCGTGAGGAGGTGGCGCGAGGGCGTGGGGTCCCCGCGCAGCGGGACCCTGACGACCGGGTAGCCGACCGGCAGGTGCGCGAGCCGCGGGATCAGCGCGATTCCCAGGCCCGCACCGACCAGCGCTGCCCCTGTGTCCCACTCCCGCGCGATGTGCGTGACAGCGGGGGAGAAGCCGGCCGCGGCGCAGGCGGTCTGCAGCAGCTGGTGGTACGGCCGGCCGGGACGGTCCATGATCCACGACTCGCGCACGAGGTCGCCGAGGAGCGCCGAGCGCTCCTGCGCGAGCCGGTGGCTCTCCGGGACGAGCAGGTCCAGCGGGTCCTCCAGCAGGTACCGCTGCTCGAACCGGGCGTCGGTGGTCGAGGGGATGTCCGCCGTGGCGACGACGACCGCCACGTCGGCCTCGTCGGCGAGGAGCAGGTCAAAGCACTCCTCGGGGTCCGCCTCGATGATCTGCACCCGGCTGCGCGGGTGCGTCGCGTGGACCATTGCGGCGACGCTGGGCAGCAGCGCCGCGGCCGCGGTGGAGAAGCCACAGAGCCGGAGCGTCCCACCTCCCTCCACGGCAGCGGCGGCCACCTCGCCCCGGATCTGCTCCCACGCGCTGAACAGCTCGTCGGCGTGCTCCAGCAGGACCCGGGCCGCGGCCGTGAGCCGGACGCCACGCCCGTCCTGGACGAGCAGGTCCACGCCGAGCTCCTTCCCGAGCGTGCGCAGCTGCTGGGAGACCGCCGACGGCGTGTAGTGCAGGGCCTCGGCCGCACCGGTCACCGTGCCGCACGCGGCCACCATCCGCAGCACGTGGAGCCGGCGGTCGATCATGCAGGGATTGTGCACGAACGCCTGCAGAATCCGGGCCTGGTCGCGAGCCCCCCGCGGCTCCCACACTGAGGCTGTGCGCTCCTCGGACCCCCTGCTCGAGCCCTACCGGCTCAAGAACGTCACGCTGCGCAACCGCGTGGTGAGCACGTCGCACGAGCCGGCGTACGCCGAGGACGGCATGCCCAAGGACCGCTACCGGCTCTACCACCGGGAGAAGGCCGTCGGTGGTGTCGGGCTCACCATGATCGGCGGGTCCGCCGTGGTGGCACCCGACAGCCCGCCGTCGTTCGGCAACCTGCTGCTGTACAAGGACGAGATCGTGCCATGGCTGCGCCGGCTGACCGACGACGTGCACGAGGCCGGGGCGGCGGTGATGTGCCAGGTCACCCACCTCGGCCGGCGCACCAGCAACTTCACGGGCGACTGGCTGCCGCTGGTGTACCCCTCTGCGGTGCGGGAGCCCGCCCACCGCAGCATCCCCAAGGCCGCCGAGGCCTGGGACCTGGACCGCATCGTCGACGACTACGCCGCAGCCGCGCAACGCTGCGTGTCGGCTGGGCTCGACGGCATCGAGCTGCAGTCCTACGGGCACCTCCTCGACGCGTTCCTCTCACCGGCGACCAATCTGCGCGACGACGACCTCGGCGGCGACCTCGAGGCCCGGATGGCGTTCCCCCGCCGGGTCGTCCGCGCCGTGCGAGCCGCGGTAGGGCCCGACTTCGTCGTTGGCATCAGGATGTCGATGGACGAGGACAGCCCCGCGGGGCTCGGCCGCGGGGAGGCCCTGCAGGCGTTGCGCAGGTACCTCGAGGACGGCGTCGACTTCCTGAGTGTCATCAGGGGCACCATCGACAGCGACGCGACGCTGGCCCGGGTGATCCCGGCCATGGGCACGCCCTCGGCGCCGTTCCTCGACTTCGCCGGCGAGATCAGGCGCGAGGTCGGGATCCCGGTCATGCACGCGTCCCGGATCGCCGACGTCGCCACCGCCAGGCACGCGATCCGGGACGGTCTGCTCGACCTGGTGGGAATGACGCGGCCGCAGATGGCCGACCCGCACCTGGTCGCCAAGGTGGCCGCCGGCGACGAGGACCGCATCCGACCCTGCGTGGGCGCCAACTACTGCCTGGACGCGATCTACTCCTCCGGCGACGCGAAGTGCATCCACAATCCCGCCACCGGCCGCGAGCAGACGCTGAGCCACGCGGTCTCAGCAGCCGGGGTGCGGCGCCGGGTCGTCGTGGTCGGGGCGGGTCCCGCCGGCTTGGAGGCGGCCCGGGTGCTCGGGGAGCGGGGCCACGACGTCGTGGTGCTGGAGGCAGCCGACCTCCCCGGCGGCCAGGTGCGGCTTGCCGCTGCGGGAGCCCGTCGGCGCGACCTCATCGGGATCGTGGACTGGCGGGTCTCCGAGGCCAAGCACTTCGGGGTCGAGCTCCGGTACGGCGCCTTCGCAGACGCTGCGACGGTGCTGGCCGAGGCGCCGGACGTGGTGCTGGTCGCCACCGGCGGACTCCCGGACACGTCGTTCCTGGGCGACGGCCGGCACCTGGTCACCGACACGTGGGACGTGATGTCCGGTGCGGTCCACCCGCAGGGCCGGGTCCTGGTCTACGACGCCCATGGCGCCGAGCAGGCCCTGGACGCGACCGAGCTGCTGGCGGGTCGAGGCGCGACGGTCGAGCTGGTCACCCCGGAGCGGATGCTCGGCGTCGACGTCGGCAGCATGAGCTCGCCGGCGTACCTGCGGGCCTTCGCGGAGCACGACGTCACCGTCACGCTGGCCCGGCGCCTCAGCAGCGTGCGCCGCGCCGACACCGGCGGGCTGATCGCGCTGCTCAGCAGCGACTACAGCGACGTGGGGCTCACCCGGCAGGTCGACCACGTCGTCGTCGAGCACGGCACCCTGCCGAACGACGAGCTGTACGTCGACCTGGTGCCGCACTCCAGCAATGCCGGTGCGGTCGACCACGCCGCGCTGCTCGACGTCCGCCCGCAGACCCTCGTCACGAACGCCGACGGGGCCTTCCAGCTCTTCCGGATCGGTGACGCCGTCACCGGCCGCAACATCCATGCCGCCGTGTACGACGCGCTGCGTCTGTGCTCCGCGATCTGACCCACCTCCGCCCCGAGCAAGGAGACCGCGATGACCACCACGACGGGTCCGGTGACCGCCGACCCCGGCCCGGCCGCGCTGCTGCAACGGCGCCTGGCCGGCTACTCGCTGGAGTCGCCGCTCTACACCAGCCCGGCGCTCTTCGACGTCGACGTGACCGCCGTGCTCGCCCGCACCTGGCTGTTCGTCGCCGCCGAGGCGGAGGTCCGTGAGGCGGGCGACTACGTCACCGTGGAGGTCGGGCCCTACTCCGTCATCGTCCTGCGCGACGACGACGAGGTGGTGCGCGCCTTCCACAACGTCTGCCGGCACCGCGGGGCGCGCATCCTCGACGACCGGTCCGGATCGGTCGGCAACATCGTCTGTGGCTACCACCGGTGGACCTACGCCACCGACGGGTCGCTGCTGCATGCCGGTGACCAGCGGCCCGGGTTCGACAAGAGCTGCTTCGGTCTCAAGCCGGTGCACGTGCGCGTCGTCGCGGGGCTCGTCTTCGCGTGCCTCGCCGACGAGCCGCCCGCCGACTTCGACGAGGTGGTCGCCGCCGTGTCGCCGTACCTCCTGCCGCACCAGCTCGACCGCACCAAGGTCGCGGCGCAAGTCGACCTCGTCGAGGAGGCCAACTGGAAGCTCGTGATGGAGAACAACCGGGAGTGCTACCACTGCGAGGGCGGCCACCCGGAGCTGATCGCGACGTTCTTCCCGACCTACGGCTACGCGGAGGACCAGATCCCGCCGCGGCTGCGCCCTGCGCACGACCGCTACGTGCGAGCGGAGGCGGAGCTGGAGCAGACGTGTGAGGTCCGGCGGCTGCCGTACCGGGCCGTCGAGGAGCTCGACGACCGGGTGTCGGCGTTCCGGGTGCAGCGGGAGGCGCTCGACGGCGCGGGGGAGTCGTACACGCTGGACGGTCGCGCCGCCTGCCGTCGGCTGCTCGGCGACCTCGACACGCCGCGGCTCGGACGGGCCTCGCTGCACACCCAGCCGAACGCGTGGTTCCACTTCCTCGCCGACCACGCCGTCACCTTCAGCGTGCTGCCGCTGTCGGTGGACCGCACGCTGGTCCGCACCACCTGGCTCGTGCACGAGGACGCGGTCGAGGGCAGCGACTACGACGTGGCGACGCTGACCCACGTCTGGCGGGAGACCAATGAGCAGGACAGCGTCTTCTGCGCCCGCGCCCAGCACGGGGTGACCAGCCCCGGCTACCAGCCCGGCCCCTACGCACCGAGCGAGTACCAGGTGGACGCCTTCACCACCTGGTACGTCGACCGGGTGAGCGAGCACCTGGCGCGATGAGCACCGCGATGTTCCGCCCGCCTCCGGCCCACGCACCAGGCCCCGCCTGGCGCGACGCCCTCGACGACGTTCTGGTGTGCGCGGAGGTGCACGACGTCACGCACGACGTGCGCAGCTTCGTGCTCCGCCCGGCCGAGCCCGCGGCCTACCGGTTCCGGGCGGGGCAATACCTCACCACCACGGTGCAGGTGGATGGTCAGGCGGTGAGCCGCTGCTACACCATCGCATCCTCGCCGCTGGTCCCCGACGAGCTCACCATCACCGTCAAGCGCGTGCCCGGAGGACCGGTCTCCAACTGGCTCCACGACCACCTGCGACCGGGTGACCCCGTTGCCGTCACCGGGCCTCTCGGGCGCTTCAGCACCGCCCACCACCCGGCCGAGAGGTACCTCTTCCTCAGCGCCGGCAGCGGGATCACCCCGGCCATGTCGATGCTGCGGACGATCCACCGGGAAGCCGAGCCGGTCGACGTGGTCTTCGTGCACTCAGCACGCACCCCCGCCGACATCGTCTTCCGCGACGAGCTCCGCGACATAGAGGCGCAGCACCCGGGCGTCCGGGTGGCGGTCGTGTGCGAGGGAGACGCGCCCGGTGAGCGGTGGACGGGACGGCGGGGCCGGCTGGACCTCACGACGCTCCTGGACCTGGCTCCCGACCTGGTCGAGCGGGAGGTGTTCACGTGCGGCCCCGCGCCCTACATGGACGCCGTGCGCGGGCTGCTCAGCGCGGCCGGTGCCGACCCCGGCCGGTGCCACGAGGAGTCCTTCGACCTCGGCCTCGCGGCCGCGACGGTGACCCCGTCCTGCGCTCCGGTCCCGGGCCCGGCCGCCGGTCCGTCGTACACCGTGGAGCTGCGGCGTAGCGGTCGCACGCTCGAGTGCGACGAGGGAACGACCGTGCTGGCCGCCGTCGCCCAGGCCGGCATCACGCTCCCCTCCTCGTGCCAGGAGGGGGTGTGCGGCACCTGCAAGACGACCCTGCTGGCCGGACGCGTGGAGATGAGCCACGCCGGTGGGATCCGGCCCCGCGAGATCGCGCAGGACAGGATCCTGCTGTGCTGCTCGACGCCGCTCGACGACCTGGTGCTCGACGCGTAGCGGCGACCTCCTGTGCTTCGATGTGGTCATGAGCGGTCCACAGCGGGAGTCGCGCGTCACCAGCGCCAGCCTCGACATCTCGGCCGGTGCCAGCGAGATCTTCGAGCTCATCGCCGACCCGTCTCGGCAACCGCACTGGGATGGCAACGACAACCTGTCCGAGGCGCCGACCGGTCAGCGGGTCCGAGCCGCCGGTGCCGTCTTCACCACGACCCTCACTGGCGGGCAGGTGCGCGAGAACCATGTGGTGGAGTTCGACGAGGGCCGGCGCATCGCCTGGCGGCCGTCCGAGCCGGGTGCCGAACCGCCCGGGCACCTCTGGCGGTGGGAGCTCGAGCCCATCGACTCGAGGAGCACGCGGGTCACCCATACCTACGACTGGACGCAGCTGACCGACGAGAGTCGGATCGCCCGCGCTCGGGCCACCACGGCGGAGAAGCTTCAGCAGTCGCTGGGGCGACTCGCGGCGCTGGCCGAGGGCGAGGAGACCGGACGGTTCTGAGCGCCGGGCGCCCGAGGGACTCTCGTCCCGGCTTCCCGCCTCACCGACGCTCAGACGGCGCGTTCGAAGCAGTGATCGGAGGCCCGACCGTGGGGGCACCGTGACGGACCCCGACCTCTTCGAGGACCTGCGGGTCGGGTGGCCCTTCGACGCTGGCCAGGTAGGCCTGCTGCTCGGTGAACAGATGCTCGATTCCGCCGGGGCAGGCGAACGCCACCACGTGGACCGGGTCGTCTCCTGCGCAGGCGAACGTGTGGGCCGTCCCGCGAGGCACCCAGGCGAAGTCCCCTGCTTCGGCGGGCCGCCGCACGTCGTCGAGCTGGAACTCCAGACGGCCGGAGACGACGAAGAACCCCTCGTCCACGGCATCGTGACGGTGGAGAACCGGGCCGGAGGACCAACCGGGCAGCACGAACTCGCAGACACTGATCGCACCGCCGGAGTCGTCGGCCAGGACCTTGAAGGGGAGCATCGCGTTGTCGAGCCGCGTCTCCCCGGCGGGGAGCACGTAGAACGGCGACAACTGGGTCATGGCGCTCACCCTCGCAGAGGAAACAGGTCCTCGCCATGCACCAGGCTCCGTGGCGGCAGGGACGGGCGGTCCTGGGATCCGTTTCGTCAGAGCTGGAGGATCGCCGCCGCCGTCAGGTACGCCGCGGACACACCTTCTGGGTCGTGCAGATCTCCCGGAGACTCCAACGTCGCGCGAGAACGCTCGCGAATCGCGGCGCCGGCATCCGGAGCGACCAGATCGATGCACAGTCCAGCGACGACAGCGTGGGCGTCGTGTCTGTCGAGACCGTCGAGAGCCAGGCCGTTGTGGAGCAGGGTCGCCGCCTCGTGGAACACCTCGCGAGCCAGCTCGGGGTCCACCTCCGGCCGCGCCTGGGCCACCGCCTCTGCGGTTGTCAGGAACTGATCGAACAGGGGGTCGACGGTGCTGGGGGGCATGTGGAGAGCGTCTCAACCGCGCGCGGCTCCCGGCAAGCCAATTCGGGCGCGGCTCGGTCCAGCGCGCAGCACGGCAGGTCGTCTGCAGCGGGCCCACGTCAGGGAGGAGATCAGGGGCTCCCCTGATGTCTCCGCGGCGTCGGCGCCCTAGGGTCACGTCACGTTCGTGGTCACCGTCGTCCCGATCACCGGTGGTCCGATGGTGCGAGGAGACGTCATGGGAAAGCCGTTGCTCTGTCGCTTCGGCCTGCACAGGTGGGTGAACCGAGGAGCGGCTGACTCGGGGCATCTCCGACTCGAGTGTCGTTGTGGTGCGAGCTGGCTGCGAAGGCCGACACGTCGCGGGAGACGCGAGGACTGATCATGCCGGTGATCCGGAGGTCCGACATACTCCTGTCGTGAAGACCTCGGTCGCATCCTTGACGGCGGTGCTTCTCATGACCGGGTGCTCAGCCTCGACCGACCGATCCGGAGCGACCCCACCCACCTCGTCCCCCCGGTGCGACGTCCTCGACGTCCCCGCCGAGGTCGTGAGCAAGCCAGAGGTCGACGAGGTGCCCGAGGACGAGGCGAGCCTCGTCGTGGACCTGAGCAGCTCGACCCGCGAGTCCGCGCACGTCACGATCCGGCTCGACGGCAGGGTCGCCCTCGACGTGCGCACACCCGCTGTCGCCGCGGAGTGTGGCCATGCACCGGTCTACAGCCATGGCTTCCGGCTGGCCGACGACTCCGTACGGGTCACCGTCATCACGGACCAAGGCCAGCGACGCTCCATCACCGTGCCTCTCGACGCCCCGACGCACTGGGTCGCCGTCCAACCCCAGGACGGCTTCCCGATCGGACTCGACGCGTTCGACGAGGAGCCTGCCTGGGGGTGAGGGTCGACGTCGACGGAACCCGCTCAGCTGCACGTGGTGAGTCAGGCGACCGGAGTCGCGCAGCGCTGCGCACTCGGGAGTGGTCAGCGCGGCCTGCGCGGGAGCACCGAAGAGCGGGGGAGACCTTCGGCACCACCCGGCCCAGCGCCGCAGCGTACGTGGTCAGCGTGCCCCCTGCCGTCGGTGCGGCGAGAACGACGTCGACATAGTCGCGCTTCTCGACGGCCAGGGGATGGTCGGCACTCGCGAGCGTCGCGCCGATGACAGCCACCATCAACCTCGGCTTGCGACCGACCGAGGCGTAGA
This sequence comes from Nocardioidaceae bacterium, assembly GCA_035634095.1. Lineage (GTDB taxonomy): Bacteria > Actinomycetota > Actinomycetes > Propionibacteriales > Nocardioidaceae > Nocardioides_B. The sequence continues at coordinate 61,721 of DASQDP010000058.1, read as the reverse complement.
CCGCGCCGCCGCCAGGATCGCGGCTGGCCTACTATTCATCCGATTCGTCTCGGGTGAGTGAAGGGATGTGTCATGGCTGTCGAGGAAGACGCCGCCCGCATCCGCGGAATCACGCCGGCTCGGTTCGCGGCGTTCACGGGCCCCGGTGGACTCATGGGCCGGGACGACGAGGTCGGCGTCCCTGCCGTTGAGCGACGCCTCCCAGGGGCGGACGGGCAGTCGCCGGAGGTCGAGTTCCCGACCTGGGCCGAGGTCGGCCCTCGTTCCGGGCCGGAGGTCGTGGGCCCGGGTATCCCCGACTAGGAGACTCCTCATGGCGATCGTTGTCGAGACACTCGTGCCGCGGGCGTCGAAGGCAGATGCGGAGAAGTTCGACGCTGCCGTCGAGGCGGCCATGATGCAACGGGGCGGGCCGCCCCCGGGCCTGATGGTCCACTTCACGCGTCCAGTGGGCGACGGCTTCGTCCTCTCCAACGTCTGGCGAACCGAGGCTGAGATGCGGAAGTTCTACGACGACGTCATCATTGCCGAGCTTGCCTCCGCTGCCCTCGACCCGGAGGAGTCGATCGTCTCTCCGGTCTGGACCTTCGCACGACCCTAGGCGGGTGCGCCCACCACCCAGCCGGCGCCAACTGGGATCAGCCGGTGACTGCGGTCATCCGGATCGAGACGAGCAGTCCCGGTATCTCGGCTCCGAGCTTGGCGGCATACCGGGTCGGTGGGTTCCTGGGGAACCACTGGGCGTACTCCTCGTTCATGCCCGCGAAGTCGCCCGGACTGGTCAGCAGCACGCCCACCTCGACGACGTCATCGAGGGTCGCGTCGGCCGCGCGCAGAATGGCCTCGCAGTTGGCCAGCGCCTGGCGCGTTTGAGCCTGGATGCTCGTGCCCGCCAGGTCGCCGGTGCCCGGGTCCACGCCGGTGGTTCCTGAGATGAACACCTGGGCCCCGACCTTGACCCCCTGGCTGTAGAGCGGTGAGCTGGGTGCGTTCAGGGTCGTGATGATCTGCCGCGGCATGTCGGTCCTCCTCGGTGAGATCGCCCATGATCTCAGATCCGCAGGCGCACGCTCGTGGGCACATTGGTGGGTTCGGTGCCGTCGGCGTGTTCGCGGCAAGGGTGTGGTCGGGGTGCCGGTCGAGGACTGCCGGGTCGGCCGCGTCGAAGCGCGGGTACTCTGACGGGCGGCGCACTCTGCGCCTCTTCGACCCTGCTGGGCCGTTCGCTCGTGCGTCGTTCGATCAGCGTCGTCTAGGCGGTAGAGCGTGACCAGACCCGTCCTCCCGGTCAGCACGGCCACGGCGAGCCCATCCCGTGTCGGGATGGCGGGTTTCGCAGTCGTGGGGGTCGCCTTCGGGATGGCGCGGTTCTGCTTCGGGCTGACCTTGCCGGGCATCCGCCAGGACCTGGGCCTGTCCGAGCTGCTCCTCGGCTTCATCGCCAGCGCCAGCTTCGTGGGCTACCTGGGCGGGCTGCTCCTGTCGGGCGTGCTCGCCGCCAGACGCGGACCCCGCGCTCCCACGACCGTCGGCGGCGTGTGTGGCGTCCTCGGTTGTGCGGTGGTCGCGGCTGCCCCGACGGCGCCGCTGCTGACTCTCGGAGCGGTGCTCGCCGGAAGCTCGGCGGGTTGGGTGTGGGCTCCCTACTTCGAGATCGTGGAGCGGCTGGCCCCAGAGCCGGTCCGACCTCGGCTGCTGGCCCTCATCGCCACCGGCGTCAGCGCGGGGCTGGTGCTCGTCGGCCTGTTCGTGCTGGTGGCTGGCGTCAGCGGGTGGCGGCTGGCCTGGGCCGGAGTCGGTGTCGCTGCTGCGGTGGCCGTGCTGGTCAACCTCCGATGGGTGCCGCTGCTGCCCCCGCCCCCGCCCCCGAGAGGCACGGTCACCACCGTTGACGGAGGTGTGCTCAAGGTCGCGGCGGTCCGGCCGCTGGTCTTCGTCACGGTGGCGTTCGCAGCCTGCGCCTTCTACCTCGTCTTCGCCGCTGATGCGGCGCGTGCGGGTGGTCTGGAGGACTCGGCCGGCGCCTTGCTCTACGTCGTCCTCGGTGTCTCTGGGCTGGTGGCAGTGGTGGCGCAGCGGGCTGTCGCCGCGCTCGGCGCGGAGCGGATGGCAGCAGTCTGCCTCGGCGCCTTCGGCGCCTCGCTCGGCATCCTCGGCGGCGCCAACCACCTCCTCTGGGCCGTCCTCGGGTCCGCCATCCTGTTCGGCTCTGCCTTCGCGACCGGGTCTGCTGTGTTCTCCATCTGGGTCACCCAGGTGTTCCCCGCCGAGCCTGCGTCGGCTTTCACCGCGCTGTTCGTCGCCGGCGCCGTCAGCTCCATCGTGACCCCGACCGTCGTCGGTGCCCTGCTCACCTACAGCGATCTCGGCACGGTGCTCCTCGTCGGGGCAGCGCTCACCGTCGGAATCGCAGCAGCGATCGCCGCACCGCGTCGCCGTGACCTTCGTCCCGGAGCGTGAAGGTCTCGGTCGGTCGTCCCGCGCTACCTCGCGCGCTGAAGGTGGTCGTGCCCGAGGAAGGCGCGACGGAGCTCGGGCGGCAGTCCCTCGAACGGCGAGGTCTGGGACCGGTGCGCGCTGATGGCGGTCTCGCGTGCGCCGAGGTGGTCTGTCTGGTCCAGGACCACGTCGACGAGCTCGTCCGGCGTGCCCAGCTCGCCGAGCTGCTCTCGCACAGCGAGGTGCTCGGTCTCCGGTCGGTCGCGGAGCATGTGGTCGACCCACTGCTGCATAAGGCTGCGCGGCAAGCAGTGCAGGTACACGGGGAGCCCGAGCTGGTCGCCGACGCCCAGCGTCGCGTCGCGCATGACGACGTGGTCGCGGTGGCCGTCGCTCGCGTCCAGGGTGACCAGCACGTCCGGGTCGAACGGTTGAGCCGCCGACCGTACTGACTCCCGCACCGTGGCCGGGGTCGCCGCCGCAAGTGCGGACGGGGCCGGGTCGCCGCTCATCCCGGAGTCCTCGAAGCCGAGCAGGTCGACGTGGGTGACCCCCAGGAGCGCCGCGGCTCGACGCAGCTCGTCCTCTCGGACCCTCCCGAGGTCGGCACCGGGGACGTCCGCTCCGGGGGCGATCTCGCCGGCCTCGCCACGGGTGGCGCAGCAGACCCCCGTCACCAGCCCCTCGGCCGCGGCCCGCAGCAGCAGCGACCCACAGCCGAAGGTCTCGTCGTCGGGGTGTGCGACGACCACCAGCAGCCGCGCGCCCCGGTCCAGGCTCAGTCCCGGGAACACGTCAGCTCCCGCAGGGCAGGTGGACGCTCGGTCCGCCGGTCGGTCATCGGGCTGCTCTGCTCAGGAGACCTCGAACTCCCCCAGCGTGTCCCAGTGGTCGCCCTCCATCAGCACGTTGCGGACCTTCGGGGTCTCCGAGACGTACTGCGGCAGCTCGGCCTGGGCGCGCTTGAAGTGGTCCGCCGTGACGTGGGCCTCGGCTGCGTCGTCCTGGAAGGCCTCGATGAGGACGTACTGGTTCGGGTCGTCGACGCTGCGCGACCACTCGAAGAACAGGTTGCCCTTCTCCGCGCGGGTCGCGTCGGTGAAGTCCTTGGTCAGCTCGACCCACCGGTCGGCGTACTCGGGCTTCACCTTCCACTTGACGCAGATGAAGATCATGGGGCTCTCCTGGAGGCGAGACGAGGCATCGGGCGCGCATCGTGGCACGGAGGGCGTACGACGGTCAGGCCGCTCTCTCGACCGGTGAGAACGCCTCTGCCTACGCTGACCCCGTGAGCATGGACCCGACCGAGCCGGCCGTGGGGCCACGCCGGGCGTCGGGGCTGGAGCACTCGTCGCGGCCCGGGTCGGTGCACCGCACCCTGGAGATCCTGGAGGTGGTCGCGGAGCGCGGCGGTGCCTCGGCGAAGGAGATCGCCGATGTCACCGGACTTCCGCTGCCGACGGTCTACCGGCTGGTGCGAGAGCTCCTCGACAGCGACTACCTGGTGCACATCCGGGAGGAGAAGCGCTTCGAGCTCGGCTACAAGCTGCACCAGCTCGGGGTCTCCCTGCACCGGCAGATCGGGGTCCCGCGAGCGGTCCGCACCGAGGTGAGCGCGCTGCACCGCCAGGTCGAGGCGGCTGCCTACTTCGCCGTGCACCGAGGGTCGCAGATCGTGTTGGTGTGCACCGCTGACTCGCCGCAGCGTCCCCGGCTGCAGCCCCTGGCGTTCGGCTTCTCCGAGGCCGCGCACGCCACCGCGCTCGGCAAGATCCTGCTGGCCAACATGACCCCCGCCCAGCGCGCGCTGCACCTCGACCCGGAGCCGATGCCGCGCTTCGGCCCGGGGACCATCACCGGCCACCGCCAGCTCGCCGAGCAGCTCGCCAGCGTTGCCGAGAGGGGCATCGCCTGGGAGTTCGGTGAGTTCCAGGCCGGGTCCACCTGCGCGGCCGCCGCGGTACGCGGGCCCAGCGGCGTCGTGCTCGGGTCGGTCGCGGTGTCCGGGCCCGATGACCGCTTCGCCTCCGGCCGTGTCGAGGTCGAGGCGGCGCTGCGCAGCACGGCCTCCCGGGTGGGGCGGTTCTACCGCTCCGTCAGCGCCCGCTGACCGCGGGTCGGAACGGCGCGAGCAGGGCCGCGCGATGCCGTCGGCGCCACGCAGGTCGACTCGCACAACGTCCGTCCGGGGCCCGCCCGGCGCGTAGGGAGGCGGTTGTGCCAGTCGACCCGCGAGGCAGCGCCCACCGACCACGATCGGGCGGCTCGACCACCCGGCGGGCGTTCTCACCGAACGAGAAGTGCCTTAGGCACGTCGCGCCCGTCTGCCTAGCGTGGCGCCCGTCACATCTCCCCAGCCCCCGGAGGCGCCGCGTGGCCGAGCCCAGCACCCCGTCCCTCGACGCGGACAGCCGTCGCAACCTGGTCCGGCTGCTGCGCGCGGCGTACCCTCACCCCCGGTTCCCCGACGGTCCCTACGAGCGCACCGCCGACGCCATCCTCAGCCAGGTCGACGCGTCCCTGTGGCACCGGTTGGCGCTGACCGCGGGCCTGGCCACCCTGGACGCCCGTGCCGCGGTCCTGTGGGGCGGGACCCGTTTCGCCGACCTCGACGACGAGACGACGCTGACGCTCCTGCGTGAGATCGAGGACGCGGAGTTCTTCACGTTCATCCGCGGCGTGGCCGTGGTGACGCTGTACGACGACGCCGAGGTGCACCGGCTGCTCGGCTACGAGGGGCCGTCCTTCGAGCTGGGCGGCTACCTGCACCGAGGCTTCGACGACCTGGACTGGCTGCCGACGCCTCGCGTCGAGGAGTACGACGGTCCGGAGCGGCTCGTCGAGGTCGCCCCCGACGACGAGCCCGCCACCGCGTCCACCCAGGCCTGAGGAGCACTCCCGTGACCGACACCCATCCCGACCAGCGCTCCGACGCGGAGGACCTGCCCTCGCAGGCCGACCACTACGGCGCCACCATCGCCCAGGACGACGAGGCCGTCGTCATCATCGGCTCCGGCGCGGGCGGTGGAACGCTCGCCTACGAGCTCACCGCCCGGGGCATTCCCTGCGTCGTGCTCGAGGCCGGGCCGTACCTGATGCCCCAGGACTACGAGAACGACGAGTGGAGGTCCTTCCAGCAGATGGCCTGGCTGGGCGACCGCACCGCATCCGGCCCCTACCGCGTGGCACGGGACTTCCCGAACCTGCCGGCCTGGATCGTCAAGGCCGTCGGAGGCTCCACCACGCACTGGTCGGGCGCGACGCCGCGCTTCCGCGCCCACGAGTTCAAGACCAGGACCTACTACGGCGACATCGAGGGCGCCAACCTCCTGGACTGGCCGATCACGCTCGAGGAGCTCGCGCCCTACTACGACGCGGCGGAGAAGGCGATCGGCTCGACGCACCGCCACGGCCGCCCGCCGCTGCCGGCCAACAACAACTACAAGGTGTTCGCCAACGGCGCGGAGAAGGTCGGCTACAAGTTCTACGCGACCGGCCCCTACGGCACGAACGCCGAACCGTACGACGGACGCCCGGCATCGATCCAGGACGGCTTCAACTTCCAGGGCGACAAGAGCACCGCCAAGTGGAGCACCGCCGTCCGCGAGATCCCCCGGGCCATCAAGACCGGCAAGTGCGACCTGCGCCCCAACTCCCAGGCGGTGCAGGTGACCCACGACGCCAGCGGGCGCGCCGACGCAGTGCTGTACGTCGACAAGGACGGCACCCTGCACCGGCAGGCGGCGAGGCTCGTGTGCGTGGCCGGCAACTCGATCGAGACCCCGCGGCTGCTGCTCCTGAGTGCCAGCTCGCTGCACCCCGACGGCCTCGCGAACAGCTCGGGCCAGGTGGGCCGCAACTACATGCGCCACCTGACGGGCTCGGTCTACGCCCGGTTCGACGAGCCGGTGCGCATGTACCGCGGCGAGACGATGGCCGGCATCGTCGCCGACGAGGCCCGTCAGGACACCTCGCGCGGGTTCGTCGGCGGCTACTACATGGAGACCCTGTCCCTGGGCCCGGCGTTCCTGGCGGCGTTCGTCGGCCCGGGGGAGTGGGGTCCCGGGTTCACCGAGGTGATGGACGCCTACGAGAACACGGCGGGCTTGTGGATCGTCGGCGAGGACATGCCGCAGGAGCAGAACCGGGTCACGCTGAACACCGCGATCAAGGACCGGTGGGGGCTCCCGGGCTCCGACGTCCGGTTCGCCGACCACCCCAACGACGTGGCGATGCGCAACCACGGCTACAGCCGCGCCGACCTGATGTACGAGGCGGTGGGCGCGGTCGGCGTGCACCACACCCCGCCGTACCCCGCGACCCACAACCTGGGCACCTGCCGGCTCAGCGAGCGGCCCGAGGACGGGGTCGCCGACCGCTGGGGCCAGGCGCACGACGTGCCGGGGCTCTTCATCAGCGACGGCTCGGCGATGACCACCGGCGGCGCGGCCAACCCGACCCTGACGATCGTGGCGCTGGCGATCCGGCAGGCGGAGCACATCGCCGACCAGCTCGGCAAGGGCGGCCTCTGATGGTGGCACCCCACCGGCGCTAGCCGACGGACCCGCCGGTCGCCGCCCGACCGGCGACGGTTGCCGTCCCGGTGGACGGAATGCGTCCCCGGCGCCCCATGAACGCGACCGTCACCAGCCTCCTGGACGGGAGCGGCTGCACGACGAGGTGCCGGTTGGCCGCTCGGAAAGCGGGTACAACCGGGTTCCCGGCGAGAGGTGAGCCCATGACGTCGCACCATCCTTCAGCGGAGGCACTGCACGGCATGGGCGGGGTGACCGCCCCGGGATCTCCGGACGCGGTTCCTGCCGGTGACACCGCCGAGGTGATCCGCTCCGAGGAGCGGCTCGACATCGCTCGCACCTCGGAGGTGGCCGGCCGGGTCCGCATCGCGAAGCGGGTCGTCACCGAGGAGCGCCAGGTCACCGTGACCGTACGCCGCGAGGAGCTGGTGGTCGAGGAGCTGCCGGCGGACGCGGGTGCCGCGACGTCCGCGGCCCTGGCCGACGGCGACGGACTGGTGCAGCAGTCGACCGGCGCGGCTCACGCGAGCGAGCCGGTGCTGGAGCTGTGGCTCTCGGAGGAGGAGGTCGAGGTCAGCACCCGGGTGGTGCCGCGGGAGCGGGTCCGCGTGTACGTCGACACCGTCACTGATTCGGTCGAGGTCGCCGAGACCGTGGGCAAGGAGGTCGTGGACGTGACCGAGGCCGGCGCCACGACGACGACCGGGACCGCGAGCGCCGCGGAGCCCGGCCCGCTGCGCTGACCTGGCCGTCCGCGCGCCCGCTCAGCCGCCGGTCGGGGCGTGCAGGAGCGCGTCGAGCTCCTGCGCTGCCACGCCCAGCGTGGGGCCGAGAGTGTGCACGCCGGCGCCCAGGCGGTGCCCGCACGCGCCGCCGCTGGCCACCACCAGGTCCGGGTGGCCCGCCTTCAGCCGGTCCACCACCGCTGCGGCACTCGGACGGTCGTCAGCGGTGACCACGGCGAGCACGGCGGCCCTGGCGGACCGAGTCCGTACCGCCTTGTCCCAGCTCGGGCCCGGGACGTCGGCACCCAGGTAGAGCACGTCCATCCCCCGCCGCCGCAGGGTGGTCGCGAAGGCCAGCGCCCCCAGCTCGTGCCGGCTCCCGGGCGGCAGCCCCACCACGACCGAGGCGCCCCGGGTGCGGCTGCCCGCGGCCTGGTAGGCGGCGGACAGCCGACGATGCACCGCCGCGCTGGCCGCGTGCTCTCCCGCGACGTCGACCTCGCCGCGCATCCAGCCCTCGCCGAGCGCCTCCAGCGTCGGGAACAGCCAGAAGTCGACGACGTGCTCGAAGGACCCGAGGGCGAAGCCGCGGTCCAGGCTCTCCTCGATCCCCTCGGTGTCCATGAGCGCCGCCGAGGACAGGAACAGCTCCATGTGGGTGGCGGCGTTCTCACCGGCTGCGTCAGGTCCCGCCCGCGGAGAAGGTTCAGGCGTCGCACCCGGACGCAGCCTGCGTGCGGCCTCGGCCGGTGACCACCCGGCCTGCACGAGCTGGCGCATCGCGGACACCGTGGCGACCGAGGCATCGTCGTAGATGCGGTAGCCCGACTCCGTCCGCCGAGGGGTCACGACGCCGTAGCGGCGCTCCCAGGCACGCAGCGACGCCTCCGGCACGCCGGTCAGCCGAGCAGCCTGCTTGATCGTGTACATGGTCTGTCCATGGTAGGCCGCCGAGACGTCGTACAAGGGTTTGACGAGAAAAGTGGAGGGGTAACGAAAGGACCTGCCGGCGGTTCGGTCCGACCGGACGACGGCCGCACGGCCCACCGACCAGGAGAGCAGATGATCACCACGGCACAGGTGCGCGGGCTCCTCACCGGAGGCGGCGACGTCCTGGGCGAGGACGGCACCCGGATCGGCAGCATCGGGCAGGTCTACCTCGACGACCGGAGCTCCGAGCCGGAGTGGGTCACCACGAGGACGGGCTTGTTCGGCGGCGGCGAGAGCTTCGTGCCGCTGGCCGGGGCGACCGTGCAGGGGGACGACGTCCGGGTGCCGTTCAGCAAGGACACGGTCAAGGGCGCCCCCCGGGTCGAGGAGTCCGAGGGCCACCTGAGTCCCGAGGAGGAGGACGAGCTCTACCGCTACTACGGCGTCACCTTCGCGGGTCCGAGCACGACGGGCCAGCCGACGACGGGCCAGCCGACCGAGCGCGGCACCGTCGGGCACGACAGCTCCGGCCCCGTCACCGACGACGCGATGACCCGCTCCGAGGAACGGCTGCAGGTCGGCACCGAGACGGTCCGCTCCGGCACCGCCAGGCTGCGCAAGTACGTCGTCACCGAGGACGTCACCCGCACCGTGCCGGTCAGCCGGCAGCAGCTGAGGATCGAGCGCGAGCCGATCACCGAGGCGCACCCCGGCAACGCCGCCCGAGCGGCGGAGCTGACCGCCGAGGAGCACGAGATCGTGCTGCACGAGGAGCGGGTGCTGGTCAGCAAGGAGACGGTACCCGTGGAGCGGGTCCGGCTCGGCACCTCCTTCGTCACCGAGCAGCAGACCGTCACCGAAGAGGTGCGCAAGGAGCACATCGAGGTCGACGGCACCGCCTCGGCGACCGAGGACGCCATCACCGATCGCACCACCCACCGCGAGGAGACCCGATGAGCACCGCGCAACCCACCGGCCACCCCGACGACCGGTCCGCGTTGAGCCGCGACCGGCGCAGCGTCGTCGCCCGGCAGAAGGAGGAGCACGGCGGGATCAAGCTCGGCTCCGCCTTCTTCGGCTTCCTGACCGCCACCGGGATGGCTGTCCTGCTGACCGCACTGGTGACCGCGGCGGGCGCCGTGGTCGGGATCGCCAACAACACGCCAGTCGGCGCAGCCGCCGAGGAGGCGCAGCAGGCCGCGTCCACGGTGGGCATCGTGGGCGGCATCATCCTGCTGGTGATCTTGTTCGTCGCCTACTACTGCGGCGGGTACGTCGCCGCCCGGATGGCGCGGTTCAACGGCATGAAGCAGGGGATCGCGGTCTGGGTGTGGGCACTGGTCGTGGCCGTCGCGGTGGCCGTGCTCGGCGTCGTCGCCGGCGAGAAGTTCAACATCTTGGCCCAGCTCAACAGCTTTCCCCGGATCCCGGTCAGCGAGGGCGACCTCACCACCGGCGGGATCATCGCCGCCGTCGCCGCGGTGGCGGCCACGCTGGGTGGCGCCATCCTGGGTGGCCTGGCCGGGATGCGCTTCCACCGCAAGGTGGACAAGACGGGCCTCGGGGCGTAATTCCCCGGTCCCCTCAGCCGCGCGTGCTCGGCCGGCCGGCCGGCCCGCCGCTCAGATCCATCGCTTGAACCAGACCCTGTCCAGCCAGTCCGGAGTGGTGATCAGCCCACCTGTGTAGATGGGCCAGAACCACGCGAAGTTGAGGACCACCAGCACCACGAACGTGCCGGCGACCGCCGTACCGCACATCCGGCGCTGGTGCGATGCGCGTGGGCCGCCCATCGCCGAGCCCAGGCAGAGCACGATGGCGAGCACGGTGAACGGGATGATCGCTATGGCGTAGTAGGAGAAGATCGGCCTGTCGTCGTTCGCGACCCACGGCAGCCAGGACGCCAGCACCCCCACCACGGCAACGCCGAACCGCCAGTCCCGCCTGGCGGCCCACGCGTAGACGGCGTACACGAGGGCCAGCACGCCGCCCCACCACAGCGCCGGGGTGCCCAGGATCAGCGTCTGGCGCAGGCAGGTGCTGTCCGCGGGCGCGGTGCACCCCTGGACGCCGGGGTTGATCCCGAGGTCCGCCTGCACGCCGACCGGGCGGTTGAGGATCAGCCATCCCTGCGGCTTGGACTGGTAGGCGTGCGTGGCGTCGTCGAGGAACGTGGTGTGGAAGCTGTAGACGTCGTGGTGGTAGTGCCACAGTGAGCGCAGGGACTGCAGCAGCTCGGGCAGGAAGCCGCGGGCGTCACTCTCGAGGTAGCCGCCCCAGTAGGGGCCGTACTGGGTGTCCGAGAGCGACTTCTCGTAGACGTCGGCGTGCAGCAGCCAGCCTGTCCAGGTCAGCACGTAGACCACCAGCGCCACCCCGACCAGGTAACCGAACGCCGGCAGTGCGTCCACCAGCAGCGAGCGCATCCGGGAGTGCCGCACCCCGATCGAGCGGCGGGCACCGGCGTCCCACATCCACACGAGCAGCCCGAAGGTCGCGATCACGTACAGGGCGTTCCACTTCGTGCCGAGCGCAAGGCCGAAGCAGATCCCTGCCGCCAGCCGCCAGGGCCGCCACCGCAGGCCGCGCACCGGTCCCCAGTCCGCGGCCGTGGTGCGGCGTTCGAGCGGCGCCAGCCGTGCCATCCGGGCCCGCCCCCAGTCTCGGTCCGCGACCAGGCAGGACACGGCGCAGAGCAGGAAGAACGCCAGGAAGATGTCGAGCAGCGCCAGCCGGGACAGCACGAAGTGCATGCCGTCGAAGCACAGCAGCAGCCCGGCCACGCAGCCCAGCAGCGTGGAGCCGGTGAGGCGGCGCGCCAGCCTGACCAGCACCGCGACCATCAACGTGCCCACGACCGCGGAGGCGATCCGCCACCCGAACGGGTCCATGCCGAAGAAGTGCTCACCGAGCCCGATCAGCCACTTGCCGACCTCGGGATGCACCACCATGCTCGGGGAGTCCTGGAACAGCCCGCTCAGGTCCCCGCGCAGGATCTTCTCGTTGGCGTCCTCGACGTAGTTGGTGACGTAGCCGTGCTCCCACAGCGACCAGGCGTCCTTGGCGTAGTAGGTCTCGTCGAAGAGGAAGGCCTTCGGGCGGCCCAGCGTCTGCAGCCGCAGGAAGCCGGCCAGCAGCGTGACGGCTGCGGTCGCCACCCAGCCGACCACCCGGTCGTCGTCGTGCCACCGAGCCAGCCGCTGCCGAGCGAGCGGCACCGGGCGGTCGTCGGCCGAGGTGGACAAGCCCGTGCCGGGGTGCGTGTGACGGGCCTGGTGCGCGGTGGTCACTCCGGCAACTGTACGGAGCCGGGAACCGGCCGAGCGTCGTGACGGGCGAGTCGTGGGAGATGATCGCCTGGTGGGCGACCCCTCCAGGACCACCGGCGTGCTCGTGCTCGCAGCCACCCCCATCGGCCGGGTGAGCGACGCGCCCGCCCGGCTGGCCGACGAGCTGGCGACCGCGGACGTGGTCGCCGCCGAGGACACCCGTCGCCTGCGACGGCTCCTGGGAGATCTGGGGGTGAGCACGACCGGACGGGTGGTGTCCTACTTCGAGGGCAACGAGTCGGCTCGGACTCCGGCCCTCGTCGAGGCGCTGGAGAACGGCGACCGGGTCCTCGTGGTGACCGACGCCGGGATGCCGTCGGTGTCCGACCCGGGCTTCCGGCTGGTCGTCGCGGCTCTGGAGCGCGGCATCACCGTGACCGCCGTACCCGGCCCGTCGGCGGTGCTCACCGCGCTCGCGGTCTCCGGGCTGCCCGTCGACCGGTTCTGCTTCGAGGGCTTCCTGCCCCGCAAGGCCGGCGAACGCGGTCGGCGCCTCGCCGCGCTGCGGGCGGAGCCCCGGACCATGGTGTTCTTCGAGGCGCCGCACCGGACCGCCGCCACGCTGGCCGCGATGGCCGAGGCGTTCGGCGCGGCTCGGCGGGGCGCGGTCTGCCGGGAGCTGACGAAGACCCACGAGGAGGTACGACGGGCCGGGCTGGCCGAGCTCGCCACGTGGGCAGGTGAGGGGGTGCGCGGCGAGGTGACCCTGGTGGTGGAGGGCTGCCCGGACAGAGCGGCCGAGGGACCGGTGGACCCGGGGACGCTGGCGACGCTCGTCGCTCAGGAGCAGACCGCGGGCACTCCGCGCAAGGAGGCGATCCAGGAGGTGGCACGCCGGACCGGGCAGCCGCGGCGGGTGGTCTACGACGCGGTGGTGGCCTTCAAGGCCGGTGGGCGATGACTGAGCCGACAGAGGGCCCCCCGCGCAGGCGGCGGTCCGGTGCTCGGGACCAGACCCCGCCGCCGGCCCCCGAGCCGCTGCCGGTCCCGGTGGTGGACAACCACTGCCACCTCGACATCGCCGCCGGCGAGGGCTGGCTCGCCACCTCGGACGCGCTGGCCGCGGCCGCGGCGGTCGGGGTCCCGCGCATCGTGCAGATCGGCTGCGACCTGCCCGGCGCCCGGTGGGCGGTGCAGGCGGCGACCGCGCACGACGCGCTGGTCGCCGGAGTGGCGCTGCACCCCAACGAGGCGCCCCTGCTGGCAGCGGCAGGACGGCTGGAGGAGGCGCTGGACGAGATCGAGTCGCTGGCGCGCAGCAGCGACCGGGTGCGCGCCGTGGGGGAGACGGGGCTGGACCACTACCGGACCGGCCAGGACGGGAGGGCTGCCCAGGAGGAGTCGTTCCGCCGGCACATCGACCTCGCCCGCCGCCTCGACCGGACGCTGGTCATCCACGACCGTGAGGCGCACGCGGACGTGCTGCGCGTCCTCGACGAGGAGGGCGTGCCGGACCGGGTGGTGATGCACTGCTTCTCCGGAGACGCTGACTTCGCCCGGGCCTGCCTGGACCGCGGGGCGTGGCTCTCTTTCGCCGGCACCGTGACCTTCAAGAACGCCGACGGCCTCCGGGCCGCGCTGCGGGTGGCGCCAGCGGACCGGGTGCTGGTGGAGACCGACGCGCCGTACCTGACGCCCAGCCCCTATCGCGGCCGCCCCAACGCGTCCTACCTGGTGCCGCTCACGGTGCGGTCGATGGCCGCCACCCGCGGTGAGGACCTCGAGGCGCTGTGCGCGGCCATCGACGCGAACACCGACGCGGCCTTCGGCGGCTCCTGGTGAGGTGATGGCGACGCAGGCGGGTCTCGACAGCCTGCAGGGCCGGGTCCCGCCTCAGGCCCGGTCGGTCTCGGAGGCGATGACGTCCTGCACGGCGTGGATCAGGGCGAGGTGGGTGAAGGCCTGCGGGAAGTTGCCGAGGTGCTGGCCGCTGTGGGCGTCGATCTCCTCGCCGTAGAGCTGCAGCGGGCCGGCGAAGGACAGCAGCTTGGCGCACAGCTTGCGGGCCTCGGCGAACTCGCCGATCTCGCAGAGGGCGGACACCAGCCAGAACGAGCAGATGGTGAACGTGCCCTCCTCGCCGGAGAACCCGTCGTCGGTCTCCTCGACCTTGTAGCGGAGCACCAGGCCGTCGACCGTGAGCTCCTCCCTGATCGCCATCACCGTCGCCCGGATGCGCGGGTCGTCGGGCGGAAGGAACCCGACCAGCGGGGCCAGCAGGCACGAGGCGTCGAGAGGGGTCCCGCCGTAGTACTGGGTCAGCACCCCGCGCTCGTCGACGCCGTTGGCGAGGACGTCCTCCTTGATCTCCTGCGCGGCCAGCTCCCACTCGGCTGCCTTGGCGTCCTCGCCGGCCATCCGCGCCAGCTTGGCCCCCCGGTCCACCGCGACCCAGCACATGATCTTCGAGGAGGTGAAGTGCCGCAGCTCCCCGCGCACCTCCCAGATCCCGGCGTCCGGCTCCCGCCAGTGCTTGAGCGCCTGGCCGACCTGCTTGTCGAGGATCGGCCAGATCCGGTTGTCGAGGTGGTCGGCGGTCTTGGAGTGCAGGTAGACCGAGTCCAGCAGCGCACCCCACACGTCGTGCTGCTGCTGGGCGTAGGCCGCGTTGCCGATCCGCACCGGGCGGGAGTGCGCGTAGCCGGGCAGGTGGTCCAGCTCGAACTCCTCGAGCTCCCGCTCGCCGCCGATGCCGTACATGATCTGCAGGTTGTCGTCGCGCTCGGCGACCTCGGCGATGAACGCGAAGAAGTCGACCGCCTCCCAGTCGAACCCGAGGGAGTACATCGCCCACAGCGCGAACGTCGCGTCGCGGATCCAGGTGAACCGGTAGTCGTAGTTGCGGTCGCCGCCGGGGGTCTCCGGGAGCGACGTGCTGCCCGCCGCCGTCACTGCACCGGTGGGGGCGTAGGTCAGGCCCTTGAGCGTGAGCGCGCTGCGCTGGAGGTGGCTGCGCCAGGGGTGATCGGGGAACTTGCCGCGCGCGAGCCAGTGCTGCCAGTGGTGCGCGGTCCACACCTGCCGCCGGTAGGCGTCCTCGAACGTCACCGGGGGCTCTGCCCCGCCCCACGACAGCGCCACGAAGCGGACGTCGCCCTCCTTCAGGAGCGTCCGGCTGCTGGCCTGGCCGCCCTCGAAGCCGAGCAGCATGTCGGTGGACAGCCGCAGGCGTACGTCGGACCCGTCCGCCGTGGCGACCCCGGCGTGGTAGGTCTCCCCGGTGTAGTCCCAGTGCGCCTGCTTCCGGCCGTAGTCGAGCACCGGCTCGCAGTCCATGACGGTCTGCACCTCCCCGGAGACGCAGCGGATGGTGCGCAGCAGGATGTGCTCGGCCTCGTAGTCGTTGGGGGTGCGCCGGTAGGTGTGCGACCGGTCGGCCTGGTGGTGCCACGGCCCGACCAGCAGGGCGTCGCGGACGATGATCCAGCCGGTCGGCGTCCCCCAGCTGGTCTCCAGGACCATGGTCCCGGGCAGGTAGCGGCGGTCCGCGGGCACCACCACGTCGAGGGGGGCGACCCGGAACCGACCCGCGTGCCGGCCGAGGATCGCGCCGAAGACGCTGCCGGAGTCGAAGCGCGGCACGCACATCCAGTCCACCGACCCGCCGGGGGAGACCAGCGCGGAGACCTCCCCGTCGCTGAGGAACCCGTAGTCCCCGATCGGCACCGGTCGGACGTGCGCGACGGGGACCGGCGGCTGGCTGTCAGGCTTCGGTTGCTTCGCCATGGGTGAAGGAAACACCCGGCGCCGCCTGCGGGCTAGTCCGATGAGCCGGGGAACGTGATGTCGACCACGTCAAACCGCAAGAGAACAGGACAGAACCCGACAGATCATTTGGACCCTGCGCGGCGCCTTCCGTAGGGTCAGGGCCTTGTCGGCCGGGAGCGGGGAAGTTCTCGGGCGGCACCCGGGGCCAATGCGGCACGTCCGACCGTCGACCAAGCAGACGGCGCAGCGTGACCGCACAGGTCCGCCGCGTCGTCCTGGGCTGCAACAGTCCGGGCGCGGGCCGGGTGTCCGTCGCCCGCGGCCCGGGGAGCACCACCTTTGGAGAAGCGTGCGGAGCACACTCGCGCAACTGACCAGGAGCAAGTCCACCCTCGCCGGGGTCGCCGGTGGCGTAGCCGTGGCGGTGGCGGCCACCGGTGTGGGGTACGCCTCGATGAGCAAGACGGTGACTCTCTCGATCGACGGAGAGCCGCGCTCGGTCCAGACCTTCAGCGACTCGGTCGGCGAGGTGCTGGCCTCCGAGGACATCTCGCTCGGCGACCACGACGTCGTCGCGCCGGGCATCACCTCGAAGATCGGGGAGGGCCAGACCATCGCGGTCCGCTACGGACGGCCGTTGGACGTCGCGGTCGACGGCCGGTCCCAGCGCTACTGGGTGACGGCCACCGATGTGGACACCGCCCTCGACCAGGTCGGCCTGCGGGTCTCCGGCGCTGACCTCTCCACCAGCCGCGGTGCGGCCATCAGCCGCTCCGGACTGCGCCTCGCGGTGGTCACCCCCAAGACGCTGCACGTGAAGATCGCCGACGCCAAGCGGCGTACGGCGACGGTGACCGCCCTACGCGTCGGGGGTGCGCTCGGGGAGCTCGGTGTGAGGCCGGACCGCGACGACCTGGTGAAGCCCGGCGTCGGCGCCTCCGTGCGCGACGGCGACCGGATCACCTTCACCCGGGTGCGGGTCGCGCAGCGGCAGGACCGCGAGCCCATCGACTTCGGGACCCGGAAGCGGGCCGACGCCGACCTCTACACCGACGAGACCGAGACGGTGCGCGACGGTCGCGCCGGCAGCCGCAAGGTCGTCTACCGGGTGACCCTGCACAACGGCGAGGTCGTGTCACGCAAGGCGGTGCGCTCCACCGTCGTACGCCGTCCCGTCGACGAGGTCGTCGCCTACGGCACGAAGGAGCGTCCCGCTCCGGAGCCCGAGCCGGCGCCGACGAGCAACTTCGCGAGCGGCGGGACGGTCTGGGACGCGATCGCGGCCTGCGAGTCCGGCGGCAACTGGGCCACCAACACCGGCAACGGCTACTACGGCGGGCTGCAGTTCAGCCTGAGCACCTGGGCGGCGTACGGCGGCACCGGCCGGCCCGACCAGCAGAGCCGCGAGGCGCAGATCGCGGTCGCCGAGCGGGTCGCGGCCGCCGAGGGTGGCTACGGTGCCTGGCCGCACTGCGGCGCCGGGCACTAGCCGCCACGGCGTTGCCGCACCGGCGGATAGGGTCGGCTGCGTGCCGGAACAGCTGAGCCCGTCCGCGTCCACCGCCGGTCCGAGGTTCCTCGGGCCGGCGGAGGTGCGTCTGCTCGCCGACGGGCTCGGTCTGCGGCCCACCAAGCAGCGCGGGCAGAACTTCGTGATCGACCCCAACACGGTGCGGCGGGTGGCGCGCGCGTCCGGTGTCACCTCCGACGACGTCGTGCTGGAGGTCGGACCCGGCCTCGGCTCGCTCACCCTGGCGTTGCTGGCGACCGGTGCCAGGGTGGTCGCCGTCGAGGTGGACCCAGCGCTGGCCGGGGCGCTGACGGGCACGGTCGCGGTCTATGCGCCCGACCACTGCGACCGGTTGCAGGTCGTGGAGGCCGACGCGCTGCGTGTGCGGGAGCTGCCCGGGCCGCCGCCGACCGCGCTTGTCGCCAACCTGCCCTACAACGTGTCGGTGCCGGTGCTGCTGCACCTGCTCGAGCTGCTGCCCTCGCTGCGGCACGGACTGG
Organism: Nocardioidaceae bacterium; assembly: GCA_035634095.1. Taxonomy (GTDB): domain Bacteria; phylum Actinomycetota; class Actinomycetes; order Propionibacteriales; family Nocardioidaceae; genus Nocardioides_B. The sequence continues at coordinate 44,045 of DASQDP010000058.1, read as the reverse complement.
TGATGGTGCAGGCCGAGGTGGCCGACCGGCTCGCCGCGCCGCCAGGGTCACGGACCTACGGCGTCCCCTCGGTCAAGGCCGCCTGGTTCGCCGACGTACGACGGGCCGGGTCGGTGGGCCGCACAGTGTTCTGGCCGGCGCCCAACGTGGACTCCGGGCTGATCGCCTGGACCCGCCGCGACCCGCCCGCCGTGTCGGCCACCCGGGCGGAGGTGTTCGCCGTGGTGGATGCTGCCTTCGCCCAACGGCGCAAGACGCTGCGCTCCACGCTGAAGCAGCTCGCCGGCTCTGCCGAGGCCGCCGAGGCCGCCCTCGCGCATGCCGGCGTGGACCCCGGCTCGCGGGGCGAGGCGCTCAGCGTCGGCCGGCTCGCACTCGTCGCCGAGGGTCTGGCACTGCAGGGCGCCGCCCGGTGAACCGGCCGCCGGCTGCCTCGCCCGACGGCTCGGTGACCGTCGCCGCACCGGCGAAGGTCAACCTGTGCCTGGAGGTGGGGCCGGTGCGGCCAGACGGCTTCCACGCGCTGGCGACCGTCTACCAGGCCATCGGGCTCCACGACCTGGTCACCGTGCGTCCCTCGGACGAGGTCACGATGACCGTGCGCGCGGACGACCGGTTGTCGCTGCACGACGTGCCGACCGACGGCTCGAACATCGCGGTGCGCGCCGCCCTGCTGCTGGCCGAGCACTCCGGCGCCGGGCGTGGGGCGCACATCCACATCGACAAGAGCATCCCGGTCGCGGGCGGCCTGGCGGGAGGGAGTGCCGACGGCGCCGCCACGCTGCTCGCCTGCGACCGCCTGTGGGGCCTCTCCACCCCCCTCGAGGAGCTGGTCGCGCTGGCCGCGGAGCTCGGCTGCGACGTCCCGTTCGCGCTCGTCGGCGGCACCGCGATCGGTTCCGGCCGCGGTGAGAGCCTCACCCCGCTGCTGCCCGCGCCACAGCCGGAGAGCTGCTGGTGGGTGGTGCTCGAGTCGGCGGACGGTCTCTCGACACCGGCGGTGTACAAGGAGTTCGACGTGCTGCACGACGGGTCCGCCGTCCCGTCGCCCCGGATCCCCGAGGACCTGGTGGCGGCGCTGCGCTCCGGCGAGGTCGCGGCGGTCGGCGCGACGCTCAGCAACGGCCTGCAGGAGCCGGCGTTCCGGCTGCGGCCGGGACTGCGCGAGACGATCGAGCTCGGGCGCTCGGGGCTGCCCTCGGCCCGTGTGCACGGCGCCCTGGTGTCCGGGTCCGGACCCAGCTGCCTGTTCCTGTGCGGCAGCAGGGCGGACGCCGTACACGTGGCGGAGGAGCTGACCGCACGCGGGCTCGGGCCGGTGTCCGTCGCGCCCGGCCCGGTGCCGGGGGCCCGGGTCGTCCCTGGCCGCGCTGCCGGCGCGAGGGGCCGCTGAGGTGGCACGGTCGGCCAACCTGGTCAGCCTGGAGCGGGTGCACAAGGCCTACGGCGTGCGCCCGCTGCTCGCAGACGTGAGCCTCGGGGTCGGCGCCGGGGAGCGGATCGGCGTCGTCGGTCGCAACGGTGACGGCAAGACCACCCTGCTGCGGATCATCGGGGAGCTCGAGGAGGCGGACCAGGGCAGGGTCACCCGCAACCGTGGCCTCCAGCTCGGCTTCCTCACCCAGGGCGACGAGCTCGACCCGGCGGCGACGGTGCGCGAGGTGGTGCTGCAGGGCCGCGCCGACCACGAATGGGCGGCCGACGCCTCCACCCGCGAGGTGGTCGAGGTCCTGCTCGCCGGTGTCTCGCTGGACCGGGGGATCGACGGCCTCTCCGGAGGGGAGCGGCGCCGCACCTCGCTGGCCCGGCTGCTGCTCGGCGACCACGAGCTGGTGATCCTCGACGAGCCCACCAACCACCTCGACGTCGAGGCGGTGTCCTGGTTGGCCCAGCACCTCGCGCGGCGCCCGTGCGCGTTGGTCGTGGTGACCCACGACCGCTGGTTCCTCGACGCGGTGTGCACCACGACCTGGGAGGTGCACGACGGGGTCGTCGACGTGTACGACGGCGGCTACGCGGCCTTCGTGCTGGCCAAGGCCGAGCGGCAGCGCCAGGCCGCGGCCTCGGAGTCCCGGCGGCAGAACCTGATGCGCAAGGAGCTCGCCTGGCTGCGGCGCGGGGCGCCCGCGCGCACGTCCAAGCCGAAGTTCCGGACGGACGCCGCCAACGCCCTGATCGAGGACGAGCCGGAGCCCCGGGACCGGCTGGAGCTGCAGCGGTTCGCCACCCAGCGGCTCGGCAAGGACGTGCTGGACATGGAGGACGTCGACCTGGTCCTCGGTGAGCGGCGGCTGCTCTCCCACGCCACATGGCGGCTGGGGCCGGGGGACCGGGTCGGGCTGATCGGGGTGAACGGCGCGGGCAAGACCTCGGTGCTGCGGCTGGTGGCCGGCGACATCGAGCCGGACGCCGGGCGGGTGCGACGAGGGCGGACCGTCGCGCTGGAGCACCTGAGCCAGGTGCTCGACCACCTCGACCCGGCCCAGCGGGTGCTGGACTCGGTGGAGGCGCTGCGGCGGGTCGCCCGGGTCTCGACCGGCTCGACCACCTCGGCGGCCGGCTCGAAGGAGGTCACGGCGTCCTCGATGCTGGAGCGGTTCGGATTCACCGGTGACCGGCTGACCGCGCGGATCGGGGACCTGTCCGGCGGGGAGCGGCGCCGGCTGCAGCTGCTGCGGCTGCTGCTCTCCGAGCCCAACGTGCTGCTGCTCGACGAGCCCACCAACGACCTGGACATCGAGACGCTGACCGTGCTCGAGGACTTCCTGGACGGCTGGCCCGGCACCCTGGTGGTCGTCTCCCACGACCGGTACTTCCTGGAGCGGGTCACGGACGCCACCTGGGCGCTGCTCGGCGACGGGCGGCTCTCGCTGCTGCCGCGGGGGGTGGAGGAGTACCTCGAGCGCCGCCGCAGCACCCCCGATTCGTCTGCGGTCCAGGAGGGCTCTGCCGCGGGACGATCGCAGACGAATCCGGTGGGGGCGGCGGGGAGGGACGGCGGCTCCCCGGCCGACATCCGCACCGCGCGCAAGGCCGTGACCCGCATCGAGCGGCAGCTGGCACGGCTCGCCGAGCAGGAGTCGGCGCTGCACGCCCAGCTGGCCGAGCACGCCGCGGACTACGCGAGGCTCGCTGAGCTGGACGCGCAGCTGCGCGAGGTGCTCGCCTCCAAGGACGCGCTCGAGGAGGAGTGGCTCGAGGCCGCAGCCCTCACGGAGTGACCGCGGCCCCGCTCCCCGCAGCGAGCGACGCCTAGACGAGGCCCTTGTCGGTCAGGAACTTCTCGGCGACGGTCGCCGTGTCCTGCTTGTCGACCTGCACCATCGCGAGGTACTTCGTGAGGTCCTCGGTGGTGAGGTTCTCGGACACCTTGTTCAGGGCGCCCTCGACGGTGCTGTCCACCTTGCTGGACCTGATCAGCGGGAGCACGTTCTGGGACAGGAACAGGTTCTTGGTGTCCTCGAGGACCACCAGGTCGTCGGTCTCGATCGCGGAGTCGGTGGAGAAGATGTTGGCGACCTGCACGTCGCCCTTCTTCAACGCCGCCTTGGTCAAGGGACCGCCCGGGTCGAGGACCTTGAGCTCCTTGAACGTCACGCCGTAGACCTCCTTCAGCCCGACGATGCCCTGGAAGCGCTTGTCGAACTCCGGTCCGGCCGCCACCCTGAGCTGGCCGGCGACCGGCTTGAGGTCGTCGATGGTCGTGAGCTTGTACTTCGCTGCGGTCTCCTTGGTGACGGTCAACGTGTCCTTGTCCTCGGCGGCCGACTGGGGCAGCGTCTCGATCCCCTCGGGCAGCACCTTCTGCAGGGCGGTGTAGACCTCGTCGGGGGTGGTGACGTCCTCGGCCACGCCGTCGGGGGACAGCGCGGCGAGCAGGGCGCCGTTGTACTCGGGCAGCAGGTCGATGGACCCGTCGTCGAGCGCCTTGAGGTAGAGCTCGCGGGCGCCGATGTTGAACTTGCGCGTGACCTCGACGTCCTCGGCCTCGAGCGACTGCGCGTAGATCTCGCCGAGCAGCTCGCTCTCCGGGAAGTTCGCCGAGCCGATCGTGATGGTCGAGGAGTCCCCCGAGCCGGACCCGGAATCGGTGGTGCTGGTCGGGTCACCTCCGCAGGCGCTGAGCGGCAGCAGCAGCGCGGCGACCGCAGCCAGCGTGGCTAGCCGGGTGCGGGGACGACTGGTGGTCGACATGTCGCTGGTCATGGGGTGGGCCTTTCGTTCGGCCGCTGGCGAGGGGTGCCGGCGGTGGGGGCTTGCGGGTGCGGGTGGGTGCGGCCGGTGGACCGTGCAGCGCTCGACGACGTACGACGTCCGCCGCGGTCGGCCCGCGCACGGACTCCGGGGGAGACGACTGCGTGCTGAGCGCCGGCGCTGAGGAGGTCGAGCGCGATGGCCAGGACGGCGACGAGCAGTGCACCGGCGAAGACCTGCGCGTAGTCGTTCGTGCTGAGGCCGTCGATCAGGAACCGGCCCAGTCCGCCGAAGCCGACGTAGGCGGCGACAGTAGCCGTCGCGCAGACCTGCAGGAGCGCACTGCGCAGGCCGCTGCTGATCAGCGGCAGGGCCATCGGCACCTCCGCCTTGAACAGCACCTGCGTCGGACGCATCCCCATGCCCACGGCAGCCTGCACGGCGGAGGGGTCCACGGAGCGGATCCCCGCGTAGGTGGCCGACAGGATGGGCGGCACGGCGAGCACCACCAGCGCCACCAGCACCGGCAGCGTGCCGATGCCGATCAGGGCGACCATCAGGCTGAGCAGGCCGAAGGTCGGCAGGGCGCGTCCGGCGTTGCCGATGTTGATGGCCAGGAACGCGCCCCGGTTGGTGTGACCGATGAACAGCCCGACCGGCAGAGCGACGGCGGCGCTGATCAGCAGCGTGACCAGGGTGTAGGCGACGTGCTCGAGCAGCCGCGCCGGGATCGAGGAGGAGGCCCACCGCCAGTTCTCGCCGTCGAAGAGGTAGGCGAAGTAGTTGATCAGCGGCGCAGTGACGTCGGGCGCCAGCAGGGTCGCGGCGCTCATCGCGTACTCACCCGGGCCCAGGGCGTCAGCCGGCGTTGCAGCAGCACGATGCACGTGTCGGCGGCGGCGGCGAGCAGCACCGACAGCACGATGCCCACGGCGATCGGCTCGAGGAAGTCCAGCTGCAGCCCCCGGGTGAACAGGGACCCGAGGCTGGTCACCCCGAGGAACGCGGACACGCTGACCAGGCTGATGTTCGACACGGTCGCGACACGCAGGCCGGCCAGCATCACCGGCAGGGCCATCGGGAGCTCGACGCCGAGCAGCTGGCGCACCGGCCGGTAGCCCAGCGCGTACGCCGCCTGGGTGGCCTGGCCCTGGACGGACAGGAGTGCATCGGCGACGGTGCGGGTGAGCAGCGCGAACGTGTAGAGCGCCAGCGCCGCGACCACGTTGAGGGGGTCGAGCACCTGCAGGCCGAGCACCGCGGGCAGCATCAGGAACAGGGCGAGCGACGGGATCGAGTAGATCAGCCCGCCCAGGTTGACGATCGGCTGGTAGAAGCGCGGGTAGCGCACGCCGAGGTAGCCCACCGGCAGCGCCAGCGCCGCCCCGACCAGCACCGGGAGCAGCGAGAGCCACACGTGCTGCGCGAGCGCCTCGAGGATGACCGAGCGGTTCGCGGTGACGTAGTCGATCATCCCCGCCCCTGCTGCCCCTGCTGCCCCTGCTGCCCCTGCTGCCCCTGCTGCCGGTGCGCGGTGAGGTGACGGGCCACCGCCTCGTGCGCGACCACCCCGTCGGCGACCCCGTGCTGGTCCACCCGGACAGCGGCCCCCGCCGGAGACGTGATCGCGAGGTCGGTGACGAGCCGCAGCGAGTCGCCGGCGACGAACGTCGAGGGGAGCGCCCGCAGCCGCGCGTCGCCGTTGACCGCCCAGCCCTGCGGCGCGCCCCCGTCGTCGAGCACCAGCCGTACGCCGCGGCCGCGGTCGGCGTACGCCGAGACCGGCTCCACCTCGAGGTGCTCGGCGGTGAGGAAGGACAGCGCGCGGAAGCCGCGGTCCCGTCCCACGAAGTCGGCGACGAACTCGTCCGCAGGGTTGTCCAGGAGGTCGCGAGGAGTGCCGAACTGGGCGAGCCGACCGCCGACGCGCAGCACCGCGACGTTGTCGCCGAGCTTGATCGCCTCGTCGATGTCGTGGGTGACGAAGGCGATCGTCTTGCCCAGCTCGGACTGCAGCCGCAGGAACTCCTTCTGCAGGCTGTCGCGGACGATCGGGTCGACGGCGCTGAACGGCTCGTCCATCAGCATCACCGGCGGGTCGGCCGCGAGCGCTCGGGCGACCCCGACGCGCTGCTGCTGCCCCCCGGACAGCTGTGCCGGGTAGCGCCGGGCCATCGACTCGTCGAGCCCCACCCGGGTGAGAAGCTGCACGGCCTCCTGGCGCGCCTGCTTCTTCCCGACGCCGTTGAGCATCGGGACGGTGGCGATGTTGTCCTCGATGGTGCGGTGCGGGAACAGGCCGGCGTTCTGGATGACATAGCCGATGCGTCTCCGCAGCAGGGCGGCGTCCTGGCTGGTGACGTCCTCACCGTCGATCGAGATGGTGCCGGAGCTCGGCTCGATGGTGCGGTTGATCATCCGCAGGCTGGTGGTCTTGCCGCACCCCGAGGGACCCACGAAGACCGTGATCTGCCCGGTGGGCAGCTCGACCGACAGCTCGTCGACGGCGACGGCCCCGCCAGGGAAGGCCTTCGTCACCTTGTCGAACGTGATCATCGGGATCTCCGAACCTGTGGTGGAAGGCTAAAAGGTAGTCGATCACTAGAGTTTCAGGAACGAGGCACGTCGGCGGAGGACGGCTGGTCGCGCTCGGAGGGCAGGACGTGGTCCGCCCAACCTATGCCCAAAGCGGCCACGATCGCTGCTACGTCGCGGCCCGTCGGCCGGTCGTCGGCTCGATCGGGCAGAACGCGGAAAGCGTGGTGCAACACCAGATTCAGCGCCTCAGAGCCCCGGCGAGGGGCCGGGTCCAGCAGCTGCGCCTGGTGCACGGCGAGCAGCTCGCACGCGGTGACGTCGCGGAGCACCTCCAGCGAGCCGAGTGCCGCCCGAGCCGCCTCCACGGCGAACCCCTGTGCGTCCTCGTGGCCGAGCGAGGTCTCCGTGGCACCGAGCGCGGCCGGAGCCGAGGTGCGCCGCGCCTCGTGCACCAGACCCACTGCCCGCTTGTGCAGCGCCACCAGTCCCGCCTGCCGTCCCGGCTCCAGGGACAGCTGGGCCGGCAGGCCGGTCACCCGTGGGTCGAGGAGCCGGTGGAGCCGTGCCGCCCCGAGCTCGGCGACGTGCAGCACCGCGAGGCGTACGGCGTCCGCGGCCGCCGCGAGGTCGAAGCCGTGGAAGCCCGCCGTGCCCAGGAACCGGCCACCCACCAGGGCAGGGGAGGTGCTCACCCCCGTCAGCGCCCGACCGACCGACTGGTCGAGGGAGCGGACCGCGCGGTGCAGGACGGCCAGCGCGGGCCCGACCACGCGGAAGGACACCGGGGCCTGCAGCAGGTGCGGCGCGGGCTCGTCGCCGGCGAGCGATCGGATCGCCTCGAGGACGACGGCGAGCTCGTCGTCTCCTCGAGCGAGCGCTGCGGCGTAGGGGTCGCGGGGGGCCCGCACCAGCGCGACCTCGGCGGAGGCCACGACCGTCACCTGCGTGGCGAGCAGCCGGGCGGCGCTCCCGAGCAGCACCCCGAGCGCTGTGGCGACCGGGACGCCCTGGAGGAACGCGACGCCCTCCTTGGCCGCGAACGAGTACGGCGACATCCCGGCGTCGCGCAGCAGGGGGCCGGCGGGCCGGCTCCGGCCGGAGTGGTCGAGACCCTCGCCTCGTCCGGTGAGGAACGCGCCCAGGTGCGCGAGCGGGATGATCTCGCCGGCCGCGCCGTTGCCGGCCGTCGGCACTGCCGGGTGCAGCCCGGCCGTCAGCACCGCGGCGATCGCCCTCGCGAGGTCCGGGGACACCCCGACCTCGGGCTCGAGCAGGGTGCGGAGCCGGGTCGCGAGGACCGCCCGCACCTCGCGGCGGTCCAGCCACGGCGCGGTCCCCACTGAGCGAGCCAGCATCAGGTGGTCCTGGAAGGCGGGCTGCTCGTCGGCCCCGATGGACAGGTGGGCCTGGTTGCCCATGCCGGTCGTGACGCCGTACACCGGGCCGGCGGAGGCCAGCGCCTGCTCGGTGGCCGCCCGGGAGACCGTCAGCGCGTCGGTGAGGCCCGAGGACAGGACGACCTCGACGCCGTCCGCGACGGCGAGAACGGCGGCCGGATCCAGGTCGGCCGGCGTCTCGACGAGGACCTGCGGCATCACCGGTACCGCAGCATCGTGCCCACGTCGGCGGCCTCGGCACGGGTCAGCACCAGGTACGCCACCGCCACGTCGAGGACCGACAGTCCCCGGTGCCACAGCAGGATCCGCTCGTCGGGGTGCTCGCGCCCCGGCCGCTCGCCGGTGACGACCTGCCCGAGCTCGGCGTGCAGCGAGGCCTCGCTGAGCCGGCCGGTGTCGACGTGCCGGCGCAGGGCGCCGAAACGTCCCGACTGCGACTCCCGCCAGTCGTCGACGACCACCTTGTCCATGACGTCGAGCAGGTCGAGCTCGACGGCGCTGACGGTGCCGTAGGGGACGACGAAGGCGCCGGGCTTGACGGCCGCCGTGCGCAGCAGAGGCGCAGGCTCGGTGAGCCGGGTGGCCTCCACCAGGATGTCGGCGTCGTCGAAGGCCTCCTCGACCGTGTCCACCACCCGCACCGGGGTGCTGGTCACGGCCCGCAGCTGCTCGCCGAACGCCTCGCGGGACTCGGGTCGGCGGCTGGTCACCCGGATCTCGTCGAGGTCGAAGAGCTCGTCGAGCATGGTCACGTTGCTGAACGCCGTGCCCCGGGCGCCGGCGTGACCGAGCACCCGCGAGTCCGCCCGGGCCAGGTGCCTGGCGCCCACCGCCGTCATCGCGCCGGTGCGGGCCTCGGTGATGAACGTCGCGTCCAGGATCGCGAGCGGCACGCCGGTGCGCGGGTCGTAGAGCGTCGCCAGCCCCAGCTCGCTGGGCAGGCCGTGCTGGTAGTTCGGCACGAAGTCCCCGACCACCTTGACGCCGCTGACTCCTGCCTCGCCCAGTGAGGAGACGTGACCGCGCAGCACGTTGAAGTGACCGGCGCCGCCGTTGGCCGGGACCAGGTGCACCCTCGGCTCGAACACCGTCTCGCCTCGGCCGTGCGCGGCCACCACGTCCTCCACCGCCTCGATCACGTCGAGCCGGGTGAGCGCGAGCGAGTCCACGTCCGGTCCGGAGAGGAACCGCAGCCAGATCTCCTTCACGACACGTCCTCCTCGAAGGGGACGACCAGGGTGCGCAGCAGCCGCGCCAGGGTCCGCTGCTCGGTGGCGTCCAGCGCGGCCAGCAGCGACCGCTCCCGCGACAGCAGGCCCTCGAGCGCGCCGTCGACCGTCGTACGCCCGGACCGGGTGAGACGGACCAGCACGCCGCGGCGGTCGCTCGGGTCGGGCAGCCGCTCGACGAGCCCTCGCCTCGCGAGACGGTCCACGCGGTTGGTCATCGTGCCGCTGGTCACCAGGGTCTCCTTCAGCAGCCGGCCGGGGGACAGCTCGTACGGCGTGCCGGACCGCCGCAGCGCCGCAAGCACGTCGAACTCCCACGTCTCGACGTCGTGCTCGGCGAAGGCGGAGCGCCGGGCCCGGTCCAGATGGTGGCCGAGGCGGGTGACCCTGCTGAGCACCTCCATGGGGGCGAGGTCGAGATCGGCGCGCTCACGCCCCCACGCCTCGACCAGCCGGTCCACCTCGTCTCGCACCCGCAGATGGTACCCGTCGAGATTCTTGACATCGAGAGATGGTGTGCTGACCATCCAGACGTCACCACACCTCGGAGGAAGAGGGCTCGCCATGCCGGACCACACCTGGGACCCAGACCGCTACCTGGTCTACGCGGACGAGCGCGGTCGCCCCTTCCACGACCTGCTCGCGCGGGTGCGTGCGCCGGATCCGCGACACGTGGTCGACCTCGGCTGCGGCCCGGGGAACCTCACGGCGCTGCTCTCGAAGCGCTGGCCGGCTGCGGAGGTCCTCGGCGTGGACTCCTCGTCGGCGATGGTCGACCGGGCCCGCGCAGCCGCCCCCGGCGTGCGCTTCGAGGTGGGCGACCTGCGCCACTGGTCGCCGGGAGGGCCCTCGTCCGCGGGCTCGGGCGGCGTGGACGTCGTGGTCTCCAACGCCACCCTGCAGTGGGTGCCCGGACACCTCGGCCTGCTGCCGACCCTCGTGTCCCACCTCGCCTCCCGTGGGTGCCTCGCCTTCCAGGTGCCCGGGAACTTCGACGCCCCGAGCCACGTGCTGCTGGACGACCTCAGCCGCGACCCGCGCTTCGCGCCGTACCTGGGGGAGGTGGCCCGGCCCGAGTCGCACGAGCCGCAGGTGTACGCCGACGCACTGCTGGACCTGGGGCTCAGCGTGGACGCGTGGGAGACGACGTACCTGCACCTGCTGCAGGGGCCGGACCCGGTGTTCACCTGGGTCAGCGGCACCGGCGCCCGGCCGGTGCTCGAGGCACTGCCGGACGATCTGCGCGAGGAACTCGCCGCCGGCTACCGGGCGGCGTTGCGCGAGGCCTATCCGGCGGGGCGGCACGGGACCGTGCTGCCGTTCCGGCGCGTGTTCCTGGTGGCCACCCGGTGAGGATGCGCCAGGTCCTCCGCCGGTGACCGGCGAACGAGGTTGTCGTAGGTTGGCAGAGGACGGCGACGTCCGTCGAGGACACCGAGGAGAGCCATGAGTGCACCACTGACCCAGACCCAGATGCTGCTCGAGCTGGAGCCGGTGGTGGAGGCGAACCTGAACCGTCACCTGACCATGGCCAAGGACTGGTTCCCCCACGAGTACGTCCCGTGGTCCGACGGCCGCAACTTCGACGGCCCGCTGAACGGCGAGGCGTGGCGGGTCGAGGACTCGCAGGTCTCCGACGTGGCCCGGTCGTCCCTGGTGGTCAACCTGCTCACCGAGGACAACCTGCCCAGCTACCACCACGAGATCGCCACGCTGTTCGGGCGGGACGCCGCCTGGGGCGACTGGGTGCACCGCTGGACCGCCGAGGAGGGGCGGCACGGCATCGCGATCCGTGACTACCTGCTGACCACTCGGGCGGTCGACCCCGTCCAGCTGGAACAGCTGCGGATGGACCACATGGCGACCGGCTACACCGCCCAGCACGACGACATGCTGCGCTCGCTGGCCTACGTCTCGTTCCAGGAGCTGGCCACCCGGGTCTCGCACCGCAACACCGGCAAGCTCACCGGCGACCCGGTCGCCGACCAGCTGCTCGCCCGCGTCGCGGCGGACGAGAACCTGCACATGGTGTTCTACCGCAACCTGCTGAAGGCCGCTCTGGACCTCGACCCCAGCCAGACCATGCGCGCGATCACCGATGTGGTGACGACCTTCGCGATGCCGGGCACCGACATCGCCGGGTTCCAGCGCAAGGCCGTCGAGATGGCCATCGCCGGTGTCTACGACCTGCGCCAGCACCGCGACGACGTGGTCGCGCCGGTGCTGCGCTTCTGGAACGTCTTCGAGATCGAGGGCCTGGACGCCGAGGGCGAGGCGGCGCGCACCGAGCTCGCGAACTTCATGGACGAGCTCGAGAAGCAGGCGCTGCGCTTCGAGGACAAGCGGGACGCGCTGAAGGCCCGGATGCTGGCGCGTTCGTCGTGACCCGCGCACGGGTCCGGCGCGCGCCGTAGGACAGGTGCCTCGGCCCTCCCCGGGCCCGTGGCCGGTTCAACGGTCCGAGCGTCCTGTCCGTCGGCCCGGGCACGCCGACCCCTGTGGACGCCCGTTCGCGCTCTCCGTCCGGCGCGGCAAGGCTGACCGGGTGGAGGTCGTCGAGGTGCTCACCCGCTGCGGCGGGGTCGCGGACAGCCGTCGGCTGGTGGCGGTCACCTCCCGGCGACGGGTGGCGTCCGCCGTACGCCGAGGGGTCGTGGTCCGGGATGCTCGAGGACGCTACGCGCTTCCCGGCGCGGACGAGGCCCGTCGCGCCGCCTCCGCCCTCAACGGCGTCGTCAGCGGCCCGAGCGCCGCCGCGGCGCACGGGTGGGAGCTGAAGTGGCCGCCTGCCCGGCCCACCGTCACGGTGCCCGCCAAGCGCCGCGTGGACCCACGTCGCCGTGAGGGCGTCGACCTGCACTGGCGGGATCTCGACCCGGACCAGGTATGGGACGGCGTGCTGCGTCCCGGGCCCACCGTCATCGACTGCTGTCGGACGTTGCCCTTCGACGAGGCGTTGGCTGTTGCCGACTCCGCACTGCGACACGGCGCCGTCACCCCGTTGCAGCTCCAGCACCTCGCCGCCGCGGTCCGGACGACGGGGCGACGACAGTGCCTGCGCGTGGCCCAGGAGGCGAGCGGGCTCGCCGCGAACCCGTTCGAGTCCGTGCTCCGGGCGCTGGCGCTGGACGTGCGCGGCCTCGCCCTGCGGCCGCAGGTCGCCGTGGTCGCGGACGGCTGGACCGTGCACCCCGACCTCGTCGACGTGCGACGCCGGCTCGTCGTGGAGGCGGACTCCTTCGAGTTCCACGGGCGCCGAGGTGCTCTGAAGCGTGACTGCGAGCGGTACAACTCGCTCGTCGTCGCCGGCTGGACGGTGCTGCGGTTCAGCTGGGAGCACGTCATGCTCCAGCCTGCCTACGTGCAGACCTGCCTGACCGGGGTCGCCGCCCACAACTGCGCCCCGGGACAGGAGGCTCGGGCTGCGCGACGCCGCCGCGGTGTCGGCGGCGAAGGGCCACCTGTCGCGCCGTACGCCCTCACCGCGCGGAGGTGACCCCGGCCGCTCGATCTGCGGCTGCGTAGGCTGGGCCCGGCACGATCCCCGGTTGGTCTGTCGGCAGGGCCCGCCGCACTTTGAATGCGGATCAAGCGACGTAGGTTCGACTCCTACCCGGGGAGCCAGCCGCCCGACGTCTGCCAGGAGGCACGGTGACCCCACCACACCCGCCCCAGCAAGGGGCCGTTGCAGGACCCGGCATCGGGCCTCTGGCCGTGGTGGTGCTGGCGGCCGGCAGCGGCACCCGGATGCGGTCGAAGCTCAGGAAGGTGCTGCATCCCGTGTGCGGGCGGAGCATGGTGGGGCACGTGCTGACCGCGGCTCTGCACGTCCGGCCCGATCACGTCGTGGCGGTGGTCGGCGACGGTCGCGAGCAGGTCGGGCCGCACGTCCTCGAGCACGTGCCGGGCGCCCTGCTGGCGGTGCAGGAGACCCAGCAGGGGACCGGCGACGCGGTGCGCGTGGCGCTCGATGCGCTCCGCGCCTCGGCCGGTACGACGGAAGGTGTCGTCGTCGTGATGGCCGGGGACACCCCGCTGCTGGAGGGCGACACGCTCGAGGCCCTGGTCGCCGAGCACACCGCACACCCCGATCGGGTGGTCACGGTGCTCACTGCCGAAGTGCCCGACCCCTTCGGCTACGGACGTGTGCTCCGCGACCACGACGGCGCGGTGACCGCGATCGTGGAGCAGAAGGACGCCTCCGCCGAGGAGGCCGCGGTCGGCGAGATCAACAGCGGGATCTTCGCCTTCGACGGCGCCTTCCTCGCCGATGCCCTGGCCCGGGTCACCAACGCCAACGCCAACCGGGAGTACTACCTGACCGACGTGGTGGCCATCGCCCGCGCCGACGGCCGTGCCGTGGGGGCGCACCGCATCGACGACGTGGTCCAGACGGAGGGCGCCAACGACCGGGTGCAGCTGGCGACCCTGACCGCACACATGAACCGCCGCATCCTGGAGCGCTGGATGCGGGCCGGGGTGACGGTGGTCGACCCCGCCACGACCTGGGTCGAGGCCGATGTGGTGCTGGAGCGCGACGTGACGCTGCTGCCGGGGGTGCAGCTGCTGGGAGCGACCGCCGTGGCGGAGGACGCTGTCGTCGGACCGGACTGCACCCTCAAGGACGTCGAGGTCGGCGCCGGCGCCACGGTGGTGCGCACCCACGGCGAGCTCGCCGTCGTGGGCCCGGGAGCCACCGTCGGCCCCTTCTCGTACCTGCGGCCCGGCACCGAGCTCGGCGCCCGCGGCAAGATCGGCGGGTTCGTGGAGACGAAGAACGCTCGGATCGGCGAGGGGGCGAAGGTCCCGCACCTCTCCTACGTCGGCGACGCGGACATCGGCGAGGGCACCAACATCGGCGCCGGCACCATCTTCGCCAACTACGACGGCGTCGCGAAGCACTCGACCCGGATCGGGCGCCAGGTGCGCACCGCCTCGAACAACACGTTCGTGGCGCCGGTCGAGATCGGCGACGGCGCCGCGACCGGCGCCGGGACGGTGGTTCGCCGCGACGTGCCCGCGGGCGCGCTGGCCGTCTCCACCGGACAGCAGCGTCACGTCGAGGGCTGGACGCAGCGCCGGCGGGCAGGCACCCCCATGGCCCTGGCGGCAGAGGCGGCGATGGCGGCCGAGGCGGCAGAGGAAGCCGCGGCGTCCGCGTCGTCTCACCCGGGCGACCCGCGGTTCGCGCCCGAGGCACCGCCTGAGTCACACTTGACCTAGTCGAGGCCGCATCCGGCCCGCCCCGAGTCCGGGCCCTCGCCCCAGGACTCCTGCCACCCCACCGGCCCACCACTGGAGCAGCGCGCTGTGAGCGGACTGAAGCGGACCACCGAGAAGAACCTGATGGTCTTCTCGGGACGAGCCCACCCTGAGCTCGCCGAGCAGGTCGCCGAGCTCCTCGGCACCGGGCTGGTGCCGACCTCCGCCCGCGAGTTCGCCAACAGCGAGATCTACGTCCGCTTCGAGGAGTCGGTGCGCGGCAGCGACGCCTTCGTGATCCAGAGCCACACCGCGCCGGTCAACGAGTGGATCATGGAGCACCTGATCATGGTCGACGCGCTCAAGCGCGCGTCGGCCAAGCGGATCACCGTGGTGATGCCGTTCTACGGCTACGCGCGACAGGACAAGAAGCACCGCGGCCGCGAGCCGATCTCCGCGCGGCTGATGGCCGACCTGTTCAAGACCGCGGGGGCCGACCGGCTGATCGCGGTGGACCTGCACACCGCCCAGATCCAAGGCTTCTTCGACGGCCCGGTCGACCACCTGATGGCCCACCCGATCCTGTCCCAGCACGTCCGGGCCAGGTACGGCCACGAGAGGCTGACCGTCGTCTCGCCGGACGCCGGCCGGATCAAGGTCGCCGAGCAGTGGTCCCGCGAGCTCGACGGCGCGCCGCTGGCCTTCATCCACAAGACCCGGGACCCGGACCGGCCCAACGAGTCCGTGGCCAACCGCGTCGTCGGCGAGGTCAAGGATCGGATCTGCATCCTCGTCGACGACATGATCGACACGGGTGGCACGATCGTGAAGGCAACCGACGCGCTGATGGCCGCCGGTGCGGCCGGGGTGGTGGTCGCGGCCACGCACGCCATCCTCTCCGACCCGGCCCTCGACCGGCTCAAGAACAGCCCGGCCCGCGAGGTGGTCGTCACCGACACGCTGCCGATCCCGCCGGAGAGGCACTTCGACAAGCTCACCGTGCTCGGCATCGCCCCGCTGATCAGCCGGGCGATCCGAGAGGTGTTCGAGGACGGCTCCGTCACCAGCCTCTTCGACGGCCGCGCCCAGTAGCCGTGTCGGCTTGTGGTCGGGCCGGATTCGCGTCGTACCGGTGGGCTCGCTAGACTTCCGCAGTTGCCTCGGCGAGGGAGAGCCTTCCGCTCCGTGATCGACGCGGTGGCGCGGCCCGCTCCTCGACCGTGAGCCGGCGCCCGTGTCGTCCGGCGCCTCGTCCTCGACGCAGTCGCACCGATCCGGCTTGGGCCGGAGCGGAGCGGCGTCGGCGCAGCCACCAGACGAGAGCACGCCCCGCACAGTGACGAGGAGAACGACCGTGTCCGAGAGCAACCTCCAGGCAGAGCCGCGCACCGAGTTCGGCAAGGGTGCGGCCCGCCGGATCCGGCGCGCCGCCAAGGTGCCCGCGGTGCTGTACGGGCACGGCGACGCGCCCGTGCACGTCACCCTGCCCGGGCACGAGACGATGCTGGCGCTCAAGCATGGCGGGGCGAACGCGCTGCTGACCATCTCGGTCGACGGCAAGGACCAGCTCGCGCTTCCCAAGCAGATCCAGCGCAACCCGATCAAGGGCGTCCTCGAGCATCTCGACCTCCTGGTCGTCCGCCGTGGTGAGAAGGTCACGGTCGAGATCCCGGTCCACCTCAGCGGCGAGGCGAGTGACGACGCGCTCGTGGTCACTGAGACCAGCACCATCTCCGTCGAGGCGGAGGCCACCCACATCCCCGAGTTCATCGAGGTGTCCGTCGAGGGTCTGGCCGTCGGCACGCAGATCTTCGCCAAGGACCTCACGGTCCCCACCGGGTCCACCGTGCTGACCGACGACGACGTGCTGGTCGTCAACATCACCCACGCGCCCACTGCCGAGGAGGTCGACGCGGACCTGGCGGAGGCCGAGGCTGACGCCGGCATCCAGCGCGACGAGTCCGAGGACGCTCTCGAGGCTGCCGCATCCGGAGACGACGAGTCGGCCGGTGCGGGTACCGAGAACTCCGACGAGGACGGCGCCGAGGGCCAGTGACCCGGGCCTCGGCCCGGGGCTGAGCGCCGATGACCGACGCCCTGTGGCTGGTCGTCGGCCTCGGCAACCCCGGCCCGTCGTACGCCGGCAACCGGCACAACGTGGGCCGGATGGTCGTCGAGGAGCTCGCCCGCCGAGCCGGCGGTGCGTTCCGCTCCCACAGGACCGGGCGTGCCGGCGTCGTCGAGGGACGGGTCGGCGGCCCGGGCCCGGGGGGAGTGCGGCTGGTCCTCGCCACCCCCGGCACGTACATGAACGAGTCGGGCGGTCCCGCCTCCGCGCTCGCGAAGTTCTACAGGGTTCCGGTCGCACGGGTCGTCGCGGTCCACGACGAGCTCGACATCCCCTTCGACACCCTGCGGCTCAAACTCGGCGGTGGCGACAACGGCCACAACGGACTGCGTTCGATGCGTGCGTCGCTCGGGTCGGGGGACTTCCACCGGGTGCGGGTCGGGATCGGCCGACCGCCCGGACGCCAGAACCCGGCGGACTTCGTGCTGTCGGACTTCTCGGCGGCAGAGCGGAAGGTGCTGCCGTTCGTGGTCGACCGCGCCGCGGACGCGGTGGAGAGCCTGCTGACCGACGGTCTGGAGGCGGCACAGGGCCGCTTCAACAGCTGACCGGCCCGCCACTGGGGGCCAGCGCCGTACGCTGGACGAGATGCGCAGTATCACCGTCCTCGTTGCCGCGGCGGCGCTCCTCCTCGGTGGCGGTGTGGTCGGGGCCTCCCTGCTGGCGGAGAACTGCTCGGCACCGCGCCTGCTGCGCCCGGACGGCTGCAGCACGTCGACGGCGCCGGGCAGTCGTCAGCCTCGGCCGGACCCGCCGGCCGAGCCGCTGGACCTGACCGGCTGGACCCCCGCATCGGTCGAGAGGTTCGCCAGGTTCGACACCCGCCGCTGGACGGCGCGAGACCAGACCTACAGCAGCAACGAGGCCAGCCACCTGCAAGCCGCCAACGTCTCCGTGCGCTCCGGATCCCTGCGGATCCAGGGCAGGAAGGAGGCCGTCAACGGCAGGGCCTACACCTCGGGCTACGTCATCAGCACGCCCTCGCACGCGCTGCCCGACTACTTCCGAGCGGAGGTCCGCGCCAAGGTCCCCATGGAGCAGGGCATGTGGGCAGCGCCGCTGTGGTTCCGTCCTCTCGACGGCTCGGGCGGTGAGATCGACCTCGTCGAGACCTACGGCAGCGAACGCGGCGCCCCCCTGGTGCACCAGACGCTGCACGCTGAGTACGGGCCTCGCCACCGGCAGGTCGTCGAGACCACCGCGATGGCGGCGTTCGCCGACCCTCGCGGCACCGACTGGCACGTCTACACCATCGAGAAGGTGCCGGGGGAGATCCGGATGTACACCGACGGCGTCCCCACAGCGCACTGGTCGAGCGGCGACCCGGAGTGGTTCGACCGCTACTTCGAGCGGGGGCGCTCGTGGGACATGCGGATCAACCTCCAGATCGGGGGCCGGGTGGGCGGCCTGCCCGACCGGTCGACAGTCTGGTCCTCCGGCCGGACCACGCTGACGGTGGACTACGTCAAGACGTGGGTGCGCTCGCCCGGGCAACCCGCCGGCTGACTCTTGAGACCTCGCGCCCACTTGGGGTAGGATGTCCTAGTTCGTCGTATATTCAGCTGGAAGGTCGGTCGGCCGGGGGGCTGCCACGACCTTCGTCACACGGGGGCTTCGACACTCATGCGTATCACTGCTCGCGCTTCTGCGCTCGCCATTCTCTGCGTCTCCTCGGTGCTTCCCGTGCTGGCGACGGGCGGATCAGCGTCGGCTGCGCCGGACCCGGCCCGGCTGGGCTCCACGGCCGAGCAGGCCGCCGCCTCCTGCTGGGAGATCAAGCAGGGAAACCCGTCCTCTCCCAGCGGCGTCTACTGGCTGCTGACGCCCCGAATGGCGGCGCCGCAGCAGTTCTACTGCGACCAGGCCACCGACGGTGGCGGCTGGGTGCTGGTCGGCAAGGGTCGCGACGGCTGGACCACCGAGTACGACGGCAAGGGAGCGGCCAGCGCGCTCACCTCACCCGACACCTCCCCCATGTCGAACGCGACCGTGCAGCTCGCCTCCGGCAAGGTCGACGCCCTGCTCAACGGTCAGCGCGTGGACGCCCTGACCGACGGGGTCCGGCTGCGCCGCGCGACCAACGCCGCGGGCACCACCTGGCAGGAGGTGCGGTTCGACTACAGCAACCGCGACCGCTGGGTGTGGACCTTCGGCGCCGAGCACTACCTGTCGTCGTACTCCTTCGACAAGGTGTCGCGGACCGGCGGCCAGACGGTGAACTTCGGCACCGACAACCTGTACAACCGGGTCTACAACACCCCGGTCCGCGCCCAGGGCTTCCGGCAGGGCTTCGCCTTCGGCTCCAGCGTCACGGGCACGAGCGCCAGCTCCACGTTCCTGTACTCGCAGGCGGGCTCGACGGGGTACGCGCTCCCGTACACGCAGGTCTACCTCCGGCCACAGGTGCGGTCGACGGATGCTGGGTTCGCCCAGATCGGCGACTCGGGCACGAGCGCGTCGAGCTCCCCCGCCGTGGCGAACTCGAACGCCGACGCCCTGCCCTGGCACGTCTCCGGGCTCGCCGGCAGCACTGCCGCTGAGGGCAACGTGGAGGTGCAGGCCTTCACCCAGTCGGGCAGCCGGATGTACGTCGGCGGCAACTTCAGGTACGCGCAGCGAGCCGCGGCGTCCACCGGCGTCGACCAGGTCAGCCAGCCGTTCCTGGCCGCCTTCGACGTCAGCACCGGTGAGCTCGTGCAGACGTTCCGCCCGGTGCTCAACGAGCAGGTCCGCGCCCTGGCGACCCTGCCCAACGGCAGTGTCCTCGCTGGAGGTGACTTCACCGTGGTAAACGGCAGCACGGTCACGAACGTCGTCGCGCTCGACCCGACGACGGGTGCCACGGACGCCTCCTTCAACCTGAAGCTCGAGAACCGGCTGACCGGCGGTGTGCTCCGCGTGAACGCACTCAAGGTGGCGAACAACGAGGTGTACCTGGCCGGCGCCTTCACCCACCTCAGCGGGGGGACCAAGCCGGCGACGGCCGTCTACAGCCGGAGCGGGGCCATCGCCGCTGTCGACGGCACCCCTCGGGCGGACTGGAAGGCAGGCCTGAACGGGACAGCGACGGCTCTGGACGTCTCCGCCGACGGCAAGCGGGTGTACTTCGCCGGCTACTTCACCCAGTCCGGGACCACGCCCACCAGCAAGGTGGCGGTGTTCCACACGGGCCTGAACGGCGGCCTGGCCAGCACGACGTGGAACCCCACGTGGAGCGCGAGCGCCAACTACCAGCAGGCGATCGACGAGGTGGGGTCCCGCGTGTGGGTGGGGGGGTCCGAGCACTCGATGTTCTCCTTCGACACGACGTCCTTCGCGCGGCTCAGTGGCAACATCATGAAGGCGCACGGTGACCTGCAGTCGGTGACCAACGACGGCAAGGCCGTCTACGCCGGGTGCCACTGCCAGAACTTCAACTACACCAACGCCTACACCTGGCCGAACGTGGGCTCCGGCTTCACCCAGGCCGACTCGCTCAACTGGGTGGGTGCGTGGAACGCCTCGACGGGTCAGGTGATACCCAACTTCGTCCCCACCATGGCGATGCGTGCGGAGTCCGGGATCTGGGCGATGACGGTGGACAGCAACGGCAGGCTGTGGGCCGGCGGCGACATCCTGACCGCGAAGACGGCGACGGCCACCAATGCGTGGTCCGGCGGGTTCACTCGCTTCTCGCCGGCCGACTCGACGCCGCCCACGACGCCGAGCGGCCTGCGGGTGACGGCGCAGACCGCCACCACCGCGACGCTGAGCTGGGTCGGGTCCACCGACGCACGCCCGATCAGCTACCAGGTCCTGCGGGACGACCGCGTCGTCGCCACCACCGGCGCGCGCACCCTCACAGTGCCGCTCGGCGGCCGGAATCGCTTCTTCGTGCGGGCCGCCGACGACAAGGGCAACGTGTCCGCCAGCACGCCGGTGGTGACGGTCGCGGCCGCAGCACCGGTCGCGTAGCCGGGCGTTCGACGGCTCGACGGGTGGCCTGCGGACAGATGGATTCTCCTGTGGTGACGACCTCCTGCCACGCGATGCACAGAACCCGGCCTTGCCATCAAGCGCCAGGAGCACCAATATGGTCACTCACGGCTTTCGGGGGCGGAAGTCATCAGCACCAGGGGCGCGTCATCTCGGACATCCGGTCACGCCGTCTCACCGACGGATCACGGGGAGTAACCCGCCCACCGCAGGGTCGTTTACTGGACATGCGGGCGCCGCGTGCACATCGGGACCGGGGGGGACCATGTCAGTCACTTCGGTAGGTGCCACGCCCGAACACCCGCGGACACCGCAACCGGCAGTCGGCGACACTGCAGCGCGGGCGAAGCACTCCGACCTCCATGTCGTCCGGGCCTCGGTTCCGGACGCCCGTCGCCGGCGTTCGCCGTACGTGCCGGCGCTCGTGGGGCTCAGCTGTGCGCTGGTCGTCGCAGTGGTGCTCGGTGCCCCCACGATCGCCGCAGCGGCCGCGGTGGCATGGGGCGTGCTGTCGGCTGTCAACTCCGACGGAGCACGTCCGTCGTCAAGCCTCAGTGCGCGGCTGACGGCCGACGTCAGGTGCGCCGTCGTCGTCTGCTCGGTGGTGTCCCTGGTGTCCGTGCTCGGTGCGTCCACCGCCGCTCACGCCCGGTGGGGTATCGCCGTGGTCGTCGTCGCGACGGCAGCCACCGCTGCGGTGCGGTTCGTCGCCTCGCGCGCGGTCGAGGCTCGCCGCATCGTGGTGGTGGGCAGCCAGCGGGACATCGACTGCTACCTGGCGTCTTCGCGCGGGTCCGACGTCGTCATCGTGGGCCAGTACGTCGTCGACGCCGGTCCCGCCTTGGCGGTGGATCGCGTGCCGACGATCACGGCGGTGGAGGCGTTGGACGAGCTGGTCTCCAGCGTCGTTGCGGACACTGTGCTGGTGATCCCAGGCGACGGAGCCGATGCGACGTTCGTGCGCCGGCTGACGTGGAGGCTCGAGCACAGTGCCGCAACGGTGGCCGTGCTGGCACCGCTCTCATCGGTGTCCCTCCACCGGCTCGCCACCTCGCAGCTGGGGGGCCGCACGGTTCTCGAGCTGGCGCCGGCCGGGTCCTCCGCTCTCCAGGCAGGCGTCAAGGGGCTCCTCGACCGGCTCGTCGCCGCGCTGGCGCTGCTGTTCCTGTCTCCACTGCTGGTGGCGCTCGTGGTCGCCGTCCGAGTGGACAGCAAGGGATCGGGCATGTTCGTGCAGGCGCGGGTGGGCAAGGACGGTCGGGTGTTCCCGATGTTCAAGCTCCGCACCATGTACGCCGACGCCGAGGCGATGAAGCAGGCCCTGCTCGAGGACAACGAGTGCGACGGCGTCCTGTTCAAGATCCGCCGTGACCCTCGGGTGACCCGGGTGGGCTACTGGCTTCGTCGGTCCTCGCTCGACGAGCTGCCGCAGCTGTGGAACGTCGTGCGGGGAGAGATGTCGCTCGTGGGCCCGCGACCGGCGCTCCCGTCAGAGGTGACTGCCTACGACAGCGACGCCCGTCGCCGGCTCGCGGTCAAGCCGGGCATCACCGGACTCTGGCAGGTGAGCGGCCGCTCGGACCTCAGCTGGGACGAGTCGCTGCGACTGGACCTGCACTACGTGGACAACTGGCGGCTGGTCGACGACCTGTCGATCGCGGTGCGCACGGTCGGCGCGGTCGTGGAGGCGCGCGGCGCCTACTGATGGGTGCGCCCTCCAGGAACGGCGCGCTCAGATGCCGCGGCCGCGGCGGTGCAGCAGCTCCATCACCCGGTCGGGGCTGACGGCCCGGCTGGCCACCGCCGCAGCGAGGTAGGCGCGCGGCTCACGGGGGTTGCGCCGCAGCGACTGCCCCGCCCAACGGAGTGCGGCCCGGCGGTGCCCCATCGACGCCTGGGCGAAGGCGATCTGCCCCCGGACCCGCGCCGAGCCCTGCGGGCTGGACTCGAACTCCGGGTAGCGCTCGAGGAGCCAGCTGAGGCCGTCGGACATGGTGGCCCACCGGCGGAAGAAGAACGACTGCTTCCCCCAGCGGACCGCCACGAACGGCTGTGGCACGTTGACGATCGGGTGTGCCTTGGCGCAGCGCAGGAGGAACTCGTAGTCCTCTCCGAAGCCGCCCGGCACGTGCTCGTCGACGAGCCCCACCCGCTCGAGCAGGACGCTGCGGCGCATCACGAAGGTGGACGGATGCAGCTCGGTGTGGCGGTTCCGCAGCAGCTCCTCGAAGGACACCACGTCGCGCCGCAGAAGGCGCGGGAACGTGTCCCCGTCGTACTCGACGCGAATGCCGCTCGTGCACAGCCCCGCCTCGGGCCTGGCCAGCAGGGCGTCGACCTGGCTGCGCAGCTTGCCGGGCAGCCAGTAGTCGTCGTCGTCGCAGAACGCGACGAACTCCGACGGCGAGGCCGAGATGCCGGTGTTGCGGGCCCCTGCCAGTCCCGGTGTGCGGTCGTTGCGGACGACGCGCACAGATCGGTCACCGCCGAGCCGCACCAGCGACTCGTCCGGCTCGGACTGGTCCGCGACGACGACCACCTCGACCCTGCCGTCGTAGTCCTGCGCGAGCACGGCGTCGATCGCCTCCCGCACCATCAACGGACGGTCGCGCGTGGCTATCACCACCGACGTCGACGGGCTGGTCACGGCGTCTCCAGCTCCGCCCGCGCCTGGTCGTGAGCCCCGTCGCCCGGTGACTGCTGCGGCTCGGTCGACGGCGGCGCTCCGGGTAGTCCGAGCGGCGCCCACATCCTCCTCAGGGTGGCCGTGGGGTCGGACCCGGGGCCGCCAGGACCGAGCCGCAGCACCGGCACACCGCGGTAGGCCAGCGCACGCACCGCCGCCCGCTCGGTGAGCCACCCCGTTCGAACGGTCCCGTCGCGGCGGCCGACGTCGGCGGCGTGACCGACGAAGGCCACTCGCAGGTCGAGGTGCGCGTCGTGGCTGAGGGCCAGTGCCGTCGTCGCAGACCCGCCGGCGTCGATGACCACCCGGGCACCGGCGAGCTCGGCCGCCGCGGTGTAGACCCGTCGGTGCAGCTGCGCGTGGTCCACGAGCAGCTGGCGGACGACGGCTCCGGGGTGCCGACGTGCCGCGCGCAGCAGGCGGGACGGCTCGTTCAGCGCCCGCTGCAGGTCCAGCACGCGCTCGGTCGGCGCGTGGTCCCACCCACCGAAGGCCCGTTCGCCGATCGCAGCCCAGAAGTCGCCCCCCTCCCCTGCCCCGTCGCAGAGGCGGTCGTCCCGGTCCCGCCTGTCGGGCCAGCTGCCGGCGACGTCGCGCAGCAGCACGACGCCCGGCGAGTGCTCGAGGGCTGAGGCCAGCAGTGCGAGCCCGCGCGCGGCCGTGCCGGTGACGTAGACCAGCCGGGTGGCGCCCGGGGCGCGGGGGCGCGCGCCGCGGTCGTCGTCGAGGAGGCGCTCCAGCCGGTGCACCGTCTGCCGGGTGGACGTGCCCACCGCGGCCGAGGGGTCCCGGGTGCCGTCGGTGCCCAGCGACTCGATCAGGCCGTCGAGCCCGTCCACGTCACGGAGCAGCCGGACCAGGCCCTTGGACCGGCACCAGTCGCCGAACAGCATCTGGTGGTTGTCCACGTGCTCGCCCTGCGCCGGGTCCCGGGTGATCACGATCGGTCGGTGTCCGGCGGCTCGCACGTCCATGATCGTGCCCGGACCGCCGTGCGTGATGACCACCGTGGCGCTCTGCACCCGCTGCTGCAGCTCGTCGCGGTGCAGGAAGGAGTGACCGGTGGCGACCGCCGGTGCTCGGCTGTCGCCGTACTGGATGGTGACCCGGTCCTCTGGGTGTGTGAGCTGGCGACGATCCGCCCAGGCCACCAAGCGCTCGAAAGGGTGGTGGTCGGTGCCGACGAGGATCATCACGTCGTGACTGGTCACAACAGCGGCCCGATCGCGATGGCGTCGTCGTACAGCGCAGCCTGCTCCGGCCACTGAACAAGCATCAGCTCCGCGAACGGGCGCACCAGGCGACCGGTGAGAGTCGGGGTCTCCACGCGGTCGAACACCTCGATGTAGACGGTGCGGCAGCCGGTGAGGCGGCCCAGCACGAAGTACGGCACCGCAACGGCGGCACCGGTGGACACGATGGTGGTGGGCCGGAAGCGCCGGACCACCTCGAACGCCTGGCGGGTGTTGCGCAGCAGGTTGGGGATGTTGCGCGTGGTCGGTCTGTGGGCCCAGTGCACGTTGGGCTCCTCACGGAGCTGCCCCACCGCGTCGGCGGTGTCGAACGTCACCCAGGCGCGCTGCCGGGTCGACCACCACGGCCGCAGCTGCAGGAGCTGCGCCAGGTGCCCTCCGCTCGATCCCACGAGCAGGATGCGCTCGGGAGGCGCCGCGGACGGGCGCGCTTCGTCAGCGCCGACGAGCATCTGGCCCCCCGCGAGAAGCGGTGCTGCCGGCACCGACCCGGTGCTCGGGCTGCGTCCCGATACCGGATGACCGGTCGACACCTCTCATGCCGAGCGCCGCGGCGACCATCATGATCGGCAGACCGTTCGGCACCACGCCGTAGTAGGCGAGCTCGAGCGTTCCCACCAAAAGGGCGGTGCTGCACGCGAAGCCGTCCGGGTCCATGCGTCGGCGCGTGCGGGCGAAGGCGAGCAGGAACCAGCCGACGAAGCACAGCGTCGCCAGGGGCCCGTGCGACACCAGCAGCACCCACACCTGGCCCTGCGTACCGACCGGCGCCGCGTTGGGGTTCTCCCCCTCCTGCGGCGCGCCGAACCCGAACACAGGGGACTCCGGGACGAGCTGCAGCGCCTGCAGGTAGAGCGAGGCTCGGGTGTCGTTGCTGGTGGCCTGGGCCGTCGGGTCCAGGCGGTTCCCGAGCCGTTGCTCCACCGGGAGCACCGAGTAGAGCAGCGCGCCGACCGCCGCGAGCGCCACGATGGTCGCGACCGCGCGCCGCCTTCCCCTCAGGGCAAGCCGAACCGTCGCGTAGACCATCGCGATGCCCAGTCCCAGGAACATGCCGCGGTTGAGCGTCAGCAGCGCCGGGACCGCCGAGACGGGAAGCATCACGGCCACCCACAGGAAGCGTCGCTCACCCCGCACGTGGAACAGGTAGGCCAGCACGAAGGGGAGAAGAAGGGAGTAGGCGTTTCCCCAGTTGTTCGTGTAGAGGAAGGGAGCGCTCGGGCGAGGTGCGACCTGGAGGAAGGAGTCGGGGTTGAACTGTGCCAGCCGGCGGATGACCATGTGGTTGACCAGGTCGTTGGACGTGAGGCTGGCAGGGAGCACGTAGCTGAGCGGCGTGCGGACGACCGCGGTCGGGAGCAGCAGGCCGAGGTAGCCACCGACGACCGTGGTGACCCACAACGAGGTCAGGCATCCGGTGACGTAGCGAGCGGTGAGCCACCGGCGGGCGTTGTAGACGTAGACGAACAGCACCCCGGCCGAGACATAGATCAGCAACCGGTAGAGGAAGCCGACGAGCGGGCCGGCGCCACCCGACAGCATGATGGCCGAGGCGCCCGCCCAGGCCAGGAAGACCAGGTAGACGCCGAAGCCACGGGGCAGCCGAACCCCCCGGCTCTCCGCGAGGTACAACGCCATGACGGCGGCCATCGGGATCCACACCGCGTCCACGAGGCCGAGCGCCCACCACACGGGGAAGCCGACGAAGAGCGCTGCGACGGGCCACCGGGGCAGGTTGGCCGCGGAGGACCGGTCGACCTCGGCCGGAACTCGGGCCCACTGCTCGACAGCGGGCACGAGGCTCTGCGTCATCACCCTGATCCTGTCGAAGTGGCCGAAATCGTAAAGAACACTGGATAGTGTAGGTGCGTTGCCGGGCCAGTCGTGGCGAAATCGCAGTCACTCGATCGAGGGGGAACGTTGTCAGATCAGGTTGGAGGAGGTCCGTCCATCGAAGCCGGCCGGTACGTCAGGGTCCTGCGTCGCCGCTGGGCGGTCGTGCTGGTTCTGGCTCTGCTCGGCCTCGCGCTGGCGGAGGCGTATCTCTTCCTGAAGCCACGGCAGGCCACCGCGTCCGCCCTCGTGACCGTGAGCGCCATCTCCTCCGAGCCCTTCAACACCACGCGTCAGCCCTCGACCCTGATCGACCCGCAGACCGAGCTCCAGACCGCGCGATCGTCGGCCGTCGTCTCGAGGACCGCTGCGGCACTCGCCGGGGACCCCACGGACGCCGACGTGCGCCAGGCCCTGAAGGTCACGCTGTTCACCAACGCCACCGTCCTGCGGATCTCCTTCACCGCCGGCTCTGCGCGCGAGGCCATCGAGGGCGCCGACGAAGCGGCTCGCCAGTTCCTGGCCTACCGCGGAGAGCTTGCCGCCGACAAGCTCGACACGATCACCGAGCAGCTCACCAAGCGTCGCGACCTGCTGCGTGGTGACCTGCTTCGGGTCAACCAGCAGCTGTCGAAGACGCGGGCCGGGAGCGGAGCCGCGGTCCAGGCCGAGAGCGACCGCCAGCTGCTCAACATCGAGCTCGACAGCCTGGCGACGCAGATCAACTCGGCGAACGGCATCGACACCAGCGGCGGGACCGTCCTCACCACCGCCGCCGACAGCGGTGCCTACTTCGCTCCCCGCCGTGCGCTGGTGCTGGGCAGCGGCCTGCTCGCGGGGCTCGTGCTCGGCCTCGTCGCCGCGTTCGCACGCAACGCCGTGGACCGGCGCGTGCACGACGAGGACGACGTGAGCTCGGCGGGCGTGGGACCGGTGCTCGCCCGGCTGCGTGCACGCGACGAGCGGCTGCCACCGGCTGCCGACGACCTCGACGCCCTGCGCGGCGGGTGGCAGCGCCTGCTGCCCGCACTGCCCGAGGGCAGTGCGGTGCTGAGCGTGCTCGACCTCGGCGCCCCGGACGCCCCGTCCACCGTTCCGGCCGCACTCGCGCTGGACCTGGCGCGAACCGGCCGCACCGCGGAGCTCGTGCTCATGGAGCACCCCACTCAGCTCGTCCGTTCGCTCGCGCGGCACCTCCACCTCGCGACGATGGAGGACAGCGGACTGGTTCAACGCTTCCGGTCCTCGCGCTACCCGGGCCTGGTGGTGAGCCACGTGGCGCGGTCCGCGGAGTCCGACCCCGCCGAGCAGCTGAGGCAGCTGGTGGGCCAGGCCCGAGGCTCCACCGGCACGACGGTCGTCGCGCTGGCGTCGAACGCCAGCCGGGCGGCTCGTCTGGCCGCGGGCCGGCTGGGCGACGCCGTCGTCCTGGTGGCAGGCGACCACGCCTCGCGCACCGACGTGCTGCAGGGCCTGGCCGACGAGCTGCGAGCAGTCGGCGCGAACATCGCCGGCGCCATCCTCGTTCCCGCCGGACACCGGCTCGCGGAGCCCACGGAGCAAGCCGGCCCCGGCGCCCCGGGCAGCCCGTCAGCGCCGTCGACCGATGGCTCCGGTGCGGCGACGCTGTCCCCGCCCGTCGGCCGGCGATGACGGCGCTGCCCTCGGCACAGCAGCTCAAGGATCGCGCTCCACGCTGGGTCAAGGACGTGGCGAACACCTCGACGCGTGCCTACGGCTTGGTGAGCGCCCCGCTGCGCCCAGGACCGGACTTCCTGGTCGTCGGCGTCAAGCGCGGTGGGACGACCTCGATGTTCAACTACCTCCTGCAGCACCCCGGGGTCACGGGCCTGTTCCCGCAGTCGCGCGGCAAGAAGAGCACCGACTACTTCTTCAAGGGGACACACCTGGGGGAGAGCTGGTACCGCTCCCACTTCCACTCCTCGCTGCACCGTTCGCGCGTCGCCCGCCGGCTCGGCTATGCACCCGTCGGCGGCGAGGCGTCGCCGTACTACCTGTGGGACCCGCGGATCGCCGCCCGCGTGCGGTCGTTGGCGCCACGGGTGAAGGCGGTCGCCCTGCTCAGGGACCCAGTCGAGCGGGCGTGGTCGCACTACCAGGAACGCACGGAGAACGGCGTCGAGCCGCTCTCCTTCGCGGAGGCGCTGGCGGCTGAGCCCGAGCGCACGGCCGGGGAGCTGGAGCGGATGCATGCCGATCCCGGCTACTACAGCGAGGCGCACGACTGGTACGCCTACCGCGCCCGCGGGGTGTACCTGCCGCAGCTGCGGAACTGGCTGTCGGTCTTCCCCGCCGACCAGCTGCTGGTGCTGCGCAGCGAGGACATGTACGCCGACGTTCAGGGCGTGTTCGACCGAACGTGCGCCTTCCTCGACCTGCCACGCTTCGAGCTGCCGACCCGCCGGTCGTTCAATGCCAGCCAGGTCAGGTCGAGCGTCCCCGACAGCTGCCGCGCCGAGCTCGCGAACTGGTTCGCGCCGCACAACCGGGAGCTGGAGGCCTTCCTGGGACGCTCGCTGAACTGGACCTGAGCTCCGCCGACAGCGAGCGTCACCCTGCGGGGTCGGGCGGCCCGGTCACGGCGTAGAACGGCTGCATGACCAGGCCGTTGAACTGGTCGGTCGACCTGCCGATCAGGGTGCCGTCCAAGCCGATCTTGCCGCCGACCGTCATCGGGATGCTCGGGTCCGCCATCGTGACGCTGCCCACCGGGCCGTTGACCCTGCTGGCGTAGCTCTGCTTGAGGCCCTGCGGGTCGTACACGGTGACGAAGACGGCCAGCTCCGAGGCCGTTCGGGTGCACTGGATCTGCGTCCACCAGCCGGGTCGGATGCGCTCGGGGGCGCGCACGATCAGCTCTCCGGCGTCGCCGCGAACGGTGCACGCGGGACGGTCCCCGTCGATCTCGGCCTTGTAGAGCGCCGGCTGGCTGGAGAGCCCGCGCTGCACGAGGTTGTCCCCGTTGTCGAACGGGCTGCCGGCCGACAGCTTGTCGATGCGGAACTCGGCGCCCCAGGTGAAGGCCCGCGCACCGGGGTTGAGCTGGTCGTCGTCCCCGGCGTTGCTGATCGCCACGACGGCCCGGGGGTAGTCCGACGGCTGCGCGGAGTAGCGGGGGAAGCGCAGCGCGGGCCCGCCGTCGCGACCCTCGACGACGGTGACGGCACCCTTCTTCAAGGACACCACGTCGATGGAGACATCGGCGCTGCCGAGCTGGGTCATCGGTGCCCCGGCCTGGGCCAGGCCCAGCAGCACCACCGGGTCCTTGGGCACGTCGAGGCTGCGAGGCGTCGGCTGGCGCTTCGGGCCGGTCTCCGGGAGGTGCACCGGCTCGTTGGCGCAGCTCAGCAGGGCGCAGGCGAGCAGCGCGCCGAGCGTCGCGCCGGTGCGCGCACGCACCAGCCCCCGTCGTCGGGGCGTCTGGCTCCGATGCGCCGCGTTCACGTCCGATCCACCAGCGACCGTGCCGCGGTCAACAGGTCGACCAGCTGGTGAGGAAGCACGAACTCGCGCTCCCACCCACCGGTGGTCGACCAGGCGCAGGCGCGCTCGGCGAGTGTGGCGGCGTAGAGAGCGGTCACTCGTGGGTGCATCGAGCGGGGTACGCCGGCGGCCACGAGCACGCCCTGCGCCGCGACATGCGCCTCGTGCAGCACCCCCCCGTCGAGGGCACGCCCGCGCTCGGTGCGGGTCGTGGCGTGCCAGTGCACAGCGTCGAGGCCGGCGACGGCGTCGGGCTCACTGCACTCCCAGTCCCAGGACCACAGGGAGCCGTCCTCGTCGCGAGCGCAGTTCCACGGCGTGAAGTCACCGTGCCAGCGACGGGTCACCGGCACCTCGACGTCGCTGCGAGCCACGGCGTCGAGCAGATCGGCGGCGAGCTCGAGCACCGAGCGACCGGCCGCGTCGTACGACGAGCCGGAGACCCGGTCCCGGAGGGCGCGGAACTGGCCCGTGTCGGCGATCCGGCAGCGCCGCGCCAGCGGGCACAGGCCGAACAGCTCCTGCGGCGACGGAGCGGGCACGCCGGCGCGCACACCGCGTGACCGCAACGGCAGCGGCTCGGTGACGAGATAGGGCCATCCGTTGAGCTCGCCGCTCGCCAGCAGCCGAGGCGCCCGCGCGGACCCCGAGCCTGCCGGGTCGGTCAGCGCGCGCTGCTCCCGTCGCACTCCCGAGCTGCTGGCCGGATCCCAAGCCAGCTTGGCGAACCCGCGAGGCCGACCGGACGCGTCGACGAGCTGCAGGGTGGCCTTCCTGTTCGCGCCCGTGCGGATCCCGATCGACGCATAGACCTCATCGAGGCCGAGCCGTCGGGCGAGGTGGGCCAGGGGCAGCAACGAGTCGTCAGCCGGATCGCTCGGCGTCGGCGTGGAGAGGGACAGCCGGGGAAGCGGCAGCGGCACACCGGTCTGTGCAACGGCGCCCAGCAAGCCCCGTTGAGCGTTGGTGGCCGGGCGTCGCAGGCCGCGGTAGTTCAGCAGGGCTCCGGCGGTCGCGTGCGGTGGATGGTGCGGGAGCAGCAGGGCGGCCCTGTGGGCTGACGGGACCACGAGGTAGCTCTCCACCTCGCGCCAGCCCGGCGGGGGCGGGCTGCCCAGGTCGAGGCGAACCCGTCCGGTGGCCAGCGCGGGCGCCCACAGCTGCTCCACGAGATGGCTGAGCGGGCCTCGCAGATGGGTGCCCGAGGCCCTGGTCGCGTCCTCGCGCAGAAGTGTCACCCCAGGCTCCCTCCTCGTGGCAACGCAGGCGATTCTACGCAACGGCTCCTCCCGGCGGGCGCGGAACGACGATCGCCGTCTCGTCCCCACGGCCGGTCGGCCAACGTAGAATCCGGTGGCACGCGGACCGCGCTGCTGGGAGTCGACGGGCGCCGCGCGGCCTGAGGGGACACGTCATCAGCACCTACTCGAGCTCGGGGGGCACCTCGCGCGCGGCTGAGCCGGCGGCCGGCTCCGGGCCGGTCGACACCGAGCTGCGCAGCACGGCCCGAGGCGGTGCGGTGACCCTCGCCGGGTCGATGTTCAGCACCGCCATGGGGTTCGTGCTCGCCCTGGTGCTGGCCCGGCAGCTCGGCGCGGCCGGGTCCGGCGTGGTCCTGCAGGTGATCGCCGCCTTCATGATCGGCCTCAGCGTCGCGCGGCTGGGCATGGACACCACCGCGGTGTGGATCGTCCCTCGGTTGAGGACCGAGTCACCCGCGCTGCTGCGGGGGGCCTGCACCGGCATGGTCCTCAGCGCCGGCACGGCCGGGGTCCTCGGCGCCGCCGCCTGGTGGTCGGTGAGCGCGCTGGTCGAGGGCGAGGGATCCTCGCGCTCGGCGGTGGTGCACCTGGTCGACGCGGTGGCGTGGGCGCTGCCGTTGGGCTCGGTGATGCTGGTGGCACTGGCCGCCACCCGTGGCTTCGGAGGCGTCCTGCCGTTCAACCTGGTGGGAAACGTCGCGGTGCCCGGCTCCCGCCCGCTCGCCGTCTGGCTGGTGACCGCGCTCGGGGGGTCGGCGCTTGCGGCGGCTCTGGCCTGGGTGGCCCCCTTGGTGCCCGCCGTGCTGGTCAGCCTGCTGGTGCTGGCCCGGCAGGTGTCCCGGTTCGAACGCGGCTTCGGGGTGCACGGGCGGCTGCTGCCCACCTGGGCGCTGCAGCGCAGGCTGCTGGGGTTCGCCCTGCCGCGCACGCTGTCCTCGGCCCTCGAGCAGTCGATCATCTGGTTCGACGTCGTGCTCGTCGGCATCCTCGTCGGCTCCGCGTCCGCGGGGATCTACGGCGCGGCCTCCCGGTTCGTCGGCGCCGGGGTCATCGTCCTCACGGCGCTGCGCATCGTGGTGGCGCCGAGGTTCAGCGCCTACCTGGCGGAACGTCGGCACGGCGAGGTGCAGCAGCTCTACGTCGTCACGGCGAGCTGGATCCTGCTGTTCGGGGGACCGGTCTATGTGCTGTTGGCGTTCTTCTCGCCGACGGTGCTGAGCTGGCTCGGTCCCGACTTCAGCGAGGGCGTTCCCTCCATGGTGGTCCTCTGCCTGGGCGCGCTGTGCCTGCTCGCCGGCGGCAACATCCAGTCGCTGCTGCTGATGTCGGGGCGCAGCGGGTGGGGCGCGGTCAACAAGCTCGTCGTGTTCGTCGCCAACGTGACGGGCAACCTGCTGCTGCTGCCACAGATCGGGCTGGTCGGGGCGGCGCTGACCTGGGCCGCGTGCATGGCGCTCGACACCATGCTCGCCGTCGCCCAGGTCTACCGGTTCACCGGCATCCGCCCTGCCCTCGGGCGCATCGCGGGCATCCTGTCTGTGGTGGGCGTCTGCGCGGCCGTCCCGTCGGGGCTGATGCTGCTGCTGCTCGGCAACACGGGCCCGGCGCTGGTGGCCGCGACCGTGCAGACGGGGTTGCTGGTGCTCGCCTACTGCTACGTGGACCGCCGGCGTCTGCACATGGGCGAGCTGCTGGCGCTGCTGCCGGCCGGCCGCCGGGCGGGATGAGCTCTCAGAGCCACGCCGCGTCGGCGGCGGGCATGTCGACCACGAGGTCCGCCAGCAGGGCGCGGTCGCCGTCGTAGTACGCGGAGACCCGGGCTCGCACCGGCCGGGAGAGCTCTGCGGGTCTCCCCGAGTCGAACCGGCTGAGGACCAGCCGGTCCACTGCCACGACCGAGGCGTTGTAGGCCCACCCGAACGGGCTGGGCCGTCGGGGCCTGCGCCTGTCCAAGGTAGGTGTGTAGTCGTAGACGAAGCGGTTCTTGGTCCGCAGCAGGCGCAGCCGCACCGGTGCGTAGACGCCCCGGTTGGAGACCAGGGAGGTGGTCGTCGGGGTGAAGGTCGGGTCGACGTCGAGGAACTCGAAGGCCCGGCGCAGGGATCCTGCCGGGTCGGCGGTCAGGCTCTTCTGCTCGAAGACCATCAGCCGGTCGCGGGGGAAGAGGTCGAGGTAGCGACGCAGGTGCGCGCCGTACCGTCCGTAGTCGAGGATCTCCGCAGACCGCGGGTAGTCCGCGACGAGCCGGCCCGCCAGCAGCGCCTCGAAGGCGTCGTCGAGGGGCATCAGAGGAACGAACCCGTGCCGCACATGGTGGTAGTAGGCCGACACCGCGCGGGCCACCGGCTCCCGCAGCACCGCGAAGAGCCGGGCGTCGGGAAGGTGCCGGCGAAGCCGCTGGGCGACCTCGGGGCGGCCCAGGTAGTCGGGACGCTTGATGCCTCGCGCGGTCACGGAGGCGTCGCCGGAGAACAGCCGGGGCAGCGATGCGACGGCCTCCGGGCTGTAGAACGGGTCCTCGAACGCCCGTACCTCGCCCTCGGCGATCTCCACCTGAGGATGCTGCGCCAGCTGGTCCTGCAGGAAGGTCGAGGCGGACTTCTGTGCGCCGATCACCACGAAGTCGGGCTGGCCTGCTCCGAGTCGGTCACCAGGGTCGGTCATGACGTCCCATCTCGCGCGAGTTCAGCCAGCAGCTGCGTGCAACGGCGGCATCGTATCGGCCCCGGGTGTGGACGGGTGGCGTTTCCACGGCGCGACGCCCGCCCTCCATCGGGGAAGGCGGGCGCCGGGAGGGTGCGTCGTCGTCGCCTGGCTCAGGACCGGCTCCAGAGCTTCAGCGAGGTGACCCCCATCGTGGTCGACTGCCAGGTGGAGAGCGGGTTCGGGACGACCTTGGTGGTCGAGCCGGCACCGATCTGCAGCGTGATCCGCGGGTACCAGGTGCGGGTCGAGGACTCCATGATCCGGTTCCACCAGCTCTTGTCGGCCGCGGTGAAGGTCGAGATCTTGCGGCCGTCCACCCACACGGTGATCGATCCGGGGACCTTCTCGACGGTGTAGGTGTGCGGGACGTTCGGGTCGTACCACGGGTGCGCGGACAACGTCAGCGGCCGCTTGATCGAGTCCTGCGTGGGGCCGTACTCGTTGTGCATGGTGATCGCCACCCGCTTCTGGGCGCCGCTCCACATGCCCCCCATCCACTCCATCACGTCGATCTCCCCGTTGGAGCCGTCCCCGCCGGAGTGGGGCCGGAACCACAGGAGGCACGGCCAGATGCCGGACTCGTCCTTGAAGACTCCGGTGACCTCGGCGCGGAAGTAGTTCGGGACGACGAGGCCGCTGGTGCGGCCGACGATCTCACCGGTCGTGAACGGCTTGGCGTAGCCGGGCTCGCGCTTGCCCGTGATGGTCAGGCCGCCGGCACCGGCGGTCACGTTCTTCGCCACGTTGACGGAGTTGTCGTTGCTCTGGGTCTGGCCGTCGAAGACCGTCCAGCCGCTCAGCGAGCTGAAGCTGGTGGAGTACTGCGGCTTCCACCCGGTCGGGGTGGCGGTCGACGTCGTGGTGGGGGTCGTGGTCGGCGTGGAGACCGGGACCGTCGTGGGCGACGGAGTGGTCGAGGTACGGGAGCTCGCGCTCCACCGCCTGGCAAGCCGGACGTTGTCCACGTCGAGGAAGGTGCCCCTCGGGAGCCTGAACGCGCTCACGTCGGCGTTCAGCTCGCCTCCGGTCGTGGCAGTGGTGACCGCGAAGGAGACCCTCGTCCAGTTCCGGGAGGTGAGGGAGAAGTAGCGACGGGTGACCTCGGTGCGTGCGCCCTTGGTCTCCAGCGCCCGCAGAACGCCTCTGACGGCCGGACGGTTGGTCCGGATGTGCGCAGAGACCAGGTACGTCGATCCCTTGGCGGTCGCGGAGACCACGTCGCGACGCGTCCGCAGCGTCGCGCCGGACGGCTTCGTCGTGGTCACCCTGGCGAACCGAGCGCCCCGGCGGCTGTTCCTCTTGATCTGGAGCGAGGTGTCCTCGCTGGCGGCCCGCCAGTTGAGCGTGCCGTTCTCGAAGCCACCGTTGGCGACCAGGTTCCTCCCAAGAACCTGGTTGCTGCGGGCGTCCACGGCGGCAGCCGAGGCCTGCTGGGTCAGGACAGGGCCGCTCACGGCCAACGCGAGGGACGCCATGGCCAGGGTGGTCAGGACGGGGGTCCGACCACTCCCGGCTGGGCGGCGGGGGTTGATCATCATGTCTGCTTTCTGTGGTGGCGGCCGGGGGACCGCAACGATGTGGCAGAGAGGTTTTCGTCCGATTTGTGGATTACATGAAGCCCAACTGTCCGTTCTTTACCTTGTGGCTCTTGACAGGGAGCCGCAACGGCGCGGTCCGCCGGGGGCACCCGGCGGCACCGGGTCGGTCGCCCGTCACCGCGTGCGAAACTGGCGCTCGTGACCGCCCTCCCCACGCCGCCCGCTGACGTCCACGTCGACCACGCCTTCGCCGCCTGGGCGGCCACCGCGGCGGGTGCGCTGCTCACCGAGGTCCGCTCCCAGGGTCTGGTCGGCAAGGAGCTCAAGAGCGCCGGGGACCGGGCGGCGCACGAGCTCCTGATGGAGTTGTGCGCACGGCACCGGCCCGGGGACGCCGTGATGTCGGAGGAGAGCGTCGACAGCATCGAGAACGCCGAGCGGCTGACCGCCAGCCGGGTCTGGATCGTCGACCCGCTCGACGGGACCCGCGAGTTCTCCGAGCCCCCGCGCGACGACTGGGCCGTGCACGTGGCGCTGTGGGAGGACGGTGAGCTGGTGGCGGGCGCGGTCGCGCAGCCCGGGATCGCCACCACCTTCGACACCGGGAGCCCGCCGGTCGTTCCCCCGCGGAGCGCCGACCGCCCTCGCATCGCCGTGAGCCGCACCCGGCCGCCGGCCTTCGTCGAAGGGCTGGCCGAGGCGATCGGCGCCGACCTGGTGCCGATGGGCTCGGCGGGCGCCAAGGTGATCTCGGTGGTCCGCGATGTCACGGACGCCTACGTGCACGCGGGCGGACAGTACGAGTGGGACTCCGCTGCGCCCGTCGCGGTGGCCCGCGCGGCGGGCCTGCACACGTCCCGGATCGACGGCTCGCCGCTGCTCTACAACCAGGCCGACGTGCTGCTGCCGGACCTCGTGGTGTGCCGTCGCGAGCTGGCCGGGTCCATACTCGACTACGTCAGCCGAACCGGCGCCCGGCCGACGGGGTGATCAGCGAGCCGGGGGACGGTCGGGCCGTGACGGCCGTTCTGTGGGACGCCGACGGGGTGCTGCAGCGGGTCTCTGTCGCTGACGGCGAGGAGTCCATGCGGCCCGCGGTGGAGGGTCGGGTCGAGGACGTGGAGGGCTTCCTCGAGGAGGCGTACTGGGCCGAACGGCCGGCCCTCGCCGGCGAGGCCAGCTGGCTCGACGTGCTCCCGGGCCTGCTGGAGAGGTGGGGGATCGCGGACTCGTACGACCAGGTCCTGCGAGGCTGGCTGAGCATCGAGCCGGTCGCCGCCACCCACGACCTGCTCCGCGCCCTGCGCGAGGCGGGCCTGCGCTGCTACCTCGCCACGAACCAGGCCGAGCACCGGGGCGTGCACATGCGCGACGAGATGGGGTACGCCGAGCTGTTCGACGGCGCGTTCTACTCCTACGAGATGGGGGTCGCGAAGCCCGACCCGGACTACTTCCGGTTCATCGTCGATGCGTTGGGGATCGCCGCGGACGAGATGCTGTTCCTCGACGACCGGCCAGACAACGTGGACTCCGCGCGGTCGGTGGGGATGCGGGCCGAGGTGTGGTCCTACCGCGAGGACCTCTCGGTCCTGCACGACCACCTCGCCCGGCACGGCGTCGACGTGCCTCAGCTGCCCTCGGCTGACGGTGCCGGCAGGTCCGGCGTCTCCTGACCCTCGCGTTCGTCGCGGGCGGCCCATTCGAGCAGCGGGGCGATGTCGAAGACCGACTCGTCGATCCCGGCGTGCAGGTCGCCGACCTCGGCGAAGCGCCGCGGCACGGTCGCGATCGTGCACTCGCGCGGCTGCACGTCGTCCACCTCTTCCCACCTGATCGGCGTCGAGACGGTCGCCTCGGGGTTGCCGCGCACGGAGTACGCCGCGGCGATGGTGTGGTCGCGGGCGTTCTGGTTGTAGTCGACGAAGACCTGCGTGGGGTCGCGGTCCTTGCGCCACCACGTGGTCGTCACCTCCGGGCTGCGCCGCTCCACCTCACGTGCAAAGGCGAGCGCTGCCCGTCGTACGTCGCCGAAGCCGCGCTCGGGGCGGATCCGGACGTAGACGTGGAGGCCGGACCCGCCGGAGGTCTTGGGGAACCCGGTGGCCCCGAGCTCGTCGAGCACCTCGTGGGCCACGTGCGCGACCCGGCGGACCGTGTCGAAGCCGCACTGCTCGCCGGGGTCGAGGTCGATGCGCCACTCGTCGGGCGCCTCGGTGTCGGCACGGCGGCTGTTCCACGGATGGAACTCCACGGTGGACATCTGCACCGCCCACACCACCTGCGCGATCTCGGTGACGCAGAGCTCGTCGGCCGTGCGGTTCCACCGGGGGAAGTGCAGCCGGACGGTGTCCATCCACGGCGGGGCGCCCGAGGGCAGCCGCTTCTGGTGCACCTTCTCCCCGGTGACGCCGGTGGGGAAGCGGTGCAGCATGCACGGTCGCTCGCGCAGCGCGTTCACGATGCCGTCGCCGACAGAGAGGTAGTACTCGACGAGGTCCAGCTTGGTCTCGCCGCGGGCGGGGAAGTACACCCGGTCCGGGTTGCTGATCCGGACCACCCGGTCGTCGACCTCCACCTCGACAGACGGGGCCTTGGCTGCCATGGCGAGAAACCTAGTGGACCGCGGCGCGAGACTGCTGGCATGACCTCCTTCGTCTCCCACACCACCGTCGACTGCGCCGACGCCTTCACCCTGTCCGAGTGGTGGAAGCAGGTCCTCGGGTACGTCGACGTCGAGGACGACCCGAACGAGCCCGGTCACGAGGAGTGCATGATCCTCTCGCCCGTCACCGGCCACTCGGTCCTCTTCGTCGAGGTCCCGGAGCGCAAGCGGGTCAAGAACCGGCTGCACTTCGACCTCCGTCCCGCCGACGGGGCGACCCGCGAGGTCGAGGTCGAGCGGGCAGTTGCGCTCGGTGCCACCCAGGTCGCCGACCATCGCCGTGAGGACGGCGGCGGCTGGGTCCTGCTCGCCGACCCGGAGGGCAACGAGTTCTGCATCCTGCGCAGCGAGGCGGAGGTGGCGGCGCAGACCGCGGCCTCCACCCCCTGACGGTCAGGACCCCCTCGTAGACTCGGCGTCACCCCCTCGAGACCCTGTGCCCGCGGTCGCGAGGGGGCGAGCGTGTTGTCCGGCGTGAGAATCGTGGCAGGGAGATGCTTCTCGTGGGTGTGCGTGGCCTGGCGGACCTGGTGCTCCAGGACGCGACCCTCTCCAGGGCCGTCGGCGACGCCCGGGGCGGCGCGGTGCCGACACTCGACCTCACGGCTCCTGCAGCGCTGCGTCCCTTCGTGGTCACCGGTCTGGTGGACGCCGGCCGCACCGTCCTGGCGGTCGCAGCGACGGCTCGCGAGGCCGAGCACCTCGTCGGCGCCCTGCAGGGGCTGATGGACCCGTCCCTGGTGGCCTACTACCCGGCGTGGGAGACCCTGCCGCACGAGCGGCTCTCCCCGCGCAGCGACACGGTCGGGCGCCGGCTCGCGGTGCTCCGCAGGCTTCGCCATCCCGGCACCGACCCCTCCAACGGGCCGCTGCGGGTGGTGGTGGCGCCGGTGCGCTCGGTGCTGCAGCCGCAGGTGCGTGGGCTCGCCGATCTCGAGCCGGTCGAGCTCGCCGTCGGGGACGAGGCAGAGCTCGACGACGTCGTACGACGCCTCGCCGGCGCCGCGTACACCCGCGTCGACCTGGTGGAGAAACGCGGGGAGTTCGCAGTCAGGGGCGGGATCGTCGACGTCTTCCCGCCGACCGAGGAGCATCCGCTGCGTGTGGAGTTCTGGGGCGACGAGATCGAGGAGATCCGTTCCTTCGCGGTCGCCGACCAGCGCACCCTGGCGCCGGCCACCCGGCTGTGGGCGCCGCCGTGCCGCGAGCTGCTGCTCACCGAGGAGGTCCGCGCCCGCGCCAAGGCACTGGGTGAGGCGCATCCGCAGCTGGCCGAGATCTTCGAGAAGCTCGCCGACGGTCACGCCGTGGAGGGCATGGAGTCGCTGGCTCCGGTGCTCACCGACGACATGGAGATGCTGGTCGACCTGCTGCCCGAGCAGACGCACGTGCTGGTGCTGGACCCCGAGCGCGCGCGCAGCCGGGCACACGACCTGGTCGCCACCAGCGAGGAGTTCCTCGAGGCCTCCTGGGCGGCTGCCGCGGGCGGGGGGCGGGCGCCGATCGACCTGGGTGCCGCCTCGTACCGCTCACTGGCCGAGGTCCGGGCCCTGACCCTGAGCCGCGGCAAGGCCTGGTGGAGCGTGTCCCCGTTCGGTCTGGACCCCGACGCCGACGGGGTCGTGGAGGGGTCGCCGCTGCGTGACTCGCTGGGCGAGGTCGTGTCGTCCGGGGTGGACGTCGAGGTGGGCGCCGTGGAGTCGCGGGTGCTCGACGTCCGCCCGGTCCAGGAATATCGAGGCGACCTCGAGCGTGCCATCGAGGACATCCGCTCATGGGTGCGCAGCGACAGTCGGGTCGTGCTGCTTCACGAGGGGCACGGTCCCGCGCAGCGCATGGTCGAGGTGCTCTCCGAGCACGACGTGCCGGCCCGACTGACCGAGTCGCTGGACGCCGAGCCGGAGCGGGGCCTGGTCCACGTGACCACCGCGACGCTCGAGCACGGATTCGTCTCCGAGTCGCTGTGCCTGGCGGTCCTGACCGGCGACGACCTGACCGGCCAGCGGTCCTCCACCAAGGACATGCGCTCGATGCCGACCCGGCGCAAGAAGCAGATCGACCCGCTCGAGCTCAAGCCGGGTGACTTCGTCGTGCACGAGCAGCACGGTGTGGGCCGCTACATCGAGATGAAGCAGCGCGAGGTGCAGGGCGCGACACGGGAGTACCTCGTGCTGGAGTACGGCTCCTCCAAGCGCAACCAACCCGCGGACCGGCTCTACGTGCCCACCGACGCGCTGGACCAGGTGACCCGCTACGTGGGCGGTGAGCAGCCGTCGCTGGACCGCCTCGGTGGTGCGGACTGGGCCAAGCGCAAGGGCCGTGCGCGCAAGGCGGTCAAG
This sequence comes from Nocardioidaceae bacterium, assembly GCA_035634095.1. Classification (GTDB taxonomy): domain Bacteria; phylum Actinomycetota; class Actinomycetes; order Propionibacteriales; family Nocardioidaceae; genus Nocardioides_B. The sequence continues at coordinate 3,599 of DASQDP010000058.1, read as the reverse complement.
CAGATCGCGGCCGAGCTGATCAAGCTGTACGCCGCGCGCCAGGCCACCAAGGGTCACGCCTTCGGCCCGGACTCGCCCTGGCAGCGCGAGCTGGAGGACGCGTTCCCGTTCGTGGAGACGCCCGACCAGCTCAGCACCGTCGACGAGGTCAAGCGGGACATGGAGCAACTGGTGCCGATGGACCGGCTGGTGTGCGGCGACGTGGGGTACGGCAAGACGGAGATCGCCGTACGAGCCGCCTTCAAGGCCGTCCAGGACGGCAAGCAGGTCGCGGTCCTGGTGCCCACCACGCTGCTGGTGCAGCAGCACTTCTCCACGTTCAGCGAGCGGATGGCGGGCTTCCCGGTGGTCCTGAAGGGGTTGTCGCGCTTCCAGACCGACAAGGAGGCCGCGGTGGTCGTCGAGGGTCTGCGCGAGGGCACCGTCGACATCGTGATCGGCACGCACCGGCTGCTGAACCCGGACATCCGCATGAAGAACCTCGGCCTCATCGTCGTGGACGAGGAGCAGCGCTTCGGGGTCGAGCACAAGGAGCAGATGAAGCGGCTGCGCACGAGTGTCGACGTGCTGTCCATGTCGGCGACCCCGATCCCGCGCACGTTGGAGATGGCGATCACCGGGATCCGCGAGATGTCGACGATCACCACCCCGCCGGAGGAGCGGCACCCGGTGCTGACCTACGTGGGCGCCTACGAGGACCGGCAGGTGATCGCGGCGATCAGACGTGAGCTGCTGCGCGAGGGTCAGGTGTTCTTCATCCACAACCGGGTGCAGTCCATCGACAGGGCGGCGGCGAAGATCCGTGAGCTGGTCCCGGAGGCGCGGGTGGGGGTCGCGCACGGACAGATGGGGGAGCACCAGCTGGAGCAGGTGATGCTGGACTTTTGGGAGAAGCGCTTCGACGTGCTGGTGTGCACCACGATCGTGGAGTCGGGGCTGGACGTGTCCAACGCCAACACGATGGTCATCGAGCGCGCGGACACCCTGGGGCTCTCCCAGCTGCACCAGCTGCGGGGCCGGGTGGGCCGTGGTCGTGAGCGGGCGTACGCGTACTTCCTCTACCCGCCCGACAAGCCGATGACCGAGACCGCGCACGAGCGGCTGGCCACCTTGGCGCAGCACTCCGACCTCGGTGGCGGGATGGCGATCGCCATGAAGGACCTGGAGATCCGGGGGGCTGGCAACCTGCTCGGCGGCGAGCAGTCCGGGCACATCGCGGACGTCGGGTTCGACCTCTACGTGCGTCTGGTCGGGGAGGCGGTCAGCGAGTTCCGCGGCGACACCGCTGCGGGGCCGGACGGGCAGGCGGAGATGAAGATCGAGCTGCCGATCGACGCGCACCTGCCGCACGACTACGTGCAGAGCGAGCGGCTGCGGCTGGAGATGTACAAGCGCCTGGCCGAAGTGCGTGCCGACAGGGACGTCGAGCTGATCCGCGAGGAGCTCGTGGACCGCTACGGTCAGCCGCCCCCGCCGGTGGTGAGCCTGCTGGAGGTGGCGCGGTTCCGCGCCCGCGCCCGGCAGGCGGGCCTGACCGACGTGACGGCGCAGGGCAAGTACGTCCGGTTCGCGCCGGTCGAGCTGCCGGAGTCCGGCGTGTTGCGGCTGAACCGGCTGCACCCGAAGAGCATCGTGAAGGCGGGTCTGCGTACCATTCTGGTTCCTCGGCCGACGACGGCCGTCGTCGGTGGCCGCCCGATCCGCGATGAGGAGCTGCTGACGTGGGCGCGAGAGGTCCTCGACACGGTGGTGGACCGCGCGGCGGAGGCCGCGCATCGGTAGAGGGCGGCGGAGGCCGCGCACAGGTGAGCCACAGTGAGGAGAGAGCCGTCGTGACCCGTTCCCGGACCCGAGGGGCGCTGGCGGCTGCTGCCGCCACGATGGTGCTGTCCGGTTGCGGCGGCCACCCGGGTGACGCGGCCGTGATCGGCTCGGAGTCGATCCGCACGGCACAGGTCGACGAGGTGGCGCTGGCGCTCTGCTCAGCCCAGTCGGTGGGCGGCGAGGCGCCTGCGCAGGACGTCCCGGCGCGGACCGCCCGCCAGGGCGCTCTCGGTGTGCTGGTGAGCTCGGCGCTGTCCCTGCAGTACGGCCAGGCCACCGGGGTGGAGGTCGACGCGGCACAGGTCTCGGCGGCGGTGGCGGCCAACCGGGCCAGCATCGACCAGCTGCCGGCGTCGCGTCGGGAGGCGTTCGAAGACACCCTGCGCACCTTCGCCGAGGGTCAGCTCACGCTGATCGCGGCGGGCCGGGCACGGTTGCTGCAGCGCGGCACCCGGAACCCCACGGAGCAGCAGTCCCTGACGGAGGGCACCCGGCTGCGGGACGCGTGGGCGAGGACGAACGACGTCGACGTGACCGTGGACCCCCGCTACGGCCGGTTCTCCGCAGGCGCCCTGCGCCCGCAGAGCGGCTCGCTGTCGGTCCCGGTGTCGTCCCCTGCGGCCGCCGGCGCCGAGGAGCAGCCGGCCTCGGAGTGGGTCACCGCGCTGCCGGCCAGCCAGAAGTGTCGCTGACGCTGCTCGTCACCAGCCCGCGCGTCGCGCCGGGGCTGATGTCGTGGTCCGCGTGGTCGGCCGTCTCCTCGGCCGACCGGCGGCTCGCGTCCAGCCTCGAGGCTCCGCTGGCTCGCGCCGTGGTGGAGGCGGGTCACCGGGTCGAGGCGGTGCCGCCCTCGACAGAGGTGCTGCTCGGCCTGGCGTCGGCGGACCACGTGGTGTGGCTGGCCGGCGCGGACGAGCTGGAGAGCCTTCTCGCGGTGCTGGCGGGCTCGCCGCTGGTGCACGTGCTGCACGCGTCGTACGACGTGCCGGGCGCGCGCCTGCTGGACCTGGTGACGGTGATGGACCGGCTGCGGACCGAGTGCCCGTGGGATCGGGAGCAGACGCACCGGTCGCTGGCGAGGTATCTGCTGGAGGAGACCTACGAGACGCTGGAGGCGCTCGAGTCGGGCGACTCCGTGCACCTGCGGGAGGAGCTCGGTGACCTGCTCCTGCAGGTCTACTTCCACGCCCGGATCGCCTCCGAGGTCGCCCCCGAGCTCGGCGGGTTCACCATCGACGACGTCGCCGGCGGGATCGTCGACAAGCTGGTGCGGCGGCACCCGCACGTGTTCGCGGGCGTGGACGTGGCCGACGTCGCCGAGGTGGAGCAGAACTGGGAGAGCCTCAAAGCCGCCGAGAAGGGTCGGGCCTCCGTGCTCGAGGGGGTGCCGACCGGCCTGCCCGCGCTCGCCCTGGCCGACAAGGTCGTCGGTCGGGCCGCGCGGGTCGGGGTCACACCCGACAACGTGAGGGGCTCGGGAGGCGATCCCGCCGTCGGTCTGGGGGACCGCTTGTTGGAGCTGGTGGTCCGGGCACGCACGGAGGGTGTGGACGCGGAGCAGGCGCTCCGCGAGGCTGTCCGCGGGCTGGCCGACGCCGTGCGCGCCGCCGAGGCCGACACCTCCTGACTGCGCCCCGCCCACACCGGAAGTCCGCTACCGTCTGCTCGCTGATCGGTGCGGGCGGGCTCGAGGTCCGTGACCACCCGCGGCCTTCGGACGCTCACGGGTCCGCGGGGGGCTGCAGCGCGTCCCAGCCCAGCGCGACCCCGTCGCG
>DASQDP010000057.1:0-9270 GCA_035634095.1 Nocardioidaceae bacterium | reverse complement strand
ACGCTGTCGATCGCGGTCGCCGGCGATGGCCAGCACCAGGACGCCGGCGCGAAGATGGTGCACGCGGCGCCGCACACGTCGAGCTCGATCATCTCCAAGTCGGTGGCCCGTGGCGGCGGGCGCACGTCGTACCGCGGCCTGGTGCAGGTCAACGAGGGCGCGCACCACTCCGCGAGCATCGTCAAGTGCGACGCCCTGCTCGTCGACCAGGTCAGCCGCTCGGACACCTACCCGTACGTCGACGTCCGCGAGGACGACGTGTCGATGGCGCACGTGGCGACCGTGTCGAAGGTCTCCGACGACCAGCTCTTCTACCTGATGCGCCGGGCCATGGTGGAGGACGAGGCGATGGCGATGATCGTGCGCGGGTTCGTCGAGCCGATCGCCAAGGAGCTGCCGATGGAGTACGCGCTGGAGCTGAATCGGCTGATCGAGCTGCAGATGGAGGGGGCGGTCGGCTGACGCCGTCCCGGGTTCGGGCCGGCGGCCTGCGCGGCGCGGCATCGGCGGGGACACCCGCTCGCTCGTTCCTCGCTCGCCCGCCATGCCCGGGCCACAGCCCCGCCGGTGCCGCCCCGCTCCGGCCGCTCAGCGGCCAGGGCCCCGGACCCGGGCCGGTCAAGACGGCGTAAACGGGTGGCGGCGGACTGACTAAGCACCGAAGTGACTGATGACTGTTGTGGGAAGTGACGAAGTGACTGTGACGGAGAGGCCCGCTGTGGTGGGGGCTGTGGAGACGACCGAGGGGATCGCGAGCCATCTGCACGCGGTGGCGTCGTTCGACCTGGCCGACCACCCGGCGCCCACGGGGCGCGAGGAGGTGTGGCGGTTCACGCCGATCAAGCGGCTGCAGGGGGCGCTCGACGACGTGGCGACCGAGCGCGACGACGAGGGCCCTGCCGCGACGTACGAGGTGCGGGCCGTCGACGGCATCGCCGTCGGCACGCTGGCCCCCGGGGTGGCGCCGCGGGGGACCGGCCTGGTGCCGGGGGACCGGGCGGCCGCGGTCGCGTCACGGAACACCGCTGAGGGGCTGCACGTGAGGGTGCCTGCGGACACCGAGCTCGGGGACCCGGTGCACGTGGTCGTGCAGGGCCGGGCCGGCATGCGCAGCAACGCCCATCACGTGCTCGAGGTCGGCACGCACGCGAACGTCACCTTCGTGCTCGAGCACCGCGGGTCCGGCGTGCACGCCGGCAACCTCGAGGTGATCGTCGGCGACGGCGCGAACGTCTCGGTCATCTCCGTGCAGGACTGGGACGACGACGCGGTGCACGTCGGGCAGCACGAGGCCAGGATCGGCCGCGCGGCGACGTTCCGGCACGTCAACATCTCCTTCGGCGGCGACGTGGTTCGACTGACCACCAACGTCCGGTACGACGGACCTGGTGGCGAGGCCGAGCTGCTCGGTCTGTACTTCGCCGACGCCGGACAGCACCTCGAGCACCGGTTGCTGGTGGACCACAACGAGCCGCGCACCCGCAGCAACGTCGACTACAAGGGCGCGCTGCAGGGCCAGGGCGCACACTCGGTGTGGGTGGGCGACGTGCTGATCCGCAAGGTCGCCGAGGGCATCGAGACCTACGAGTCGAACCGCAACCTGGTGCTCACCGACGGCTGCCGGGCCGACTCGGTGCCGAACCTCGAGATCGAGACGGGCGAGATCGAGGGCGCGGGACACGCATCCACCACGGGAAGGTTCGACGACGCGCAGCTGTTCTACCTGCAGTCGCGCGGCATCCGTGAGGAGGAGGCCCGCCGGCTGGTCGTGCACGGCTTCTTCGCCGACATCATCCGCAGGATCGGGGTGCCGCAGATCGAGCAGCAGCTGCTCGCAACCGTCGAGGGGGAGCTGCAGAAGACCGTCGGGCTGCCGGTCGCGACCGAGGCGGGCGCATGACGTTCGCGCGCGTCTGCAGCGTCGCCGACGTGAAGCCGGGCACCGCCCTGGCCGTCGACGTGCAGGCTGCGGACACCGACCGGGTCGCCGTCGTCCGCGACGGGGACGACTGGTACGCGGTCGACGACGAGTGCTCGCACGCCACCATCCCGCTGTCCGAGGGCGACGTGGACGGATGCGAGATCGAGTGCTGGCTGCACGGTTCCCGCTTCGACCTGCGCACCGGCAAGCCGAGCGGCCCGCCGGCCACCGAGCCGGTCCCCGTGTACGCCGTCCGCATCGACGGGGACGACGTCCTGGTGGACGCCGACACTCCGCTCAACACGACCGACTGACTTCCACCGAGATCAACCGAAGGACGAGGAACACACTGATGGCAACGCTGGACATCCGCGACCTGCACGTCACCGTCGACACCGGTGACCAGGGCGGTGGCCCCAAGGAGATCCTCAAGGGCGTCGACCTGGTCATCAGGCCGGGGGAGACGCACGCGATCATGGGCCCGAACGGCTCGGGCAAGTCCACGCTGGCCTACTCGATCGCCGGCCACCCGAAGTACACCGTCACCGGCGGCAGCGTCACCCTCGACGGGGTCGACGTGCTGGCGATGAGCGTCGACGAGCGCGCCCGCGCGGGGCTGTTCCTGGCGATGCAGTACCCCGTCGAGGTCCCCGGCGTGTCGGTGTCGAACTTCCTGCGGACCGCGAAGACAGCCATCGACGGCGAGGCGCCCAAGCTGCGGACCTGGGTGAAGGACGTCAACACCGCGATGGGCGCGATGAAGATGGATCCGGCCTTCGCCAGCCGCTCCGTGAACGAGGGCTTCTCCGGTGGCGAGAAGAAGCGGCACGAGATCCTCCAGCTCGAGCTCCTCGACCCGGCGGTCGCGGTGCTCGACGAGACCGACTCGGGCCTCGACATCGACGCGTTGAAGGTGGTGTCCGAAGGGGTGAACCGGTTTCGGGCCAACGGCGACCGCGGCGTGCTGCTGATCACCCACTACACCCGCATCCTGCGCTACATCACCCCCGACTTCGTGCACGTGTTCGTCAACGGCCGGATCGCCGAGGAGGGCGGCCCGGAGCTGGCCGACCGGCTCGAGGCCGAGGGCTACGACCGCTTCACCCCGACGACGGCCTGAGCGCATGCCCTCGACAAGCTCGACCGGACCCAGGAGAGGAGACCCGTCATGACCGCCGACACCGCGTCGCTGCAGAGGCCCGTGCACGGGCTGCTGGACGGACTCGACCTGATCCGGGCCGACTTCCCGATCCTGTCGCGGACGCTCGCGGACGGGCACCCGCTGGTGTACCTGGACAGCGCGAACACCTCCCAGAAGCCGCAGGTCGTCATCGACGCGATGGTGGACCACCTCGAGCGGCACAACGCCAACGTGGCCCGCGCCATGCACCAGCTCGGCGCCGAGTCGACGGCAGGCTTCGAGGGCGGCCGGGACAAGGTCGCGGCGTTCCTGAACGCGCCGTCCCGCGACGAGGTGCTGTTCACCAAGAACGCCTCGGAGGCGATCAACCTGGTGGCGAACACCCTGGCCTGGGCCCGCGGACCGCTGCAGGTCGGCGAGGGCGACGAGGTGCTCATCACCGAGATGGAGCACCACTCCAACATCGTCCCGTGGCAGCTGCTCACCCAGCGCACCGGCGCGACCCTGCGCTGGTTCGGCCTGACCGACGACGGCCGGCTCGACCTGTCGGACATCGACGACCTGATCACCGAGCGCACCAAGGTGGTGTCGCTCACCTGGGTCTCCAACATGCTCGGCACCGTCAACCCGGTGGCCGAGATCACCCGACGAGCGCACGAGGTCGGCGCGCTCGTGCTCGTGGACGCCGCTCAGGCGGTGCCCCAGCTGCCCGTCGACCTCGCGTCGATGGACGACGCCTCGCGGCCCGACTTCCTGGTGTTCACCGGCCACAAGGTCACCGGGCCCACCGGCATCGGGGTGCTCTGGGGTCGGCGAGCGGTTCTCGAACAGCTGCCTCCGTTCCTCGGCGGCGGCGAGATGATCGCCACCGTGGCGATGGAGCGCTCGACGTACGCCGGGATCCCGCACCGGTTCGAGGCCGGCACCCCCCCGATCGTCGAGGCTGTGGGGCTGGGCGCAGCGGTCGACTACCTCGCCGCCATCGGCATGCGCAACGTGCGCGCGCACGAGGAGGCGATCACCGGCTACGCGCTCGACGGGCTCGCCTCCATCAAGGGCCTGCGGGTGCTGGGGCCGCTGGAGGCGGCGGACCGCGGCGGCGCGATCTCGTTCGAGATCGACGGCCTGCACCCGCACGACGTCAGCCAGGTGCTCGACAGCCGCGGGATCGCGGTGCGCGCCGGGCACCACTGCGCCAAGCCCGCGCACAAGCGGTTCCGGGTGCAGAGCTCGACACGGATGTCGTCGTACCTCTACACCACGCCGGCCGAGATCGACGCCCTGGTCGACGGGCTGGAGCACACCAAGAAGTACTTCAAGGTGGCCTAGATGGACCTGGACTCGCTCTACCAGGAGATCATCCTGGACCACTACAAGAACCCGCACCACGCAGGGCTCCGCGACCCCTTCGAGGCCGAGGTGCACCACGTCAACCCGACCTGCGGCGACGAGGTGACCCTGCGTGTGCACCTGTCCGGCACCGGCTCCGACGCCGTGGTCTCCGACGTGTCGTACGACGCGGAGGGCTGCTCGATCAGCCAGGCCGCCGCCTCGGTGATGACCGACCTGGTCATCGGCAAGCCGGTCGGCGAGGCGCTCGCCGTGCACGAGAGCTTCCTGACCCTGATGCAGGGCAGGGGAGGCGTCGAGCCGGACGAGGACGTGCTCGAGGACGCCATCGCCTTCGCCGGCGTCGCGAAGTTCCCCGCGCGCGTGAAGTGCGCGCTGCTGTCCTGGATGGCCTGGAAGGACGCCACGTCCCAGGTCGTCGACCGCCCCACCGCCGAGGAGACCCCATGACCACGCCGCACACCCCCGACCACAGCGACCTGCCGCAGGTCGACACCACGCCCGCCGGCTCGACGCTGACGGTCACCGAGGACGAGGTCACCGAGGCCATGAAGGACGTGGTGGACCCCGAGCTCGGGATCAACGTCGTGGACCTCGGCCTGGTCTACGACGTGCACCTCGACGAGGGCAGCAACGTCGTGCTCGACATGACGCTGACCTCGGCGGCGTGCCCGCTGACCGACGTGATCACCGACCAGACCAACCAGGCGCTCGAGGGCCTGGTCAACGACGTCACCATCAACTGGGTCTGGATGCCGCCGTGGGGCCCGGACAAGATCACCGACGAGGGCCGCGACATGCTGCGCGCCCTCGGCTTCAACGTCTGAGCCTGCCCCCGTGACCGGCCCGCGGACGGTGCTGGTGCCCCGCGAGCGCGTGACCCGCTGGTTCGCCAACTTCTCCGAGCGGCACGGCACGACCTCCTTGTCCGTGCGGGACGGCGGCCTGCACGCCGCCGCAGCGGACGGTTCGACGGCGGTCGCGCGGCTTCCGTTCGGCGCGTCGTACGCCGGACCCGCCGACCCCTCCGCGCTGACCGCAGCGGCGGCGACGCCTCGCCGGTGGGGCGTCCTGCTGGTGCGCAAGGGCGGCTTCGCCGTCGCCGCCGTCGTGGACGGCCGGGTCGCGGAGTCCAAGACCGGGCAGCGGCACGTGCAGGGCCGCACCAAGGCCGGTGGCCAGAGCCAGCAGCGGTTCGCCCGGCGACGGGACAACCAGGCGCGCCAGGCCTACCAGGCCGCCGCCGACCACGCCACGCGCATCCTCGGCACGGACCTGGCCGCGCTGGTGTGCGGCGGCGACCGCCGGGCGGTGGAGCAGGTCCTCGAGGACCCACGGCTGCGAGGCATCTCGCTGCTGCGGGTGGAGCCCTGGTTGGCCGTTCCCGACCCGCGGCGTGCGGTGCTGGACCAGGCAGTCACGGACGCCGGGTCGGTCGCGGTGACCGTCACGGACGCCGACGGAGGCGCGGCCACCGACACGGATCGGTCACGGTGACCCGTTGTGGTGGCAGGATCCGCCGAGCCGGTGTCGACACCGGTCACCGTGACCTGTTGTGGTGGGTCAGCGGGTCCCGGCCCGGCGTGCGTAGCATGCGGCGGGTGACCCAGGACGGTGCCCCGATGACCAGCTCAGATCGTCGATGCAGCGCCGGTCGGGCCGCCGGGGCGTCGACCTCCGGCAGGCGGCCATGATCCAGCGGCTCGCCTGGGTCACGACCGCGTCGGCTCGCGGCACCGACGACGACGAGCCGCCGGCCGTCGAGGCGCTACGGTCCGCGGGCGTCACCGTCGAGGTGGTCGACTGGGACGACCGCACCGCGGACTGGGCGTCCTACGACCGGGTGCTGCTGCGCTCGGCCTGGGACTACGCGGAGCGGCTCGGGGAGTTCCTGGCCTGGCTGGCGACCGTGGACCGCGTCACCGACCTGCGCAACCCGGCGCAGATGGTGCGGTGGAGCCTGGACAAGCACTACCTGGCCGAGCTGGCGGCCGCCGGCGTCCCGGTCACACCGACGATGTTCGTCGAGCCAGGAGCCCAGCCGGTGCTCCCCGACGGCGAGGTGGTGGTGAAGCCTGCGGTGGGTGCCGGCAGCCGGGACGCCGCGTCGTACGGCCCCGAGCAGCGCGACCAGGCGCGCGCCCACGTGCACCGGCTGCTCGCCCAGGACCGCTCGGTGCTCGTGCAGCCGCTGCTGGCGTCGGTGGCGGTCGACGGCGAGTGGCCGCTGTTGTTCTTCGGAGGGCGCTACAGCCACGCGGCCAGCAAGCGCGTAGCCCTGCCCCGGGCGGGTGTGATCGACGAGCTGTTCGCACCGGAGACCCTCGCGGAGCATCAGCCCGACCAGACGCAGCTGGAGGTGGCGCATGCGGCGATGGAGGTGGTGGCGTCCCGGTTCGGGACGCCCACCTACGCCCGAGTCGACCTGGTGCACGACGACGAGGGGAGCCCGGTGGTCCTGGAGCTGGAGCTGGTGGAGCCGTCGCTGTTCCTGGCCCAGGCCGGGCCCCGGGCCGTCGACCTGCTCGTCGAGGCGGCGACCGCCGACGGGGCCGAGTGAGGCGTGCGGCCGGCTACAGCTAGGAACTGACCGTGCCGCCGGGGTGCCACCCGAGCCCCGGTCCCAGGCGGGTCGCCATGTCGGTGAGGATCTGCACGTAGTCCTCGTGCTCGAAGGTGAACGGCAGCGCGACGCCACCTCGTCGACCTCCCGGAACGCGGCGTGCGCCCCGAGCTGCTGGGCGAGCTCGTCGCTGGTCCCCACCAGGTCGGGCGCGAACATCATCCGCCCCGAACCCTGCGGACTCCTCGTGCGGGGCAGCCGGTCGTCGGCGTACTGCTGGTACTTCGCGCGCTGCCCGGCCGTCGCGGTGTCGGTCGGGAGCACGACGAGCCCCTGGGACACCCTCGCCGCGTCCCCGTCGGGGTGGTGTGCGCGGAACCGCCGCACGTGGGACAGCTGCACCTGCGCGACGTCCTCGGACTCCTCCGCCTTGACGACGCTGCTGGTGAGCAGGTTGAGGCCGTACTCGCCGGCCCACTGCGCGGACCGCAGGCTGGCACCGCCGTACCAGAGCCGGGCGGCGAGCCCGGGCGAGTGCGGCTGCACCCGGTCGGTGAACTCCACGGCGACGGGCGAGGAGATCCCGTGCTGCAGGTGCCGGTGCCGCAGCCACGCACTGTCGAAGCCGAGCCGCTCGCCCAGCTCGATGATCGACAGCGTCGACTCGTGTCCACCTCGGGGGTCGGCCGGGTCGAACAGCCCGATCGTCAGGAACCCGAGCCTGCGCAGGGGACGGCCGGTCGCAGACACGGCCGCCAGTCTGCCAGGGAATGCGCAGCAGTGCTTGCGTGCTGCAACCAGCTGTGACCGGTGAAACCCCGCAGACGCGCGCCATCAGCAGGCGCGACATCGGACTGCGCTCGGAGCGCGGACCGGTGCTGCTCGCGGTGATGCTGTCCACGGCGCTGGTCGCCCTCGACTCCACCATCGTGGCCACCGCGGTGCCGTCGGTGGTCCGCGACCTCGGCGGCTTCTCGGAGTTCCCGTGGCTGTTCTCGGCGTACCTGCTCACCCAGGCGGCGCTCGTGCCGGTCTACGGCAAGCTGGCCGACCAGTTCGGCCGCAAGCCGGTGATGTACTTCGGGATCGCGATGTTCCTGGCCGGATCCGTGCTCTGCGCCGTGGCGTGGAGCATGCCGGTGCTGATCGTGGCGCGAGGTCTGCAGGGACTCGGCGCCGGCGCCGTGCAGCCGATCGGGATGACGATGATCGGCGACCTCTACACGCTCCGCGAGCGCGCGAAGGTGCAGGGGTACGTCGCGAGCGTCTGGGGGATCTCCGCGGTCGTCGGACCCGCCTTCGGCGGCGTGTTCAGCGACCTGCTGAGCTGGCGCTACATCTTCTGGGTGAACATCCCGTTGTGCCTGCTGGCCGCTTGGATGCTGCGCCGCTTCGAGGAGTCGGTGGAGCGGGGGAAGGTGACGGTCGACTACGCCGGAGCAGTGCTGCTGACCCTCGCCACCAGCCTGGTCGTGCTCGGGCTGCTGGAGGGCGGCCAGTCCTGGGCCTGGTCGGCGTGGCAGACGCCGGCCGTCTTCGGTGCAGCCGTGGTGCTGCTGGCGGCCTTCGTTCTGGTGGAGCGCGTCGTCGCGCAGCCGATCCTGCCGCTGTGGGTGTTCACCAGCGGTCCTCTGGTGGTGACCAGCGGCATCTCCCTGATGGTGGGTGGCCTGATCCTCGGGCTGTCGTCGTACGTGCCCACGCTCGGGCAGGACGTCCTGGGCGCCTCCGCCACCGTGAGCGGGTTCGCGCTCGCCGCCCTGACGCTGGGCTGGCCCGTGGCAGCCGCCACGTCAGGACGGCTGTACCTCAGCATCGGGTTCCGCGCCACAGGTCTGCTGGGCGTGGTACTCGCCATCGCCGGAGCGCTGGTGCTCGTGCTGCCCGACCCCGCCGGCTCGCTGTGGCACGTCGCTGCCGGCTGCCTGCTGATCGGCTTCGGCATGGGGTGGGTCGCCGCCCCGGCACTGGTGGTCGCCCAGTCCAGCGTCGCCTGGGGCCAGCGCGGGGTGGCCACGGCCACCACCATGTTCGCCCGGTCCGTCGGGTCAGCGGTCGGGGTCGCCGTCTTCGGCGCCATGGTCAACGCCGTGGCGGGCGACTCCCCGACGCCGGCCCTGCTCGCCACCGGCGTGCACCGGGTGTTCGTCGGCATCCTGGTGCTGACGCTGGGCATGCTCGTGCTGGAGGCGTTCATGCCGCGGTGGCTGCCGGGACAGGCGCGCGCCCAGGACGCCGAGGACGCCGCACCGACCCCCTCGCCCTAGCCCCGCCAGAGCTCGCAGCGGGGGTGGG
>DASQDP010000056.1:0-82944 GCA_035634095.1 Nocardioidaceae bacterium | reverse complement strand
ACGGCCGGTCCGCCTCCCACCGACGGTGACGGGTGCCTACTTCTGGTACTTCTCGGCGATGGTCTCGGCCTCCGCCTGACCCTTGTCCAGCGCCTCGTCGACGGTCCCGCGACCGGTCATCGCGGCGGCGATGTCCTGGGTCACCTTCGTGCCGAGGTCCTGGAACTCGGGGATGCCGACGAACTGCACACCCACGGTCGGCCGCGGCTGCACGCCCGGGTTCTCCGGATTGGCCTCCTGGATCGCCTGCAGCGTCTGCGGACCGAAGGCGGCCGACGCCTTCTTGTACTCCGGGATCTCGTAGGTGCTCTTCCGCTTCCCGGCGGGCACACGCGACCAGCCGAGCTGCTCCCCGACGGTCTGCTCGTACTCCTTGCTGGTGGCCCAGGTCATGAACTGCGAGGCTGCATCGGCGTTCTCGGTCGTCTCAGGCATCACCCACGCCCAGGTCCACAGCCAGCCGGAGGACTTGGTCTTCTCGACCGGTGCCTGCACGTAGCCGACCTTGCCGGCGACCTTGCTCTCCTTCGGGTCCTCGACCGATCCGGCCGCAGAGGTGGCGTCGTACCACATCGCGGTCTTGCTCTGGCTGAAGGAGTTGAGGCACTCGGTGAAGCCGGCCTGGGCTGCGCCCGGCTCGCCGTGCTTCCTGACCAGGTCGACGTAGAAGTTCACGGCCTGCTTGAACTCCGGTGCGTTGACCTGTGCCTGCCAGTCCTTGGTGAACCAGGTGCCACCGAAGGTGTTGACGACCGTCGTCAGCGGTCCTCCCTGCTCACCCCATCCGGGCAGCCCACGCAGGCAGATCCCCTTCATCCCGGGCTGGGCGCCGTCGACCTTGGCGGCCATCGATGCGACCTGGGTCCAGGTGGGGCGCTCGGGCATCGAGATGCCCTCCTGCTTGAAGATGTCCTTGCGGTACATCAGGAAGGACGACTCACCGTAGAACGGCAGCCCGTAGAGCTTGCCGTCCTCACCCGTCAGCACCGTCGTGATCGGCTCGAGGAGGTCCGCCTTGTCGTAGCCCTCCGCGTTCGCGTAGCTGTCGAGGTCTTTCAGCCAGCCGTTCTTGGCCCAGATCGGCACTTCGTAGGCACCGACCGACACCACGTCGTACTGCCCGGCGCCGGTGGCCACGTCCTGGGTCACCTTGTCCCGCAGCTCGTTCTCGGGAAGCGCCGTGTACTTGACCGTGATGCCGGTGTCCTTGGTGAACGTGTCCTTGGTCAGCTTCTGGATGTCGATCATTTGTGGGTTCGTGACCATGAGAACGCTCACGGACTTCGAATCGCCGCCTGCCCCGCCTCCGCCGCCTCCGCCGCCTGCGCCAGCGCAGCCGGACAGGGTCAGGCCCGCCACGGCCGGCAGAGCCAACGCCAACGCGATCCGCCTTCTGGATCTGATTCTCACTGTTACCTCCGGTTGTTGAGCCGAGCCTGGGCTTGCGGGTGCTGTCTGGTCGTGCGTGCGGTGGTGCTACGGAACTGTGAGCGGGTGGGGCTACGCGCGGACCACGTGTGGTCCGAGCGCGGAGAACCTGCGCGCCTCGTTCGAGGACAGGCCGGTGTCGGTCACCAGCAGCTCGAAGTCCCCGACGTCGGCGAAGCGGCAGAAGCTGGTGGCGCCGAACTTGGTGTGGAGTCCGACGAAGATGCGGCGACGCGAGCGTGCCATCACCTCGCTCTTGACGGCAGCGACCGCCGGGTCGGGCGTGGTGAGACCGTGGTCGCGGGAGATGCCGTTGGCTCCCAGGAACGCCAGGTCGATGACCAGGTCACGCAGCATCCGCAGCGCCCAGTGGTCGACGGTGGCCAGGGTGCGTCCGCGCATCCGGCCGCCCAGCAGCAGCACCGTGACGTCGGACGCGTCGGCCAACGCTCCCGCGGCCAGGAGCGAGGAGGTGACGACGGTGACCGGGTGGTCCGCGTGCAGCGCCTCGGCGACGAACTGGGGGGTGACCCCTTCATCGATGTAGATGGTCTCGGCGCCGTGCAGCCGCTCCGCGGCCGCCGCCGCGATGCGCCGCTTCTCCCCGACCAAGGAGGACGACCGGTGCTTGATGGTGCTCTCGAAGCCGGCGCTCTCCACGGGGTAGGCGCCGCCGTGCACGCGTTGCAGGACGCCCCGGCCGACCAGCTCGCGGAGGTCGCGCCGCACGGTCTCCTCCGCCACCTCGAGGTCGGTCGCCAGCGGTCCCACCTCGACCCGTCCGTCGGCCCTGGCCCGGGTGAGGATCATGCGCTGCCGCTCCTCGGCTCGCATCCCACCTCTTCCCTGGCCGCTCGTTGTCCCGCCGCCCCGCCCGAGTGATGTGGGACACAGGTCAGTGTGCCTGAGGGAACGGGCACTGACGAGCCCGGACGGTCTTAGTTTCGTGCCCGACTTCTGTGAACGGGCGGCAAGTACGTCGTGGTCGGCACCCGGCCCGTCGGCGGTGCCGAAACTGGCCTCTCAGGGCTGCGAGGGAGCGCTGCTGCGTGCTCATGTGGACGGACGGCCCTTCGCCGTGGGGTGTGCCGAAGGGTCACGCCCGTGCCCGTTCGCCTCCCTGACATGCGCCGTTCGATGACCGTGTCCGCGTCACGACCAAGCCCGAGCGGGCGTGACTCGGAGGTGGTCGGTGGCTCAGGTGAGCGTCATCGCCGCCGCGGCGACGAGGGGCACGGTCGCCACTGCGGCGACCAGCACCACGCTGAGGCTTCCGGGGTGGATGTCCGCTCCGGACCGCATCGCGCGCTCGTTGCGACGCGTCCGCACCTGGCCGGACACCGCGACGTAGGAACCACCGGCCACCAGGGCCACGCCGAGCAGGTAGCGGGCCCAGTCGGAGGTGCCGGTCAGGAACTGCAGCACTCCCAGCCCAGCGACCTGGAACGCGATCGCGGTCCGGACGTACGCCAGAAAGGTCCGCTCGTTGGCGAGCAGGAACCGGTAGTCGGTGCGCCCCGCCTCGGGGTGCCGGTCCGGCTCGTCCTGCGCTGCGTCCATGCCGGGCAGTCTGCCGCACCGGCTAGCGTCGGCGGATGCGCTTGTTCGTCGCCGTGCTGCCGCCCGACTCGGCCGTGGAGGACCTCGCCGGCTTCCTCGAGCCGCGACGAGAGGCGGACCCCACCCTCCGCTGGACGGTGCCCGAGCAGTGGCACGTCACGCTGGCCTTCCTTCCCGCGGTGGCCGACCGGCACCTCGACGACCTGGTGGAGCGGCTGGGACGGGCAGGCGTCCGTCGTACCCCGTTCGAGGTGACCGTCGCCGGCGGAGGAGCCTTCCCGAGCCCGGCCCGCGCCAAGGTGCTGTACGCCGGGGTGGTCACCAGCGAGGACGGCGGGACGGAGCTGGGCCGGCTCTCGACCGGGGCCAGGGCCGCGGCGACCAAGGCAGGCGCGGAGGTGGACGGCGGACGGTTCCGCCCGCACGTGACCCTGGCCCGGAGCGGGCGGTCGTTCGAGGCGACCCGGTGGCTGCGGGTGCTCGACGCCTACCGCGGCCCCACCTGGCAGGCCGACGAGATGACGCTGGTCGCCTCGCACCTCGGTGAGGGGCCCCGCGGGCGGCCCCGCTACGAGGTGATCGAGGCGTTCCGCCTGGGACCTCGTCCACCTAAGGTCTCCCCATGAAGATGGCTGTCCTCGGCACCGGCTCCGTCGGCCGCACCGTCGCACCCGCGCTCACCCGGCTCGGGCACCAGGTGGCCGTCGGCACCCGTGACCCCGAGACGACCCGCCGACGGAGCGACTGGGCACCACTGCCGGACGACGTTCCGCTGCGCTCGTACGCGACCGTGGCCGACGGGGTCGACCTGGTCGTCAACGCCACGAACGGGATGGGGTCCCTGGCAGCGCTCGCCGCGGTCGGCGCCGAGCGGCTCGCAGGCAGGGTGCTGCTCGACCTGTCGAACCCCCTCGACTTCAGCGCCGGCTTCCCTCCGACGCTCAGCGTCAAGGACACCGACTCGCTCGCCGAGCAGATCGCCCGCGCCTTCCCGGACGTGCGGGTGGTCAAGGCGCTGAACACGGTGACCGCCGCCGTGATGGTCGACCCGACGCTGGTCGGCGAGGGGGACACCACGGTCTTCGCCGCCTCTGACGACGCGGAGGCTCGGACGATCGTCGTGGGCCTGCTGCGTGACCTGGGGTGGCGGGACGTGGTGGAGCTGGACGAGCTCGCAGCGGCACGGGGGCTGGAGATGTACCTGCCGCTGTGGGTGCGCCTGGTGGGCGCTCTGGGGACCGCCGCCTTCAACGTCAAGCTGGTCCGGTGAGGTCACCGCTGCGAAACCCCGCGGAAACCGCCCCGTGCCAGGGTGGCGGCATGCGGGCGGACCAGCGGAAGGGGAACTGAGCACAGTGCCCTACCTGCTGCGTGTCGAGCTCCCCGACGTCCCCGGCTCGCTGGGACGCGTCGCGAGCGCCATCGGTGAGGCCGGTGGCGACATCGAGGCGATCGAGATCGTCGAGCACCGGCGGGATGGGACCGCGGTCGACGACGTGCTGCTGGAGACTGCCCCGGGCGTCATGCCGGACTCCCTGGTCTCCGCCTGCAACCAGCTCGACGGCGTGCACGTCCTGTGGGTGTCGCGCTACGGGGCCGGGGGCAACCTCTTCCTCGACCTCGAGGCGGTGGAGGCGCTGACCGTCAACCCGTCCACGGCCCGGGACGAGATCGTGGACCTGCTGCCGATCACCTTCCGCGCCGACTGGGGCATGCGCCTGCGGCGGGTGGGGGACGACGTCAAGGTGATGCACCGGACCTCGGCGGCGCCGGAGACGACCGCCGGCGCGCCGGACTGGTTCCCGGTCACCGCTGCTCGCCGGTTCGAGCTGCCCCCGGACTGGGAGCAGCGCTCGAGGGAGACGCTGGTGGCCGGGGCCCCGATCGGCGACGAGGACGACCTGCTGCTCTTCGGCCGCCGGGGCGGGCCGGAGGTGCTCGACTCGGAGCTGGCCCGGTTGGCCCACCTCGCGGCGCTGGCCGCCTCGATCGCCAAGGCGGGCTGAGTGGGGGCGGACCCCTACGGGCTCGCCCGCCGGGCCGCGGACCGGCTGTCCGAGATCACCGGACGCGCCGCCCACGACGCCGTGGTGGTGCTCGGCTCCGGCTGGAAGCCGGCGGCCGACGCCTTCGGGGAGCCGGTCGCGGCGCTGGCGATGACCGAGGTGCCGGGCTTCGTCGCGCCGGTGGCCGAAGGGCACGTCGGAGAGATCCGCTCGTGCCGGGTCGGGGACGCTGCCGTGCTGGTGCTGCTGGGCCGCACGCACCTCTACGAGGGGCTCGGGCTCGAGCCGGTCGTGCACGGGATCCGCACCGCGGCGGCCGCCGGCGCGCGGGTCGCGGTGCTCACCAACGCCAACGGGTCCCTGCGCACGGACTGGGAGCCGGGCCGGCCGGTGCTGGTGGCCGACCACCTGAACCTCACCGCGACCTCACCGTTGGTGGGGCCGCGCTTCGTCGACCTGACCGACGCCTGGTCGCCGCGGCTTCGCCGGATCGCCTGCGAGCTCGACCCGTCCTTCGAGGAGGCCGTCTACGCCTGGCTCAGGGGGCCGCACTACGAGACCTGGGCGGAGGCGGCCTGGGTGCGGAAGCTCGGCGCGGACGTGCTCGGCATGTCCACGGTCCCGGAGGCGATCGCGGCGCGGGAGGCGGGGCTGGAGGTGGTCGGGCTCTCCACTGTCACGGCGGTCGAGGGGCCGGCCGGCTCCGCGACGGGGATCGACCCGGCGGAGGTGGTGGCGGTGGCCCAGCGCACGGCGGCGCGGGTGGGTGCGCTGCTAGCCGAGCTCGTCGTACGAGCGCTCGCCCCCGCCGGAGGCGGCGCCTGAGCCGCCGACGGTGCAGGATGGGCACCGACGAAAGGGACACATGATGAGCAGCTCGACCAGCACCTCGACGGGCGCGGGGCGACCTCCGACCAGGTCGGGGGCCGGCTCGGTCGTCGAGTCCAACGGCATCAACGTGATCGACGAGTCGGAGCGCAAGGGCAGGCCGAACCAGCTGTTCTGGCCGTGGGCCGCCTCGAACATCTCGATCCTCGGCATGGCCTGGGGCGCCTACGTGCTCGGCTTCGGGGTGAACCTGTGGCAGGGCATCGCCGCCGGAATGCTCGGCGTGATCGGCTCCTTCACCCTGGTCGGCCTCGTCGCCATCGCCGGCAAGCGCGGGTCCGCCCCCACCCTCACGCTGTCGCGGGCCCCGTTCGGGATCAGGGGCAACATCCTTCCCGGCCTGGTGTCCTACCTGCTGCTGGTGGGCTGGGAGATCGCCCTGGTCTCGATCGGCACGTTCGCCTCGGCGACCGTCTTCACCAGGCTGGGGTGGGGCGGCGGCGACCTCACCAAGGTCGTCGCGTTCCTCCTGATCGTGGCGATCATCGTCGTCGCCGGCATCCTCGGCTTCGACGCGATCATGAGGCTGCAGAAGTGGCTGACGATTGCGACCATCGTCGCGACGGTCGTGTTCATGGTGCTGACGGCGAAGTACGTCGACCTCTCAGCGGCCACCTCCGGCGGCTCCGGCGGGCTGACGTCGTTCCTCGGCGCGACGTTGCTCGTCTTCACCGGCTTCGGCATCGGCTGGACGAACTGCGGCGCGGACTACTCGCGCTACCTGCCGCGGCGGTCGTCGTCGCCCGGCATCGTCGGCTGGACCACCGCTGGAGCGAGCCTGCCCGTGGTGGTGCTCGTTGTCTGGGGCCTGCTGCTGTGCGCGTCGGACGAGCAGCTCGCCGGCGCCCTGGGGAGCGACCCCGTCGGCGGGCTGACCGCGCTGGTGCCGACCTGGTTCCTGGTGCCGTTCTTCCTCGTCGCCGTCGCCGGCCTGATCTCCGGCGCGATCCTCGACCTCTACTCCTCCGGCCTCACGCTGCTCGCCGTCGGTCTGCGGGTGCCGCGGTGGGCCGCCGCCGGCCTCGACGGTGTGCTGATGATCCTCGGGTCGATCTACGTCATCTGGTTCGCCGCTGACTTCCTGGGCCCGTTCCAGGGGTTCCTGATCACGCTCGGGGTGCCGCTGGCCGCCTGGTGCGGCATCTTTCTCGCCGACCTGCTGCTGCGCCGGCGCGACTACGACCCGGTCAAGCTCTTCGACGCAGGCGCCCCGCAGGGCTACGGCTCCTTCAACGTGGTCCCGGTCCTGCTGCTCGTCGCGGCCACGGTGGTGGGCCTGGGGCTGGTCACCAACACCTACGCGCAGTGGCTGTCCTGGCAGGGGTACCTGCTCGGCCCGGTCGGGCTGGGTGGCAAGGAGGGCGACTGGGCGTTCGCGAACATCGGCGTCGTGGTCGCCCTGGCCATCGGGTTCCTCGGGTACCTCGGGACGCAGGCGGGCGCCGTACGCCGCTCGGAGGCGCCGGCGCGCTGAGGTTCCGGCCCGGGCCCGCCGGTTACCAGGGGATGCAGGAACTCTGGCACTCCCCATGGCACACGGCCCATGGGAAGTGTAGGAACTCCGACATCCCCTGGTAATCCGGCAGGGGACGCCGCTCGGCTCAGGCGGGCTCGGCCACGAACACCGGGATCTCCCGGTCGGTCTTGGTCTGGTAGTCGGCGTAGTCCGGCCACACCGCGACCGCGCACTCCCACCACGCCTCGCGCTCCTCGCCCTCCGCGACGTGGACGGTGTAGTCGCGGGGCTCCGGACCGTCCTGCACCGTGACCGTGGGCGAGGCGACCAGGTTGTGGTACCAGGTCGGGTGGCTCGGCGCTCCGCCCGCGGACGCCACCAGGGCGTACCTTCCCTCGTGCTCCACCCGCATCAGCGGGTTCTTCCGCAGCTTGCCGCTCTTGGCGCCGCGGGACGTCAGCACGATCACGGGCACACCGCGCATGGTGTTGCCGTCGGCGCCGCCGGTCGCCTCGTACGTCGCGACCTGGTCGCGCATCCACTGCTCGGGACTGGGCTCGTACTCACCGGAGAGTGTCATGCCGTCCATTCTGTCCCGCCCCAGCGCACCGCGGGCCGGGGACCGACCCTCGTCCCGACCCGGGGGCCGGTGGCATAGCCTCCCCGGATGGCTGGAAACGACGTCTCGGAGCTGTTCGACCCCTCCGCGTGGCGACCGGTCCCGGGCTTCGAGGACCTGACCGACCTGACCTACCACAGCGCCGTCGAGCACGGCACGGTCCGGATCGCCTTCGACCGCCCGGAGGTGCGCAACGCGTTCCGCCCGCACACCGTCGACGAGCTGCTGGCGACGCTGGAGCACGCGCGCACCACCTCCGACGTGGGCTGCGTGGTGCTCACCGGCAACGGGCCGTCGCCCAAGGACGGCGGGTGGGCGTTCTGCTCCGGCGGCGACCAGCGGATCCGGGGCCGCAGCGGCTACCAGTACGCCGCCGGGGAGACCGCCGACACCGTGGACGCTGCCCGGTCCGGGCGGCTGCACATCCTGGAGTGCCAGCGGCTGATCCGGTTCATGCCCAAGGTCGTGCTCTGCGCCGTCCCGGGCTGGGCTGCGGGCGGCGGCCACAGCCTGCACGTGGTGGCCGACCTGACCCTCGCCTCCCGCGAGCACGCCCGCTTCAAGCAGACCGATGCCGACGTAGGGTCCTTCGACGGCGGCTTCGGGTCGGCGTACCTCGCCCGCCAGGTCGGTCAGAAGTTCGCCCGCGAGATCTTCCTCCTGGGCGACGTGTACGACGCCGAGGACGCGCACCGGATGGGGATGGTCAACAAGGTCGTCGCCCACGCCGACCTGGAGCGGGAGGCCCTGGAGTGGGGTCGCCGGATCAACGGCAAGTCGCCGACGGCGCAGCGGATGCTCAAGTACTCCTTCAACCTCATCGACGACGGCCTCGTGGGACAGCAGCTGTTCGCAGGCGAGGCGACCCGCTTGGCCTACCTCACCGACGAGGCCGTCGAGGGCCGCGACTCGTTCCTGGAGCGCCGCGAGCCGGACTGGTCGCCGTACCCCTGGCACTACTGAGACCCCCTGCCCGGACCCGGTCCGTTCCCGGCGGCGTCTCGGACGACACAGGCGGCCGGGGGTCCCCGGTGTTGGTCCCCTCCTCCCGGGTGGCCTAGGTTCTCCGGCGTGAGGATCGCTGTCGCCCGGGAGACCCGCGAGGGTGAGAACCGTGTCGCGATCGTCCCGGAGCTGGTCGGCAAGCTGACCGCGCTCGGGTACGTCGTGGCAGTGGCCCCCGACGCAGGCGCAGGAGCCCTGCACTCCGACCAGGACTACGTCGACGCAGGCGCCGAGCTCGTCGGCGAGCCCTGGCGGGAGTCCGATGTCGTCGTCTCGGTGAACCCGCTCGACGACCACGTCGTGCGCCGGCTGCCGGCCGGCACCTCGACCGTCTCGTTCCTGCCGGTCGCCTCCTCGCTGGACCTGGTCGCCGACCTGCGCGACTTCGGCGTCACGTCGTTCGCGATGGAGCTGGTGCCGCGCATCTCGCGTGCCCAGTCCATGGACGCCCTGTCCTCGCAGGCGCTGGTCGCCGGCTACCGCTGCGCGATCGTGGCGGCCGGCCTGCTGCGCCGCTTCTTCCCGCTGAACATGACCGCGGCCGGCACCGTCCCGCCCGCCGAGGTGATGGTGCTCGGCGCCGGCGTCGCGGGCTTGCAGGCCATCGCCACGTCGCGTCGGCTGGGCGCCGTCGTCAAGGCGTACGACGTCCGCGCGGCCGCCGCCGAGGAGATCCGCTCCGTGGGCGCCGTCGCGATCGAGCTGGAGCTGGAGACCCTGGAGGGCACCGGCGGCTACGCCCGGGAGATGAGCGAGGACCGGGCCCAGCGGCAGCGGGACCTGCTGACACCGCACATCGCCGCCGCCGACGCGCTGATCACCACGGCCGCGGTGCCGGGGCGCCGGGCCCCGCTGCTGGTGACCGCCGAGATGGTCGAGCAGATGAAGCCGGGGTCGGTGGTCGTCGACCTCGCCGCGGAGACCGGTGGCAACGTCGAGGGGTCGCAGCCGGGGCGGGTGGTCCGGGTCGGCAACGCGCAGGTGTGGGGCGGGGACAACGTCCCCTCCCAGATGCCGGGGCCGGCGTCCCGCCTGTACGCCCAGAACGTCGTCAACCTGGTCACCCTGATGACCCGCGACGGCGCCTACGCCCCCGACTTCGACGACGAGATCATCGCCGGCTCGTGCGTCACGCACGAGGGCGTTGTGCGCCACGAGCCCACCCGGGCCGCGCTGGAAGGAGAGCCGTCGTGAGCGAGCCGGTGGTCTGGCTGACCATCTTCATCCTGAGCGTCTTCGTCGGGGTCGAGGTGATCTCCAAGGTCTCTTCGACGCTGCACACGCCGCTGATGTCGGGAGCCAACGCCATCCACGGGATCATCCTGCTCGGCGCGATCCTGGTCAGCGGCTACGCCCACACCACCGGGCAGCTGGTGATCGGGCTGGTCGCGGTGGTGCTCGCCAGCGTCAACATGGTGGGCGGTTTCGTGGTCACCGACCGGATGCTGCAGATGTTCACGCGCAAGCCGGCACCTCGCAAGGACGAGGGGACCAAGGGCGGCTCGCCGATGCGCAGCCGGCTCGGCCGCAGGCCGGCATCGGGCGCCGAGGCGTCCGTGGGTGGAGCCGCCGCGGTGGACAAGGCGCAGGCGTGAGCGGCACCCCGGTCTGGGCGCAGGTCACCTACCTGCTCGCCGCGGTCTGCTTCATCCTCGCGCTCAAGGGCTTGTCGTCCCCCCGGCAGGCCCGTCGCGGCAACGCGATCGGTGCGGTCGGTGCGGTGATCGCGTGTGTCGTGGTGTTCTTCTACGCCGACCTGGACAACGTGGTGCCCATCCTGGTCGCCATCGCCGTGGGCTCCGCGGTCGGGTTCGTGGGGGCGCAGCGGGTGCAGATGACCCAGATGCCGCAGCTGGTGGCGCTGTTCAACGGTGTCGGCGGTGGTGCGGCGGCGCTGGTGGCCCTGCTCGAGCTGTCCGACCTCGCGGACGCGGGGGCGGACGTGGAGAGGTTCGCGCTGGCGGCGACGGCGTTCACCATCTTGGTGGGTGCGGTGTCCTTCTCCGGGTCGCTGGTCACCTTCGCGAAGCTGCAGGAGCTGATGAGGTCGCGGCCGGTGGTCTTCCCCGGGCTCCCGGTCGCGTTCGGGCTGGCGGGAGTCGCGGCGCTCGCCTTCGCGGTCCTGGTGGTCGCCCAGCCCGAGTCGTGGGTGGGCGCGCTCCTCGCGCTGGTGGGGCTGCTGCTCGGCGTGCTCCTGGTGCTGCCGGTCGGTGGCGCCGACGTCCCGATCG
This sequence comes from Nocardioidaceae bacterium, assembly GCA_035634095.1. Taxonomy (GTDB): domain Bacteria; phylum Actinomycetota; class Actinomycetes; order Propionibacteriales; family Nocardioidaceae; genus Nocardioides_B. The sequence continues at coordinate 71,751 of DASQDP010000056.1, read as the reverse complement.
TGATCTCGCTGCTCAACGCGTTCACCGGGCTGACCGTCGCAGCCGGCGGCTACGTGCTCGACAACACGGTGCTGCTGGTCGCCGGGACCCTGGTCGGGGCCAGCGGTACGTTCCTGACCAAGCTGATGGCCTCCGCGATGGGACGTTCGGTCGCCAACATCCTCTTCGGCGCGCTCAAGGGCGGCTCCACCCTGGGCGCCGGCGAGGCCTCCGACCGTCCGGTCCGCTCGGCCGGCCCCGAGGACGTCGCGATCCTGCTGGCCTACGCCAGCAAGGTGATCATCGTCCCCGGCTACGGGCTCGCCGTCGCCCAGGCCCAGCACACGCTGCGCGAGCTGGTGGACCTGCTGGGCGAGCGGGGCATCGCCGTCGACTACGCCATCCACCCTGTGGCGGGCCGGATGCCGGGCCACATGAACGTGCTGCTCGCCGAGGCGCAGGTGCCCTACGAGCAGCTCAAGGAGATGGACGACATCAACCCGGAGTTCAAGCAGACCGACGTGGTGCTGGTGGTGGGCGCGAACGACGTGGTGAACCCGGCGGCCAAGACCACGCCGGGCGCCCCGATCTACGGCATGCCGATCCTGAACGCCGACGAGGCCCAGCAGGTGATCTTCCTGAAGCGCTCCATGCGGCCCGGCTTCGCCGGCATCGAGAACGAGCTGCTCTTCGACCCGAGGACGACGCTGCTGTTCGGGGACGCCAAGGACTCCCTCGGCAAGCTGCTCAGCTCCGTCAAGTCCCAGTGAGGGCCTGCTAGGGCTCAGCCCGCCACGCCGTACAGTCGGTCGCCGGCGTCACCGAGCCCCGGCACGATGTAGCCCTTCTCGTCGAGGCGCTCGTCCATGCCGGCGGTGACCACCGTGACCGGCACGTCGAGCCCGGCGAGCTCCTCCTCCAGCCGCTCGCAGCCCTCCGGGGCGGTGAGCAGGCAGATCGCGGTGATCTGCTCGGCGCCACGGCCCGTCAGGAACCTGATCGCCGCGGCCAGCGTGCCGCCGGTGGCCAGCATCGGGTCCAGCAGGTAGCACTGCCGGCCGGCCAGGTCCTCGGGGAGCCGCTCGGCGTACGTCGAGGCCTGCAGCGTCTCCTCGTTGCGCACCATGCCGAGGAAGCCGACCTCTGCTGTCGGCAGCAGCCGCACCATCCCGTCGAGCATGCCCAGCCCGGCCCGCAGGATCGGGACGACGAGCGGCTTGGGCGCCGCCAGCCGTACGCCACCGGCCTCCGCCACCGGGGTGCGCACGGTCACCGGCTCGACCCGCACGTCGCGCGTCGCCTCGTAGGCCAGCAGCGTCACCAGCTCGTCGGCCAGCCGGCGGAAGGTCGAGGAGTCCGTCCCCTTGTCCCGCAGGGTTGTCAGCTTGTGGGCGACGAGCGGGTGGTCGGCGACGTGGATGCGCATGGCGGTCAACCTAGTGCGGCGCAACGCGCTGGTGCGAGGGGAGGCTACCTGTCACCATCGAGGTGGGTCACCGGCACGTCGGCGGTCACGTAACGACTCACGGACGGCAGGAGAGCGACATGTCGGAGGAGACCGAGGCCGGCGCGGACGCGGTCGACTTCGCCCTGGTGGCCTACCGCGAGGAGGGCGCCTGGCAGGTCGAGGAGCTCGACTCCGGCACCGCCGCGGACCTGTACGACCTGACCTTCGAGTTGCGCCGCTACCCCGGCGACGCGGGAGCCCTGGGGCTGGTGTCGGTGGACGAGGACTTCTTCGTGCTGGTGCGCGTGCTCGGGGCGCAGACCCGGCTGCTGCTCTCCGACGTCAGCGCAGCCACCCAGTGGCCGCTCGCGCGCCTGGTCGTGGATCACCTCGAGCTCCCCCTGCCCGACGAGGAGGACGAGGAGCCCGCTGGAGACCTCGACATCGTCGCCGACCTCGGCCTCGGTGCGATGGACATGGGCGCGATGCTCGACGAGGGCGACCTCTACCCCGACGAGCTGCTCGGTGACATCGCCGCCCGGCTCGGCTTCGGCCGGCAGTACGACGAGCTGGTCGGCGTCCCGACGAGCCCGGTCACCCCGAGCGGCCCGGTGACCCCCGCGCCGCTGTGACGGCGGGCCGGTGGGAGGCCGCGATGCGCTCGGCGCTGTCCGAGGCTCGTGCGGCGCTGGCCACGTCCGACGTCCCCGTGGGAGCCGTGGTGCTCGACGAGTCCGGAGACGTCCTCGGCCGGGGGCGCAACCGACGGGAGGGCGACGCCGACCCCACCGCGCACGCCGAGGTGGTCGCCCTGCGCGAGGCGGCGGCCGCCCGCGGCGAGTGGCGGCTCCCCGGCTGCACCCTGGTCGTGACGCTGGAGCCGTGCACCATGTGCGCCGGGGCGCTCGTGCTCGCGCGCGTGGACCGGCTGGTGTTCGGCGCCTTCGACGACAAGGCGGGCGCTGTCGGGTCGCTGTGGGACGTGGTCCGCGACCGGCGCCTCAACCACCGGCCCGAGGTGGTCGCCGGCGTGCTCGCGCAGGCCTCCACCGCTCTGCTCGAGGACTTCTTCTCCGGTCACCGCCTGGTGTGAGTCTGGGGCTCCCGGTCCGGTACCCTCGTCCGCGGTGGCGTGTCCGAGCGGCCTAAGGAGCACGCCTCGAAAGCGTGTGTGGGTGCAAGCCCACCGTGGGTTCAAATCCCACCGCCACCGCCGTGCGCCCGGGAATCGCCGCGAGAGGTCCGCGAGCCTTCGGGCGAGACGCCGCCGGTCCGGCCCCCTGCGGGCCGGGCGGCGGTCGTTCGCGTCGAGGGGAACGGCCCCGGCCCGAGGGCTACGTCGCCCGAGGCGGAGGCGCGCCCGCAGCCGGTCCGTCGTCGCTGCGGTCCAAGCGGCGCAGCACGCCGCGCACGTCGTCGTGCAGACCGAGTGCATGCGCCCGATCCACGTCGAGGGCATGCTCCAGCTTGTTCAGGTGGTCCTCGATGAGGGCGTGGTTCATCTCCGCATCCAGGCGGCTCATTGTGCTCGCGATCTGGTTCCAGCGTCGTTCGACCTCGCGCTCCCGGGCCAGCAGCTGCTCCTCGGCCCGCCGGGCCCGTTGCTGCTCCGCCTTCTCGATCCGCGAAAGGTGCAGACTGAGGACGGCGGCGACGGCCGTGGCGGTGAAGGCGCCCATGCCGAGGTCGTACAGGAGCGATGAGAGGGAGAAGGTGCGGTCCGAGCCGGCGTACGAGGCGGCGATGAAGCCGAGGCCGGCGAGCAGCACGACCAGGATCGCCAGAAGGGCCGAGCGACGTCGACCGGGGCCCGTCGAGGACACAGCGTGCATGGTCAGGACGGTAGACCGGGGACCGCGACGGCGGCCACCGCCCGGGCCGCGCACCCGAGCGGGATTCCGCAGCTGCCGTGCTGGGAGGGAGAGCCCGCTCTCTGGCTTGCATGGCCTCCGGTGGATCGGGCACGACCTCTCTGGGTGTCTCCGGACGACCCTTGAGCAGACAGGGGCTCTGTCTGGTCACTCACGAGCCGCCCCGGCATCGATGCGGTACGCCGGGGCGGCTCCCGTCCCGCGCACCTCGTCGCTTGTCCACCGACAGCGGCGGCGCCGATCCGGAGGAACCGTCACGGTCGAGCCCTTGTGACCCGGCTGACAACGACGCAGACTTGGCCCCGACGGTCGCGCACGGCCCGCCTCGTGCGTGTGGAACTGCCTCACGGAGCTGGTCACCATGGTTCACAGCCTTCCCGACTCGATGCCCGTGCTGTCGCGAGGCAAGCACCGCAGCCCCAAGAAGGGCGCCTGCTTCATGGAGCTCGCCTCGTACCTGGCGGGTGAGCGGTGGTCGGACCACCCGTCCTGCACCCATGGCCTCCTCGCTGCCCTCGCCCGTGACGTCAACGACCACGTCGGCGACCACGCCCGGAGCCGCCTGGCGCCCCACATCCCCGAGGTGATCGGGCTGAACGGCGATGACCCGCGGGTGGACGCCTGGATCGCGCGCGAGGCCGCCCTCGCCGCGCTGCCGCTGGCGTCGGCGGAGCGGCAGGGCGTCGCGGCCGTGGGGCTGCTGCGCTGCGAGCGCATGCTCAACCAGCTCGAGGGCCGCGAACGCGACTACCTCGACCCCCGCACCCGCGTCGCCCTCGAGGACGTCCCGCACGCGCGGGACTGGGCGCGCGGCTTCAGCTCGCTGGGCTGGGGCACGATGGCGAGCTTCGCCAAGCGCAGCGCGCCCACGATCGTGCACTCGGCCGTCTCCGGCATCGCCGCCGCGGCCATCCCGGACTCCGACGACGTGCTCGTGGACCTGCTCGAGCACACCATCGAGCTGTGCCAGGAGTGGTTCAGCCACGACGCTCCTGCCGTGCCGGACACCGCCTGGCGAGAGCTCCGCGCGCTCACCGTCCGCGGCTGACCACCGGGCCGCGACGCTCAGGGAAGCCAGCGTGCGAGCCGCTCGAGCGCCTCGCTGACCTCCTCGGGTCTGCCGGCGAACGACACCCGCACGAACCTGTTGCCCTGCGCGGTGTCGAAGTCGACGCCCGGGGCGGTGGCGACCCCGGTCTCGTCGAGGAGCCTCCGGCAGAACGCCATGGAGTCGTCGCTGAGGTGGCCGATGTCGGCGTACACGTAGAACGCGCCGTCGGCGGGCGCGAGCCGGTCGATGCCCAGCCGCGGGAGCCCGTCGAGGAGCAGCCGCCGGTTCTGCGCGTAGCGCTCGACGTGCCCGTCGCACTCGGCGTACGACGCCGCGTCGAACGCCGCGACGGCGGCGTGCTGGGAGAGCACCGGCGGGCAGATCGTGAAGTTGCCGGTGAGCACGTCGACCGGTCGGCGCAGCCGTTCCGGCACCAGCATCCAGCCGATCCGCCACCCGGTCATCGAGAAGTACTTCGAGAACGAGCTGAAGACCACGGCCTCGCGGGACGTGGTCCACGCGGAGGAGTGCTGGTGGGGGCGCTGGTACTCGATGCCGTGGTAGATCTCGTCGCTGACCAGCTGTACGCCGTGCTCCTCGCACCACCCCGCCAGCGCCGCTAGCTCGGTCGGCGCCAGCATGGTCCCGGTCGGGTTCGCGGGGCTCGCCACCACCAGGCCCTGGACGGGCACCTCGAGCGACTCCAGCATCGCGACCGTCGGCTGGAACCGGGACTCGGGTCCCGCCGGCAGCTCCACGACCTCGCATCCCAGTGCGGTCAGCACGTTGCGGTAGCACGGGTACCCGGGCCTCGCCATCGCCACCCGGTCACCGGCCTCGAAGGCGGCGAGGAACGCGAGCAGGAAACCGCCCGAGGAGCCGGTCGTCACCACGACGTCATCGCCGGTGACCGAGAGCCCGTGGAAGCGCTCGTGATGGTGCGCGATGGCCTCGCGCAGCTGCGGGATCCCGACCGCGACGGTGTAGCCGAGCACCTGCTCGTCGAGGGCCCGCCTGGCCGCCTCGCGCACCGGGGCGGGCGCGGGGGTCGACGGCTGACCGGCCACCAGGTTCAGCAGGTCGGCGTGCGTCGCAGCCCGACGGGCGGCCGCGGACAGCAGGTCCATCACGTGGAACGGGGGCACGGCGGCACGGTTGGCGACACGGAACGACTCGGTCGGCGATGGCATCCGCCCACGCTATCCGCGCCACGTACGTCGGTCCGGGACGGACCGCTGCGCCACTAGGATGGGGTGCTCGCCGCCCCCTGACGACGCCGAGGTGCCCGTGAGCTTCGACGCGCACCAGATGGACACCGTGCTGCTGGTCGGCGCCGTGGTGATGCTGGTGGCGATCCTCGCCGTCCGGGTCTCTGTCCGGGCCGGGCTGCCCAGCCTGCTGGTCTACCTGCTGATGGGCGTCCTGCTGGGAGAGGCCGGGCTCGGCGTCCAGTTCGAGGACGCCGACGTCGCTCACGCGCTCGGGTTCGCGGCGCTGGTGCTGATCCTCGCGGAGGGCGGGCTGACCACCCAGTGGCAGGAGATCCGCCCGGCGATGAGGCTCGGCGTCTCCCTGGCGACCCTGGGTGTCGCGGTGAGCGTGACGGTGATGGCCCTGGTGGGCCACTTCGTCTTCGGCCTGGACTGGCAGCTCGCGGTGCTCCTCGGCGCGGTCACCTCGCCGACGGACGCGGCGGCGGTCTTCTCGGTGCTGCGGCGGGTGCCGCTGCCGCGCCGGCTCAGTGGGGCGCTGGAGGCGGAGTCCGGGCTCAACGATGCGCCGACGGTGCTGCTGGTCGCGCTGGTCAGCACCGGCGCCGCGCTGGACCACGGCGTGCTCGGGTTCCTCGGGATCGTCGTCTACGAACTGGTGGCCGGCGTCGCGCTCGGGCTGGCCGTCGGGTTCGGGGGGGCGTGGGTGATGCGCCGGGTCGCGCTCCCGTCCTCGGGGCTGTACCCGCTGGCCGTGCTGTCCCTGACGGTCCTGGCGTACGCCGGGACGGTGGCCCTGCACGCGTCGGGGTTCGCGGCCGTCTACACCGCCGCCCTGGTGCTCGGGAACAGCGAGCTGCCCCACCGGGCGGCGACGCGGTCCTTCAGCGAGGGGGTCGCCTGGCTGGCGCAGATCGGGTTGTTCGTGATGCTCGGCCTGCTGGTGTCCCCGAACCGCATCTCGGGCCAGGACGTGCTGGTCGCGGTGCTCGCCGGTCTGGTGCTCACCTTCGTCGCCCGGCCGCTGTCGGTCCTCGTGTGCGCGCTCACCTCCCGGCTGTCGCTCCGCGAGCAGGCCTTCGTGTCCTGGGCCGGGTTGCGCGGCGCCGTACCCATCGTGCTGAGCACCATCCCGCTCGCCGAGGCCGTCCCCGGCAGCCGGCAGCTCTTCGACATCGTCTTCGTGCTCGTCGTGATCTACACCCTGGTGACGGGTCCGACGCTGCCGTGGGCCGCGGACCGGCTGCGAGTCACCCAGGCGGACGAGTCACGCGACATCGACGTGGAGGCGGCGCCGCTGGAGCGGATCGCGGCGGACCTGCTGCAGGTGAAGATCACCGACCGCTCGCGGCTGCACGGGGTCGAGGTGGGCGAGCTGCGGCTGCCGCTGGGCGCCTCGGTGTCGCTGGTGGTCCGCAACGGCCAGACGCTGGTGCCGGACGCCCGCACGGTGCTCCGGCACGGCGACGACCTGCTGGTGGTGACTCCGCGCAGGCTGCGGGATGCCACCGAGCACCGGCTGCGCTCGGTGTCCGACCGGGGTCGGCTCGCCCACTGGCTGGACGGGCCCGAGCGCACCTGACAGGCAGTGGCGCGCGGCTCAGGAGGAGCCGGTCCGGGGCACGCACACCGAGGACGCCCTCCTGGCGACGGTCACGGTCGGGGCCCTGACCAGCCTGCGGAAGCCGTTGCCGACCACGACGTCGATGCCGGGACCCAGGTCGGTGCGCACCCGACGGACCGCGACGCCACGGCCGAACTGCTGCGCGACCAGCCGGGCGGCCGTCTCGTCGGCACCGGTGGTCCACACCTGCGCCACCCTCACCCGGCTGTCCTCCGGGGCGTTGCCGACAGCGCCCGGGCGAAAGCCTCGTCGGGTCAGCGACGCCAGCGTCTGGTCGGCGAGTCCGGCGCGGTTGCCCGCGTTGTAGACGCTCACGGTGACCTGCCGCGAGGTCAACCGCTGTCCCTTCTTCACCGAGGTCTGCACGCATCTCGGCGAGTCCGCGGTCGACGTCGAGTCGGGGATCGGGGCGAACAGCGACTTCACGCCGTACAGCGCGCCGGCCACCAGGATGCCCGTCAGCACCAGCAGCGTGATCCCGCTGCTGAGGTGGCGCCCCCTCACGAGCTCATCTCTGCGTTCACCCCTGCGCCGCGTGCACGCGCGCGTGCAGCACCTGGCGCTGCTGCAACGCCGCGCGGAGCGCCCGATGCAGACCGTCCTCGAGGTAGAGGTCGCCCCGCCACTGCACGACATGGGCGAAGAGGTCGCCGAAGAAGGTGGAGTCCTCGTCGAGGAGGGCAGCCAGCTGCAGGGTGTCCTTGGTGGTGACCAGCTCGTCGAGCCGGACCTGGCGGGGGGGCAGCGCGGCCCAGTCCCGGGCACTGAGCTGGTGGTCGGGGTAGGGCCGCCCCTCACCGACGCGCTTGAAGATCACGACGGCCAGCATAGGGTCCGTGGCGGCGATGCCGCCCGCTGCGGCCGGTCTAGCGGGAGGGCTCCCGGTCGGTCGTCACACGCACCAGCGGAGGGCGTCGATGCTGAAGTCGGCGGGGGCATGCACGCCGACCAGGTCCGGTCGCTCGTGCAGGAGAGCACAGAGGTCCCGGGTGCGCGTCGCGGCTCGACGCTGCTGCGCCGCCGTGAGCCGGTCGGCGCGGACCTTGTCGAGCTCGGTGACGTCCGCATCCTGATCAGGCACGGAGCGCAGCCGGGGCTCTGGACGCTGCCCGGACCTGGGACGGGACTCGTTGGTCGATGCGGTCATGTCTGCTCCCAGAGGCGAGGCGAGGGTTCCGGTGTCCACCCTGCCTCACCCAGAAGTCACCACGGTTACGCCAGATGACGAGCGGTTGAACTTTGCGTCCGGGGTTTGCTCTTGTGTCGCTTCGGGCACCGTCGTACAGGTCAAGTTACGGAGCGAGGGTACGGTGACGTCACCGTCGCGCCGACGAAAGGAATGGACGCGACATGGTCGGCACAGCGACGGGTCGTCGCCGCACGAGGCTCGCGGTGGTGGTGCCAGCGGCCCTCTCCGTGGTCATGGCGAGCCTCCTCCCGGCTCTCACCCCGGCTCCGGCCGCCGCCGAGGACCCGGCCTTCGTCGACTGGTCCGGCCAGCTGCCGCCCATCGCCCGCCGGTACGAACCGACCAGCTCAGATGACTGCGTCGCGGGACGTGAGTCCTGCGTCCGGAAGACCATCACCGAGATGGAGAGGCGTCTGGCCCCGCTTGCCGATGCCTGCGACCACGCGGCCGTCTTCTCACTGGCCTACCTGCGCACCACCGAGACCTACCTCGAGACGGCGAGGACACCGGGCTTCTACGACGACCCGGGCTTCGTCAACCACTGGGACGTCACGTTCGCCGTGGCCTACTACTTCGCCTACGACAACTGGGTCGCCGGTCACGTGGAGCGGGTGCCGCCGGCGTGGCGGATCGCTTTCCAGGCGGGTCGCGAGCGCCGGGTGAGTGGCAGCGGGGACCTGCTGCTCGGCATCAGCGCGCACGTGAACCGCGACCTGCCCTTCGTGCTGGCCGAGATCGGTCTCACCGCTCCGGACGGCACCAGCCGCAAGAAGGACCACGACAGGGTCAACGTCATGCTGAACAAGGTGTTCGCGCCGCTGATGGAGGAGCAGGCCGCCCGCTTCGACCCGACCATGGCGAGCACGCGGACGCCGTACCAGCTGGGGTACACCGGACTGATGCAGATGCTGGTGGCCTGGCGCGAGGCCGCGTGGCGGAACGCGGAGCGGCTCGTCGGGGCGCCCGACGCTGCGGCCCGTGACAGGGTCGCCCGGAGCATCGAGGCCCAGGCGGCAGCCACCGCGCACAGCATCGTCGCAGCGACGCAGTACACGCCGCCGCTCACCAGCACCGCCGATCGGGACTCGTACTGCGCCGGCCGGAGGAGGTGAGACGGCCTTGGGGGGAGAGGGTGACCGGCCGGTCGACGGCGACGTCTCGTGGCCCCTCCGCGGTCGTCGACGGGTGGGGCGCCTTCGCCGCAGGGTCGACCTCGCCGAGGCGGTCGCGGAGCTGAGCCAGCGGGCACTTCGTGCCGACGAGCCGGACGCCTTGCTGCGGGAGTCGCTGCAGGTGGCGGTGGAGCTGACCGGCGCCGACTACGGCACCGCAGTCCGCCGGCTCCCGGACGGCAGGCTCCGCGTCGCCCACGAGCTGGGACCGCAGCCGCTCCCGCCCGGGACCATTCTGCAGCCGCACCGGGAGCGCTCCTACCTGCTGCGGGTGGTCTCCACCGGCCAGCCGTTCCTCTCCAGCGATCTCGCGAACGACCCGCACGTCTCGCCACCGGAGCCCCTGCTGAGCCGAGGAGTGGTGAGTGGGATCGCGGTGCCGGTCCGCGGGGCCCACGAGGTGTCAGGGGTCCTCGGCCTGCACTTCCACCGCCGCCGGCGGTTCGGTCGGCACGACGTGGCGGCGGCGAGCGCCCTCGCAAGCGTCGTCGCGACCGCCTGGCAGCAGGTCGAGCAGCGCGAGAGGCTGGCCCACCTGGCCCTGCACGACCCGCTCACCGAGCTCCCCAACCGGGTCCTCTTCCTGGACCGGCTGGAGCAGGCCCTGGCGCAGCAGGTCGCGGGGCCGCAGAACGGACCGGGCGGGCTCGCGGTGATGCTGATCGACCTCGACGACTTCAAGGGGGTCAACGACGGCCTCGGCCACGCCGCCGGTGACCACCTCCTCAGGGTCGCCGCACAGCGCCTCCAGGCCGCGGTCCGCCCCGAGGACACCGTCGCCCGCCTCGGCGGTGACGAGTTCGGTGTGCTGTGCCACCCGGTGCCCGACGAGGCCACCGCCCTCCGGCTGGCCCGGCGGATGCTGGTCGCCGTACGTCGACCGGTCGAGGTCGAGGGCAGCTCACTGACGGTGAGCGCCAGCTTCGGGCTCACCTCCAGGGCCGGAACCGGGACCGCGCCCCCGACAGCGGGGACGCTGCTCGGGGAGGCGGACATCGCGCTGTACCGTGCCAAGGACCGCGGCCGCGGCCAGGTGCAGCTGTACGACGAACGGCTCCAGCGCTCCACGCGCCGACGCCGGCAGCTGGAGTCCGAGCTGCAGGCGGCGCTCGAGCGCGGCGAGCTGCGGCTGCACTACCAGCCCGTCCGCCGCACCCGGGACCTGCAGACGGTCGGAGTGGAGGCGCTGCTGCGCTGGCAGCATCCCACCCGGGGACTGCTGCTGCCCGACGACTTCGTGCCCACGGCCGAGCAGACCGGGCTGCTGGTGCCGATCGGCACGTGGGTGCTGAACACCGCCTGCCGTCAGGTGTCGCAGTGGCAGGCTCGATCCCTGCGGGGCGCCGACCCGCTGTGGCTCTCGGTCAACGTGTCCCCGCGCCAGCTCGACGACACCCGGTTGCCGGACGCCGTCGCGGCGGCCCTGCGCGAGACGTCGCTGAGCGAGGGCAGCCTGGTCCTCGAGCTCACCGAGACCGCGCTGATGCCGGGGGATGCCACCCGTCGAGAGGCCCTCCTCCGCCTGCGGAACAGCGGGGCGCAGCTCTTCCTGGACGACTTCGGCACCGGCTTCTCCTCGTTGACGCACCTCACGGAGCTCCCCGTCCAGGCGGTCAAGGTCGACAAGTCCTTCGTCGCCGGGCTGCCGACGAACCGCCGCAGCGCCGCGGTGGTGTCCTCGTTGATGACGCTGAGCGACGAGCTCGGTCTGGCGGTGATCGCCGAGGGGGTCGAGACCTACGAGCAGCTCGACGCGCTGCAGGAGATGCACTGCCAGTCGGTCCAGGGCTTCCTCCTCGACCACCCCCAGGCGCTGCCCCACCTGGAGACGCGGAGCCGCACGGCCCAGCTGCGCGAGCCTCGCAGGCTCCCGCTCTGACCCCGGTCCGGTGGGCCTCGCGCAGCGGGCCTCCCGCGCACCGCAGTAGCCTCCGACGGTGACCGCCGACCTCGACACCCGACCGGTCGGGCGCGGGGACCTGTCGGACCTCGCCCGGCTCTTCGGCGGCCGAAGGAGCACCCGGCGCTGCTGGTGTGCGGCGTTCTGCACGACCAGCGGCCAGTTCGCTCGCGGTTGGTTCGGTGCCGGGAACCGGCGTCGGTTCGAGACCATGGCGTCGACCGACTCGGCGCCGATGGGGGTCATCGCCTCGGTCAGGGGTGAGCCGGTGGGGTGGTGCGCGTGCGGCCCCAGAAGCCGCTACACCGCAGCGCTCCGCGGCCGCAGCAGGCTGTTGAGGGAGCGGGACCGCACCGAGGACGACAGCGTCTGGCTGCTGCCGTGCACGGTGGTCGCCGCCGCGTACCGCGGGCGGGGCATCACGTCCACGCTGGTGCGGGCCGCCGTGGCTCTGGCCCGCCAGGAGGGCGCCTCCGCCGTCGAGGGGTGGCCCCTGGCGCGATCGGCGCAGAGACCCGCAGAGGGCTTCCTCGGCCGGGAGGAGGTCTTCGAGGAGCTGGGCTTCCGGTGTGTGGCGCGACCGAGCCCGCACCGCGCGATCATGCGGCTCGAGCTGAGCGGGGACTGACCTCCGGCGTAGGAGCCGGGTCGGCCGTACGACGGGGCCACCAGAACGTGTCGCCCAGCCAGACCCCCAGGGCAGGAACCACGACCGTCCGCACGAGCAGCGTGTCGAGCAGGACGCCGACGCAGATGACCACCCCGAGCTGGGCGAGCACCACCAGCGGGAGGACGCCGAGCACGGCGAAGACAGCGGCGAGCAGGACGCCGGCGCTGGTGATGACGCCGCCGGTGGCCGTGAGCGCCCGCAGCATGCCGGCAGCCGCGCCGTGGGTCGCCGACTCCTCGCGAGCCCGCGTCACGAGGAAGATGTTGTAGTCCACGCCCAGGGCGACGAGGAAGACGAAGGCGAGCAGCGGCACGCTGACGTCGAGCGCCTCGAAGCCGAACACCGAGACGAACAGCCACCACGACAGCCCGAGGCTGGCCGAGTACGTCGCCAGCACGGTGAGCACGAGGAGCACGGGGGCGACCAGGGACCGCAGCAGCAGGACGAGGGCGGCGAGCACGAGTCCCGCGAGAAGGGGCAGGAGGAGCAGCCGGTCGCGGGCGGCGGCGTCCTGGCTGTCGACGAGCTGGGCGTCGGTGCCGCCGACGTACGTGGTGTCCAGGTCGGCCACGGCCTGCCGGAGCGCGAGGACCGTGTCCCGGGCGGCATCGGTTCCCGGAGCCGCCTCGACGACGACGTCGACCTGTGTGAAGGCGTCGGTCCGCTCGGCCACGTCGGCGCGTACGACGCCGGCAACGTCTCGCACGGCGGCGAGGGCGCGGTCCGCACGGTCCTGCGTGAGCACCTCGACCGGGTCCGCGCTGCCGGCAGGGAAGGACTCGGCGAGCCGTTCGCCGGCGGCGATCGCCTCCGGCTTGTCGAGGAACTGGTCCGCGCCGCTGAGACCCGTGTTGATCGCCACCAGGCCGGAGGCCATCGCGGCGAGCAGCACCGCGGACCCGACCACGTAGCCGGCCGGGCGACCGGAGACACCGTCGCCGACCCGGCGCCACAGACCCCGTCCGTCGACGAGCTGAGGGTCCCCGACGCGCGGCACCCGCGGCCAGAAGACCCAACGGCCGAAGACCACGAGCGCCGCGGGCAGCACGAGGAGGGCGAACGCCGCTGCGATGACGACGCCGATGGCGCACGCGATGCCGAGGCCCCGGGTGGTCGGGAACAGGGACAGCGTGAGCGTCAGCAAGCCGACCACTACCGTCGCCGCGCTGGACAGGACGGCCTCCCGCGTGCGTGAGGTCGCGCGCCTCATCGCGGCGTACCGGTCCTCGCTCAGCTTCAGCTCGTCGCGGTAGCGCGAGATCAACAGCAGCGCGTAGTCGGTGCCCGCACCGAAGACCAGCACCGACAGGATGCCCACGGTCGACTCGTCCCACGCGACGCCCAGGCCCGCGAGTGCCTGCGTCGCGACCACTGCGGCGAGCCGGTCAGCGACCCCGACGACCGCGAGCGGGACCAGCCACAGCACCGGGCTCCGGTACGTCAGGAGAAGGAGGAGCGCGACGACGCCCGCGGTGGTGAGCAGCAGGGTGCCGTCCGCACCGTCGAAGACGGCGGAGAGGTCCGCCTCGACCGCGGCCGGACCGGTCACCTGCGCGTCCACGCCGTCCGGGGCGGCGTCGTCGAGGGCTGTTCGGAGGTCACCGACGAGCTCCGCGGTCTCAGCGGAGCCGCCGGCTGGGAGCGACAGCACGGCCAGCGCCGCGCTGCCGTCGTCGCTGGGGGTCACCGGTGGTCCGGCAGGCAGCCTCAGGTCCTGGCGGACCCCGACCACCGCGGCCTGCAGATCCGCCAGCCGGGACCGGTCCAGCAGGCCGGCACCGGCACTGCCGGACGGGCCGGTCGTGAAGAGGGCGACTGCGGTATCGGTGTCGTCGTCCGGCAGCGACTGCTGCAGCGCCACCGCCCGCGTGCTCCCTGCGTCGTCCGGGAGCGCGTCGGTTGCGCCTGCGGGCACCGGAGCCTCGCCGAGTGCGACGATCACGGCCACCGCACCCAGCAGCGCCACAAGGGCGGTCAGCCATGCGGTGGCGCGGTCGAGGGAGCTGGGACCCTGCGTGGCGGCGGAGCGGGTACGGGCACCGGACATGTCATACTCCAGAAATACTTAAGATGGTGACTTACCGACTTACCTAAGAAACTTAGCGGATCGAGGAGGGAGCGGCAAGCGTGGAGGACCGAGCCACGGCACCGGTGCCGTTCGATGGGTGGAAGCAGACCGAGACGCTGACCCGGTTGCGGGAGCTTGTCACCGTGGCCGGACAGGTGCGTCCGACCGTGGCCTCCCGAGCAGGGCTGAGCGCCAACGAGCTGCTTGTGCTGGAGCACCTCTTCGCCGAGACGCTGGGGGCCGGCGAGGTGGGCCGGCGGCTCAGGGTCACGTCGGCAGCGACCACCCAGATCGTGGACAGGCTCGTGCAGCGCGGCCACGTCGAGCGCGAGCCGCACGCGACTGATCGACGGCGGACCCTGGTCCGGCTCACCGACTCGGGCCGCGCCGAGGTGCTCGAGCACCTGATGCCGATGTTCCGCGCGCTCGCCGAGATGGACGCCGACCTCGAGGACAGCGAACGCGAGGTGGTCGGCCGCTACCTGCAGGGCGCCACTGCCGCCTTCCGCAGCGTGCTGTAGGCACGGGGCCGGGCTGCTGATCCACCCACCCGGCGCTCAGGTCAGTGGCTCGCTGGCGCGCCCTTGCTCAGCGCCGTGGTGACTGTCGCGGTCTCGCCCGTGCCCGCCGTGCCAGTCCAGGCACAGGATGGTCGCGTCGTCGCTGAGCTCGTGGCCGGTGGCTTCGAGGACCAGGTCGGCCAGCGCGCGCACCGCCTCCCTGGGGTGCAGCGCCATGGTCTGGGCGATGACGGCCGGAAAGTCGACGCCGTCAGCGTTGCGTTCGACCATGCCGTCGGTGAGGAGCACCAACCGGTCGCCGGGTTGGAGGTCGACCCGGGCGGCGCGGTAGTGCATGTCCCCGTAGAGGCCGAGGGGAAGGTGCACCGGGAGGTCCAGGGCCACGGGGCGCGATTCGCGAACGAGGTAGGGAGGGACGTGGCCGGCGTTGACGAAGTCCGCGGTCCCGGTGCCGAGGTCGACGCGACCGATCAGCCCGGTCGCGAAGTCGTCGGCCCCGTTGGTCGCGGCGTGGTCGACCAACGCCTGGTTGGTCGAAGCGACCTGTTCCAGCAGGGATGCGCCGACGTTGCGGGCGTTCCGCAAGGCTCCGACGCACAGCGTCGCGGTCAGGGCGGCGGCGATACCGTGACCCATGGCGTCGGTCAGTGACAGGTGCAAGACGTCGCGGTCCAGGCTGAAGTCGAACGTGTCACCGGCGATGGTGGCCGCAGGCTCCAGCCACCCAGCGACGGTGAAGGACCCGGCCTCGCAGGTCTGGGGACCTGGCAGCAGCCCGTTCTGGATCTCCGCCGACAGGCTCAGCGGTCGGGTGCGCTGCCCCCACTGGTACAGGTCGGTGTGCCGACCGTTCGCGATGACCACGAACGCCAGCATGTGCGCCAGCCGCTCGATCTCCGCGACCGCCGCGGACTCCGGCCTGTCGGGCAGCGTCAGCTCCAGGACGCCGATCGCCTCACCACGCTCGGTCACCGGGGCCAGCACCAGCCACTGTCCGCCACCGTCGGAGGTCGAAGGGTTCGGGTCCGGGCCGACGATCTGCACCTGCTGTGTCCGGATCGCCTGCTCCGCCGGGCCGCCGTCGAACGGCAGCACCGTCGCCGACTCCTCGAGGACCCGCCGCTGGCCGTGCACCGGCAGAGCGCTGCCTGTCTCCCCGGCGCTGGACAGCTGGACGTGCGCCATGCGGACCAGCGCCCGGCCGGACATGTCGGCGATGAGGAAGGAGACCTTCGTGGCGCCGAGGGCCACACCCAGCTCCCGGGTCACGGCTTCGACGGCCTCCACCGGCGAGGCCCCCTCTGCGGCCTCCAGGGCGCTGCTCGCGGCTGGTGACCCCGCCTGCCAACTCATCTGCCGAGCATAAGGTCCCGGACGCCGACGCCGCCTCGCCCGCACCGGCTCCGAAGCGAGCTGGGCATCCGCCAGCGTCGGCTGAGCCACAGCCGAACAAACCGAGGGGTCAGGCGGACGCGGCTGTGTCGAAGGCGGCGGCCTCAGCCGCGTGCACCGGCGTCCTGCGGGCGTCGCGGACCGGCCGGCCGGCCGCCACGGCGGCGATCGCAGCGGTGAACGCGACGCACAGCCAGAACAGCCGCAGGTCACCCCACAGCACGTTGAGCACGGCCCAGGCGGTGTTCATCGCGGCGTGGAACAGGGCCGCGATCAGCACGCTGCCGCCGGTGTGGTCCCAGACCCAGGTCATCACGACGCTGATGGACACCACCATCACCAGGAAGCCGGCGAAGGGGTAGGTCTGGCGGGTGTCCTCGAGGAAGAACATCGGGGTGTGCCATCCGGCCCACAGCGCGCCGAGGAGCATCCCGGCGGGAAGGGAGCCGAGTCCGGCGCGCAGGTGCGGCAGGGCGACGCCGCGCCAGCCGGCCTCCTCAGTGAGCAGGTGGGTGACGAGCTGGCTCGCCAGCAGCGGCAGCGTCGCCGACAGCGGCACGAGGGCGTGGGTGTCGTGCCGTCCGCCGAGTGCGAGGTGGAGACCGAGCGCCGCGACGGCGGGGAGGGCAGGCAGGGCGACAGCGGCGAGGTACCACCGCACCGGCACCCGCCACACCGCGAGGCGGGCAACGAACGCGCGCAGGGCTGCACGCCCGCCGAAGCACGCGGTGGCGGCGACCGCAGCGACGGTGACCGCCAGGAACCCGAACGGCTCGGCGGGCACGGCCCAGTCGATCAGCCCGCGCTGCTGCGCGAGTGCGGACCCCCACACGGCCCAGGACAGTCCGTAGGCGACCGCGAAGAACACGAAGAGGCTGCGGCGGTGCTCGCCGGGCCGCTGACGGGGCAGCTCGCCGGGCCGGCTGGGCAGCGTGCGGCGAGCGCGGCTTGCACTGCTCGTCGGGAGGGTGCTCATGTGGGTTGCTCCTTCGCTGCTGGTGCCGGTCAGGGGTCGGCGGTCGTGGTGGTCGCCGGTCTGGCGGCTGCCGGCAGCAGGACGGTGGCGAGCAGCCGCCTGGTGCGGCCGGGCGCCGGCGGGTAGGTGATGCGGGGGCGCAGAACCGCCCGGAGACCCTCGACGACCTCGGACATCTCGTCGTCGGTCAGGTACATCGCGTTCTGGGAGAATCCGACGAAGTCTCGGGCCATGTCCACGTCGCCGCGGTCGAGGTAGCGGTCGAAGTCGGCGAGCAGCCCCGCGACGAAGGTCAGGAAGACCTGGCGGTGCTCTTCGACGGTCAGCTGCCGCGCCTCGTCGGCGTCGACGTGCGCGGCGCCGGTGCGGAGCCGGTAGGTGCGCTCCACGGCTCCCCGGACACGCTTCTCCTCCACGACGTCCAGAACGCCGCCCCGGACGAGCGCCGCGACCTGGCGGTACAGCGTGGCGCTCGCGACGTCCGGGATCTCCGAGCGCAGGTCACCCGTTGTCAGCTCCCGGTCGCCGAGCAAGGCCTGCACGATCCGCATGCGGACCGGGTGCAGCACGACGTCAGCGGGCCGCATGCTCGGCCTCGTCGGGTCGGTCGCCTTCGGTGTCATCATAGTTGACACTATTCGCACTAGTGAGAACAATGTCAATCATGACAACGATGAGGATGTCCGATGACGCCCTGAGCATCACCTTCACCACTGCCGAGCGGGTCGCCGGCCTCCTGCAGGACCAGCACATCCCGCTGGCCTCCGTGCGTGCCGTCGAGGTGGTCCCCGACGGGCTGGAGGCAGCGCGGGGCCTGCGCGCCCCGGGGTTCGCCCTGCCCGGCCGGCGCAAGATCGGCACCTGGCGCTCCCGCGCCGGCACCTCGCTCGTCGCGGTCCGCGGCCACCGCCCCGCCGTGCGCCTGACTGTTCACGGGCAGCGCTACGCCACCCTGCTGATCACCACCGACACCCCCGAGGAGCTCGCGGCGTCCCTGTCGCGTCACGCCGCTGATAGATCGGGCCACACCTCGGCGAGGCCGCCGGCCGAGCACGCGGTCACCTTCACCTCGGGCCAGCACACCCTCGCCGGTAGCCTCACCATCCCGCCGGGCGAGGGCCCGTTCCCCGCCGTGCTGCTGCTACCAGGGTCGGGGCCGATCGACCGAAACTCCCACCACAAGCGCATGCCGCTGGGCATCACCGGACAGCTCGCCACCGCGCTCGACGCCGCAGGGCTGGCAACCTTCCGCTACGACAAGCGCGGCGTCGGTGCCAGCACCGGCCGCTGGCACGCCGCCGGCTTCTCCGACAACCGTGACGACGCCGCAGCCGCGCTGCAGCTCCTCCTCACCCACCCCGAAGTCGACCCCGCCCGCGTGATCGTCCTCGGACACTCCGAAGGCGCCTTGCACGCTGCCGGCCTCGCGGCGGACGGAGCAACCATCGCCGGACTCGTCCTGCTCAGCTGCTCCGCCCTGCCCGGCGAAGCCCTCCTGCGCTGGCAGTCCGCCCAGATCGCACCCACCCTGCCGACCCCCGTGCGCGTCCTGCTCCGCCTGCTGCGCACCGACCTCCAGGCCCGGACCGCGAAGACCCATGACAAGATCAAGGCGACCACGACCGACGAGGCGCGGATCGAGGGCGTGAAGGTCAACGCCCGCTGGCACCGCGAGTTCATGGCGCACGACCCCCGCACCGACCTCGCCCGCATCGCCGTGCCGGTGCTCGCCGTCACCGGTGGCAAGGACCTCCAGGTGCCCGCGGCCGACCTCGCCCAGATCCGCGAGCTCGTGCCCGCCCCGGTCGAGACGCACGAGATCGCCGACCTGAGCCACATCCTGCGAGCCCAGCCGGGTCCGGCTTCCCTGTCCGGGTACAAGCAGGAGATGCGCCAGCCTGTCGACACCGGGTTGGTGGACCTCGTCGTGGGGTGGGTCAGCGCGCGCGTGGGCGTCACCCGGTGAGCCGGCACCCGCACCCGACCGGCTCGCGCAGTCACCAGTTCACCAACGACCCCGGTCCTGCCCGAGGGTGCCACCGAGCATCGGTCGCGCCCGAGGGTGCCAGCGAGCATCGGTCGGCAACCCGGCTGACCTTCGGTGAGCACCTGGTGGCGGAGGATAGGGGATTCGAACCCCTGAGGGCTTGCACCCAACCCGCTTTCCAAGCGAGCGCCATAGGCCACTAGGCGAATCCTCCGCCGGAGAGGTTACCGGGCCGACCACCCTGGTCGAAAATCGACGGGGCTTCCTGCCGCCCGGCGTCGCGCCCTCCGACTACGCCGGCCGCGGACTCCGACGTACGCCGGCCGCGCGCTCCGACGTACGCCGGCCGCGCGCTCCGTCGTACCCGGCGACGCTGGGGGATGCTTCCGCGCTGCGCGACTTGGGCGGCACCGGGCCTCTCGCCTAGACTGCGGCCAACCCCCCGTGCGGCGACATCTCGCCCAACTCCCCCAGGGCCGGAAGGCAGCAAGGGTCAGTGAGCTCTGACGGGTGCGCGGGGGGCCTCTGACTGCCGCTCGGGCCCGAGTCGTGGAGCCGGTCCACCGCCGTGGTGGTTGTCCCCGGCGCTGGTTAGGGTTCAGGCGTGGATGCACCCCTCGCGCTCTACCGCCGCTACCGGCCCGAGACGTTCGCCGAGGTCATCGGGCAGGAGCACGTCACGGCCCCGCTGCGGGCGGCGCTCACCAACAACCGGGTGCACCACGCCTACCTCTTCTCCGGTCCGCGGGGCTGCGGCAAGACGACCAGCGCCCGCATCCTGGCCCGCTGCCTCAACTGCGAGCAGGGGCCCACCGACACCCCGTGCGGGGTCTGCCGGTCCTGCACCGACCTGACCCGCAGCGGCCCTGGCTCCATCGACGTGATCGAGATCGACGCCGCCAGCCACGGGGGGGTCGACGACGCCCGCGACCTGCGTGAGCGGGCGTTCTTCGCGCCGGTGAACAGCCGCTACAAGGTCTACATCATCGACGAGGCCCACATGGTCTCCACGGCCGGCTTCAACGCCCTGCTGAAGCTCGTCGAGGAGCCACCGGAGCACATCAAGTTCGTGTTCGCCACGACCGAGCCGGAGAAGGTCATCGGCACGATCCGGTCGCGGACCCACCACTACCCGTTCCGGCTGATCCCGCCCCGCACGCTGTCGGAGTACCTCGGGAAGCTGTGCGTCCAGGAAGGGGTGAGCATCGACCAGACCGCCCTGCCGCTGGTGGTGCGGGCCGGCGGCGGCTCGGCCCGGGACACGCTGTCGGTCCTGGACCAGCTGATGGGCGGCGCCGGTCCGGACGGGGTCACCTACGAGCTGGCCACCGGGCTGCTCGGCTACACGCCGGACAGCCTGCTCGACGAGGTGGTCGACGCCTTCGCGGCGGGGGACGGCCGGACGGTCTTCGGCGTGGTCGACAAGGTGATCGAGACCGGACAGGACCCTCGGCGCTTCACCGAGGACCTGCTCCGCCGGCTGCGGGACCTCGTGGTCATCGCGGCGGTGCCGGACGCCCCGGCATCGGGGCTCATCGACGTGTCGCCCGACCAGGCGGAGCGGCTGGTCGCCCAGACCGCGCGCTTCGGGCGTGCCGAGCTCGGGCGTGCTGCGGAGCTGGTCGCTGCCGGGCTGACCGAGCTGAAGGGCGCCACGGCGCCCCGGCTGCTGCTCGAGCTGATCTGCGCCCGGGTGCTGCTGCCAGGTGCCGACCACGGCACCGAGGGAGTCCTCGCCCGACTCGACCGGATCGAGAAGCGGATGTCGATCGAGGGCACGCCGAGCACCGGCGACGGTGCCCCAGTCCTGTCGCTCGCGCCGACGCACGAGCCGCCCCCGGTGGTCCAGCCGCCGCGGGCCTCCCCGCCGCAGCGGGCGCACCCGACCGAGCCGGTGCCTGGAGCAGAGCCCGCCGGCCCCGCGCCCGCCGCGACGCCGGTCGCCGACCCGTCGGCCGTCGCGACGCCGGCCGACGGCCGCCCGGCAGGCGGGACGCCGCCCACCGAGGACGGCGCCGACTCGGGGATCGGGCCCGAGCAGGTGTCGCGCCCGCAGGACGGTGCCCGTCAGGACGGGGGCGACGCGGGGGTCGCTGAGCCGGGGACGTCCAGCGGGCTGACCCTGGTCGACGTGCGACGGCTGTGGCCCGACCTGCTCGAGGCCGTCAAGCTCAAGAGACGCTTCACCTGGATCCTGCTCAGCCAGAACGCACAGGTCGCCGCGGTCGACGACACCACGTTGACCATCGCGCTGGTCAACGCCGGAGCGCGCAACTCCTTCACCAGCGGCGGCAGCGAGGAGATCCTGCGCCAGGCGGCGATCGACGTCATCGGCCATGACTGGCGGGTGGAGTCGATCGTGGACCCCTCGGCCCAGCCCGGTGGAGAGCCGCGGATCGAGGTCACCCGTCCGGCCGTCTCCCGGCAGTCCGCTCCGGAGCCGCCTGCCCGCCCCTCCGGAGACGCGGCCGTCCCACCGGCACCGGCACCGGCACCGGCACGGGCGGAGGGGGCCGCGGCGCACGGCGAGCCGGCGCACATCGCCAGCGCCCGCGGAGCGATCCAGGGCACTCGCCCCGCCGGCGACCCCCGAGGGCTGCGGCTTCCCGAGGCCTCCGACGCGGACGCCGACCGCGACGACCCTGCCGCCGACGGGCACGGGCTCGCCGGCGCCGAGCTTCTCGAGCGGGAGCTCGGTGCGAGCATCATCGAGGAGATCCGGCACGACTGAGGCACCCTGCGCACCCGACCGGCCCCCGACCCGACCCGCACCCCGGACCCACCTCACGTGAGAGAGACCACCATGACGCAGAGCCAGAACCCCTTCGGGGAGGGCGGCTTCGACATGAACGCCCTCCTCCAGCAGGCCCAGCAGATGCAGGAGCAGATGCTGTCCGCCCAGCAGGAGCTCGCCGACGCCACCGTCGAGGGCACCGTGGGCGACGGTCTGGTCACCGTGACCGTCAACGGCACCGGTGAGCTGGTCGGCGTGAAGATCCGCAGGGACTCGTTCGACCCGGGCGACACCGAGGACCTCGAGGACCTGATCGTCGCTGCCTACCGCGACGCCAAGGCCAAGGCCGAGGCCATGGCCACCGACCGGCTCGGTCCCCTGACCGCGGGCCTGGGGGGACTGGCCGGGCCGGGTGGAGCGCCCGGCGAGGGTCCCGGCGACGGGCCGGGAGGCGGCCCCGGCTTCGGGCGTCAGCTCGGCTGATGTACGAAGGCGTCGTCCAGGACCTGATCGACGAGCTGGGCCGGCTGCCCGGCGTGGGACCCAAGAGCGCCCAGCGCATCGCTTTCCACGTGCTCGCCGCCGAGGCGGTCGACGTGCGCCGGCTCGCGCAGGTGCTCGTCGAGGTCAAGGACCGAGTGCGGTTCTGCTCGGTGTGCGGCAACGTCGCCCAGGAGGAGACCTGCCGGATCTGCCGCGACCAGCGGCGCGACCCTGCGGTGCTGTGCGTCGTCGAGGAGCCGAAGGACGTGGTCGCGATCGAGCGGACGCGAGAGTACCGGGGCCGATACCATGTCCTGGGTGGGGCCATCTCGCCGATCGACGGGATCGGACCCGAGGAGCTGCGCATCCGTGAGCTGCTACCGCGCCTGGCGGACGGCACGGTCACCGAGGTCATCCTGGCCACGGACCCGAACCTGGAGGGGGAGGCGACCGCGACGTACCTCACACGGCTGCTCAAGCCGATGGGCTTGCGTGTGACCCGACTTGCGAGTGGACTGCCCGTCGGAGGAGATCTCGAGTACGCCGACGAGGTCACCCTCGGACGAGCCTTCGAAGGGAGACGATCGGTCGAATGAGCGGTCACGACGAGAGGTTCCTCGAAACCGCCGGAGGCTCGGCGGAATCCGTCGACGGGGACCTCGAGGACTTCGCGCAACAGATCGCGGACCAGGTGGAGAGCTTCCTGCTCGCGCTGCGCGCGATGTCTCGCGGCGACGTGGACGGCTCCATCGCGATCTCGCTGCTGCTGCTCGAGGTGAGCCAGGTCCTGCTGGCCGGCGGACGGCTCGGCGTGCACAGCGACTTTTTGCCGACCGACGAGTACGAACCCGACGCGGGCCCCGACCCGGACCTGGACGCGATGCGGCTACGGCTGGCTGTCCTGCTGGAGAGCGTGGACGCCTACTGCGAGGTCTTCGACCCCTACGTCGACCCGCCGGAGCTGGTGTCCTCGCTGCTCTCCGACGACCTCACCAGCATCGCCACGGCTCTCGCCCACGGCTTGCAGCACTACCGCGCCGGCCGAGTGAGCGAGGCGCTGTGGTGGTGGCAGTTTTCGTACGTGTCCACCTGGGGCACCGAGGCGAGCGCGGTGCTGAGGGCGCTGCAGTCCGTCGTTGCCCACGACCGGCTGGACGCGGAGTTCGAGAGCGAGCGCGACCAGGTCGCCGCGGCCGACGAGATGCTCGACCCGGCCGCTTACTGACCCGGCCGTCGACAGGGGACCCCTCGCGCACCGGGGCGCCACCGGCGCGGCCGGCGTCTTGCCATCCGTCCTCGGACCCGGCGGATCGCCCGGGCTCGATAGGATCGACGGTGCTGCCAAGCGGGCGGCTCCATCGCGCGGAGGTGTGTCGTGGGCATAGTCGTGCAGAAGTACGGCGGCTCGTCGGTCGCTGACGCCGAGGGGATCAAGCGCGTCGCTCAGCGCATCGTGGCGACCAAGAAGTCCGGCAAGGACGTCGTCGTCGTGGTGTCCGCGATGGGCGACACCACCGACGAGCTGCGCGACCTCGCCCAGCAGGTCAGCCCGCTGCCGCCACCCCGCGAGCTCGACATGCTGCTGACCGCCGGCGAGCGGATCTCGATGGCCCTGGTCGCGATGGCGATCGCCAACCAGGGCCAGGCGGCGCGCTCGTTCACCGGGAGCCAGGCCGGCGTCATCACCGACAGCGCGCACGGCAAGGCGAAGATCATCGACGTCACCCCCGGCCGCATCTCCAAGGCGATCGACGAGGGGCACATCGCGATCGTGGCGGGCTTCCAGGGCGTCTCCCAGGACACCAAGGACATCACCACGCTGGGTCGAGGCGCCTCGGACACCACCGCGGTGGCGCTGGCGGCGGCCCTGGACGCCGAGGTCTGCGAGATCTACAGCGACGTCGACGGGGTCTTCTCGGCCGACCCGCGCATCGTGCCGACCGCCCGCAAGCTCGACCGGGTCTCCACCGAGGAGATGCTGGAGATGGCTGCCTGCGGCGCGAAGATCCTGCACCTGCGCTGCGTGGAGTACGCGCGTCGCTACAACATGCCCATCCACGTGCGCTCGTCGTTCAGCCAGAAACAGGGCACCTGGATCGTCCCGGAAGCAGAGGTGGGTTCCATGGAGCAGGCGATCATCGCCGGCGTCGCGCACGACCGCAGCGAGGCCAAGATCACCGTCGTCGCGGTGCCGGACAAGGTGGGTGAGGCCGCGCGGATCTTCGAGACCCTCGCCGAGGCGCAGACCAACCTCGACATGATCGTGCAGAACGTCTCGGCGGCCGCCACCAACCTCACCGACATCTCCTTCACCTTGCCCCGCGAGGACGGCCATGCCGCGATGGCGGCCCTGGCCCGCATCAAGGACGAGGTCGGCTACGACTCGCTGCTCTACGACGACCAGATCGGGAAGGTGTCGCTGATCGGCGCGGGCATGCGCTCCCACCCCGGGATCACCGCCAAGTTCTTCGCGGCCCTCGCGTCCGCCGGGGTCAACATCGAGATGATCTCCACCTCGGAGATCCGCATCTCGGTGATCGTGGACGAGGCCGAGGTCGACGACGCGGTCCAGGCGGCGCACACCGCGTTCGACCTGGACTCCCACGAGGTCGAGGCCGTCGTGTACGGCGGGACCGGCCGATGACCCGGCCGGCGCGCGTCGCCGTGGTCGGGGCCACCGGTCAGGTCGGCGCCGTGATGCGTCGCCTGCTCCTCGAGCGCGAGCTCCCCGTCGACACCATCCGGTTCCTGGCGTCCTCGCGCTCGGCAGGCTCCACCCTGACCTGGGACGGCCGGGAGGTGACCGTCGAGGACGCCGAGTCGGCGGATCCCAGCGGCATCGACATCGCCTTGTTCTCGGCCGGCGCGTCGACGTCGCGGGCCCTGGCTCCGAGCTTCGCGAAGGCAGGGGCCCTGGTGGTCGACAACTCCTCGGCCTGGCGGATGCACCCCGACGTTCCGTTGGTGGTGAGCGAGGTCAACCCCGACGCGCTGCGGTCGGCGGGGCGCGGCATCATCGCCAACCCCAACTGCACGACGATGGCGGCGATGCCGGTGCTCAAGCCGCTGCACGACGAGGCTGGGCTCCTCCGCATCGTCGCGAGCACCTACCAGGCCGTGTCCGGGAGCGGGGTCGCCGGGGTCGACGAGCTGGCCGGTCAGCTCGCTGCCGTGGGGGACCGCGCCTCGTCGCTGACACATGACGGGGCGGCGGTCGAGCTGCCGGCCCCCTCCACGTACGCGCGACCCATCGCGTTCAACGTGCTTCCCTTGGCCGGCTCCGTCGTCGACGACGGCTCCGAGGAGACCGACGAGGAGCAGAAGCTCCGCAACGAGAGCCGCAAGATCCTCGGCATCCCCGAGCTGCGGGTCTCCGGCACCTGCGTCCGGGTGCCGGTCTTCACCGGGCACTCCTTGTCCATGAACGTCGAGTTCGCGTCGGCCCTGCCGGCCAAGCGGGCGCGCGAGATCCTGTCGGGGGCCCCCGGTGTACAGCTGTCCGAGGTGCCCACCCCGTTGCAGGCGGCGGGCCAGGATCCGAGCTACGTCGGGCGGATCCGTCAGGATCCCGGTGTGGACGGGGAGCGTGGCCTGGCGCTCTTCGTCAGCAACGACAACCTCCGCAAGGGCGCGGCCCTCAACGCCATCCAGATAGCCGAGTTGATCGCCGCCGACCTGCGCTGACCAGCCGGTCCAGCCCCGTTCCGCGGCAGCACCCGACGTACGCCGGACCCAGCGACCCCCGGCCGCGCGGCCGGGGGTCGGGGACGTCCCTCATGTGGTCGGGCTGACAGGATTTGAACCTGCGGCCTCCTCGTCCCGAACGAGGCGCGCTACCAAGCTGCGCCACAGCCCGAGGGCGGAGTCACTGTAGCCGAACTGCCGGGACCTCACGAAACCGGCACCTGCGCGCGCAGCGGCACGAGGCTGAGCAGGGTCGCCTCAGGCCGGCAGCAGAACCGCACCGGGGCGTACGGTGACGTGCCGAGCCCCCCCGAGACATGCAGCCACGAGGAGCCCGGGCGACCCAACGGGGCGAAGGCGGGGTGCCGGTGCAGGCCCTTGGCGCGCCCGGTGTCGAGGTCGCAGTTGGTCACCAAGGCGCCTCGGACCGGCAGGCGCAGCTGGCCGCCGTGCGTGTGACCGGCCAGAACGGTCTCGTAGCCGTCTGCGGCGAACTGGTCGAGCACCCGCAGGTACGGCGCGTGCGTCACGCCCATCCGGACGTCGGCGCCGGGGTCGGCCGGACCCGCGACGGCGGCGAGGTCGTCGTACCCCAGGTGGGGGTCGTCGACGCCGGCGAAAGCGAACGTCGTTCCCTTGACGGTGAGGGTGGCGCGACGGTTGGTGAGGTCCACCCACCCACGACTCTCTAACCCGGCCCGAAGCGCTGGGGAGGGCAGGCGCGGGGTGTGGGTGTTGCGCTGGCCGTCGTCGGGGAGCAGGTAGCGGACCGGGTTGCGCACGGTCGGTGCGAAGTAGTCGTTGGAGCCCAGGACGAACACACCCGGCACGTCGAGCAGCCCGTCCAGGGCGGCGAGCACCGGAGGCACCGCGTCCTGATGGGCCAGGTTGTCGCCGGTGTTCACCACGAGGTCCGGCTGGAGCGCCGCCAGCCCGCGCAGCCACGCCTGCTTGCGCTGCTGGCCCGGGGTCAGGTGCAGGTCAGAGAGGTGCAGCACCGTCACGGCCTCGCGCCCGGGAGGCAGAACCGGGACCGTGACCCTGCGGAGGGCGAACCAGCGCACCTCGACCCCGGCGGACCAGCCGAGTCCGGCTGCGCCCATCCCACCCGCGACGGCGCTCAGGCGAGCGGCCGTGACCACGCGCCGGCGCGGCAGGGAGGGCAGGACGGTCGACACGCCCCCAGGGTGCCACACGGGCGGAGCGCGAACTCTGTGACGGCGGGGCCGGGCGTCGGCTGTCACACTGGGCGCGTGAGTGAGCTCAAGGACCGTCTCCGTGCCGACCTGACCGCCTCGATGAAGGCCCGCGATGCTCTGCGCTCGTCCACGCTCCGGATGCTGCTGACCTCGGTCACCAACGCCGAGGTGGCCGGCAAGGCCCAGCGCGAGCTCAGCGACGAGGACGTGCTGGGGGTGCTGAGCACCGAGGCGAAGAAGCGGCGCGAGGCGGCCGAGGCCTTCGGAGAGGCCGGTCGCGGGGACAGCGCCGCCAAGGAGCGGGCCGAGGCCGACATCATCGCCGGCTACCTTCCCGAGCAGCTCGGCGCGACGGAGATCAGCGAGCTGGTCGCGGGGACGATCGCCTCACTGGGTGTGGCCGACGAGGGTCCGCGGGCCATGGGCCGGGTGATGGGCGCGCTGCAGCCGCAGGTGAGGGGCCGCGCCGACGGCGGCGTGGTCGCGGCCGAGGTGCGACGCCAGCTGGGCTGAGGGCCCACCTGCTGTCGGGCCTACCGGCGCGCGGGGCGTCAGTCGTCGTCTCCGCCGTTCCCGCCGCCGTTCCCGTTGCCACCGTTCCCGTTGCCGCCGTTCCCGTTGCCACCGTTCCCGTTGCCACCGTTCCCGCCACCGTTCCCGCCACCGTTCCCGCCGCCGGCGTTCCCGCCGCCGCCGTTCCCGCCGCCGTTCCCGGCTCCGCCGTTCCCGCCGCCGTTCCCGGCTCCGCCGGCGCCGTTCCCGCCGCCATTGCCATTGCCCCCGCGGGGTCGCGGGTCAGGCCGCGGTGCGACGAACGGCGTGCCGTCGGAGACGTAGATGGTGACGCTGCTGCCGGTCGGGGCCGAGGTCCCGGAGCCGGGGGTGAGGAACGCCACGGTCCCGGCAGAGTTCGAGCTGTCCACCGTCGGGCCCACCACCGGGAGGAAGCCGGCCTGGCGCAGAGCGCTGGCGGCGGCGTCCGGGCTCATGCCGTAGAGCGAGGGCACCGTGACGCTCTGACCCTCGATCGTCCGGGGGTCCGGTGCGTGGAAGGTCGCGTCGGGGAGGATCGGCTCCACGCGCTTCATGGCCTCCCCCCAGATCGGGCCGGCCGTGGTCGAGCCGGAGGCGCCGGAGATGTAGGTGCCGCCGACCGTCTGGCCGTTGAGCGTCCTCCACTGCCCCTCGCGGTTGGCGCCGGCGATCATGGACGCGGCCGCCAGGTTGGGGGTGTATCCGACGAACCAGACGGCGCGGTTGCTCTGGGTGGTGCCGGTCTTGCCGGCGGACTGCTGGCTCAGAGCCAGGCCGGCGTTGTTGCCGAAGCCTCCCGGCTCCTGGACCCCGCGGAGGATGTCGTTGACCGCGTCGGCGACGTCCTTGCGCAGGACCCGCTCGCACTCGGGCTCGAAGGACGCGATCGACCGCCCGGCGGAGTTCAGGACCGCGGTCACCGGGTGTGGGGTGCAGTGCACGCCGCGGGCGGCGAAGGTGGCGTAGGCACCGGCCATCGTCAACGGGTTCGTGTCGGACACGCCCAGGGTGAACGGCGGGTACACCGGTCCGGGGACGTCGACGCCCATCCCGCGCGCGAGCCGCAACGGCTGGCAGAGGCCGGTGCGCTGCTCGAGCTGGGCGTAGAAGGTGTTCACCGACTGCTGGGTGCCGGTGTAGAGGTTGAAGCTGCCGGAACCCGTGGAGTTCTGCGGGCTCCAGACGTCGCTGCTCGCGATGCGACCGTTGCAGTCGCGGAACGAGCTCACCGGCAAGGAGATCGACTGGGGTGAGTTGATCTGCGTGGACAGCGAGACGCCTTGGCTGATCGCGGCCGCGAGCACGAAGGCCTTGAACGTCGAGCCCGCCTGGAACCCGTTGGAGTCGCCGTACTCACGCGGGACCACGTAGTTGAGGAAGGTCTCGCCTCGCTTGGCCCGACTGCCCATCGGGCGGGACTGCGCGAGCGCGCGCACCTCGCCGCTGCCCGGCTTGACCATCGCCAGGCCGCCGATGGCCCGGTCCTCGGGGCGCACGCGGTCGGACACGGCGCGGTCCGCCGCCCGCTGGAACCGCAGGTCGACGGTCGTCCGGATGGTCAGCCCACCGCCGAACAGCATGCGGCGCCGCTCTTCGATGGTCTCACCGAGCCGCCGGTCGGCGAGGAGGTACTGGATGGTGTAGTCGCAGAAGAACGGGGCCGGGGACGAGACGCAGCCGTTGCGGACCGCCTGGACCCGCAGCCGCACCGGGGTCACCTCGGCTCGACGGGCCTGAGACGGGGTGACAACGTTGAGCTCGGCCATCCTCGCCAGCACGGTGTTCCTGCGGTCCTTGGCCCGCCCCGGGTAGTTCGTCGGGTCGTACCCCGTGGGGTTCTTCACCAGGCCGGCCAGGAGAGCCGCCTCCGGGAGGCTCAGCCGGGAGGCCGGCTTGGAGAAGTAGTGCCAGGACGCGGCCTCGATGCCGTAGGCGCCGTCGCCGAAGTAGGCGATGTTGAGGTAGCGCTGCAGGATCCAGTCCTTGGAGTACTTATCCTCGATCGCGATCGCGTAGCGGAGCTCCTTGACCTTGCGCTGGTAGGTGTCCGCCGTGGCGGCGGCCCGTGCGGCATCGGTCTTGGCCTGCGTCACCAGGGTCATCTTCACCATCTGCTGGGTGATCGACGAGCCGCCCTGCGTGGTGGCGTTGGCGGCCTGGTTGGTGACGAAGGCGCGCAGGGTTCCGCGCAGGTCCAAGGCGCCGTGCTCGTAGAAGCGGTAGTCCTCTATGGCGATGATCGCCTTGCGCATCACCGGGGCGACCCGGGCGAGCGGGACGTTGACACGGTTCTCGTCGTAGAGCGTGGCGAGCTCGGCCCCGTCCCGGCCGAGGATGCGCGTCCGCTGCGCCAGCGGCTCAGCCGCCAGGTCGGTCGGCACCTCGTCCATGCCGTCCGCGATGGTCCGTGTCGAGAGGCCGGTCACCGCGGCGAACGGCAGCGCGAGCCCCGCCACCAGCACGCCCATCACCGCGGCCAGTGCGACCATGACGCCGAGGTGGGACAGCACACCCAGAGGCGTCAGTCGATCGGTTCTGCGGGGGGACATGCCGCCAGGCTACGTGACCGGCCCACCCTCTCCCCAGCCTCGCGCTGACCCGGCGCGAGCGCTCGACGGGGGCCGGTGCCCGACCGCACGGCGGCCGGCGCGAAGGCTCTCCGTCCGAACGGGTCGGACTATGGGCAGTGATCCGGACGGGCTACCCCGAGTGGTCGTGGGAATGCCGCGCTCACCTCGTTCGGGGTGATCCGGGCCCCCGGAGCGGTCGGAACAGTCGGGAACCGGTTACTTGAGGGCTGATCGGATGATCCCTCTAGTCACATAGGGCCATACCAAGTTCCTCCCTCTGTGTCTGGCTATTTGGGCTCGGAGTCTTTACCTTTTTACCTGGGGACAGACCCCGGACCGGCCCACTGGGAGGTGGGCCCTTCTCTAGAAGGGACTAGGCCGATGTGGAACGAGGACTGGGCCAGCGCAGCACTGTGTCACCAGGCTCGACCCGATGAGCTGTTCGTGCGCGGAGCCGCGCAGAACCGCGCCAAGCAGCTGTGCGCCGGTTGTCCGGTGCGCACCGAGTGCCTCGCCGAGGCCCTCGACAACCAGATCGAGTGGGGTGTGTGGGGCGGGATGACCGAGCGCGAGCGCCGGGCCCTGCTGCGCCGCCGCCCCAACGTCACCTCGTGGCGCCGCCTGCTGGAGACCGCGATGCAGGACCACGCGGCGTCGGTGGCCGCGGACGCCGGCTCGGAGTCCATCTCGGCCTGACCCCGCTCGCCCAGCCGCCCGCCCGCGACCGCTGCGGGGAGACGTGGGCCTCATGAGGCCCGGCCGGCGAGCAGTTCGCCGACCAGGCGCAGGCCGTCGAGGTCGTGCACGTCACTGGGCAGCGCCGGCACCACCGCCGTGGCGACGTCCGGGTGTGCGGTGCTGAAGCGCGATCGCAGCCGGGTCTCCCGCGCCACCGTGCGGCTGCGGTCGGCGTGCAGCCGCAGCAGCCCGGCTGTGAGTCCCGCCGTGGCAGATGCGGCGAGCTCCCCTCGCGCGGGAGTGGTCAGGTCGGCCTCGAGCCGCTCGGCCGCCGCCAGCGCCTGCTGCGCGGACAGCCGGCCGCGGGGCGCTCGGCTCGCCCGGTTGACCACCAGCCCGGCCAGCGGCATCCGCTCCTCGCTGAGCCGCTCGACGAAGTACGCCGCCTCCCGGAGCGCGTCCGGCTCGGGCGCGGCGATCACCAGGAACGCCGTACCGTCGGCCTGCAGCAGCTGGTAGGTCCGCTGCGCCCGCTGCCGGAACCCCCCGAAGAGGGTGTCCAGGGCCGCCACGAAGGTCTGCACGTCGCGCAGCATCTGCGTCCCCAGCACCTTGGTCACCGCCGACGTCACGATGCCGAGCCCGGCCGACATCAGCCTGGCGGGACCACGGGCAGGGGCCAGGAGCAACCGGATGAAGCGCCCGTCGAGGAAGCTGGACAGCCGCTCCGGCGAGTCCAGGAAGTCCAGTGCCGATCGGGACGGCGGCGTGTCCACCACGATCAGGTCCCAGCGGCCGGTGGAACGGGCGTCGGCGTGCAGCTGGCCCAGCTTCTCCATCGCCATGTACTCCTGGGTACCGGCGAACGAGCTGGACAGCGCCACGTAGAACGGGTTGCCGAGGATTTGCGCCGCCTTCTCCGCGCTCGCCTGGCTCTCCACCACGTCGTCGAAGGTGCGCTTCATGTCCAGCATCATGGCGTCGAGCGACCCGGCGACGTCCTCACCGGGCGGCTGCAGTCCGGGCACCGGCCGGGGGGTGTTGTCCAGCTTCTCGACCCCCATCGACTGAGCGAGGCGGCGGGCCGGGTCGATCGTGAGCACGACGACCTTGCGGCCCTGCTCAGCGGCCCGCAGCGCCAGTGCCGCGGAGGTCGTGGTCTTGCCGACCCCGCCGGAGCCGCAGCACACGATGATGGTGGTGTCCCGGTCGGCGAGCAGCGCGTCCACGTCGAGGGCGGGAGCCTCGATGCCCGCGGCCACCAGCGGCCCGACCCGGCTCCGGGAACGGGGGCTCACCTCAGGCCCCTCATGCCATGCCCTGGCGGCGCAGCTCGGCGGCGAGCTCGTAGAGGCCGCCGAGGTCGATGCCGTCGGTGAGCCGGGACAGCTCGTAGGTGGGCACGTCGAGGTCGCTGATGCGCTTGCGCTGGTCGTCCTCCAGCTCCCTGCGCTCGGCGTGCTCGCGCGCCTCCTCGAGCAGCCCGGTGACCAGCGGCCTGGTGGTGGGGACCCCCACCCGCTCCAGGTCGGCGCGCAGCGACTCTGCATCCAGCCGCCCCGACATCGCCTGGTCGCGTTCCTGCTCGTCGAGCTCCGCCCGACGGGCCAGGTTGACCACGACACCGCCGACCGCCAGCCCGTCCTCGCGCAGCTCGTCGATCCCGTCGATGGTCTCCTGCACCGGCATGTCCTCCAGGACGGTGACCAGGTGCACGACGGTGCGTTCGGAGTGCAGCAGCGCCATCACGTTGTCCGCCTGCGTCGCGATCGGCCCCACCTTCGCCAGCCCCGCGAGCTCGCCGTTGACGTTGAGGAACTGCGCGATCCGACCGGTCGGAGGCGCGTCGAGGACCACGGCGTCGTACTGCCTCGCGTTCCGGGTCCGCCGGTTGCGGTGCACCGCCTCGTAGACCTTGCCGGTGAGCAGCACGTCGCGCACCCCCGGCGCGATGGTGGTCGCGAAGTCGATGATCCCGAACCGGTCGAGCGCCTTGCCCGCTCGGCCCAGGCGGTAGTACATCGAGAGGTACTCCAGGAGCGCGGCCTCGGTGTCGATGGCCAGGGCGTACACGTCCCCGCGGCCCTGCGGGCCGGAGACGATGCGGCGCTCCTCGTACGGCAGCGGCGGGACGTCGAAGAGCTGCGCGATGCCCTGGCGGCCCTCCACCTCACACAGCAGCACCGTCTTGTCGCGGGACGCCAGTGCGAGCGCCAGCGCGGCGGAGACCGTGGACTTCCCGGTGCCGCCCTTGCCGGTGACCACGTGCAGGCGCACGCCGTCCCAGTCGGTCAGGGGCGTCTCTGGAGGCACCCCTGGACAGTAGCCGCTGGCCCCTGGGGGCCACACGCGGGTGTGAGGCATTCATGGCGATACGTTTCTGGCGGCGTCGCGCTGGTTAGGGTGTCGTGTCGGGCCGCCGCGGTCCGCGAGGAGGAGGTCTGCGTGGACAAGGTGGTCGCGTCCGCCGCCGAGGCGGTGGCCGACATCTCGAGCGGGTCGACGATCGCGGTCGGCGGCTTCGGGCTGTGCGGGATCCCGTTGGTGCTCATCGACGCCCTGCTCGAGGCGGGCGCCGAGGACCTGCAGGCGGTGTCGAACAACGCCGGCGTCGACGACTGGGGCCTGGGGCGGCTGCTCACCGCCGGACGGATCCGCCGGATGGTCGCGTCGTACGTCGGGGAGAACAAGGAGTTCGCGCGCCAGTACCTCCAGGGCGAGCTCGAGGTGGAGCTGACGCCGCAGGGGACCCTGGCCGAGCGGATGCGAGCCGGCGGGTCCGGCATCCCGGCCTTCTTCACCGCGACCGGTGTCGGCACCCAGGTTGCCGAGGGCGGGCTGCCGTGGCGCTACGACGACTCCGGCAACGTGGTGGTCGCCTCGCCCGCCAAGGAGGTGCGCACCTTCGAGACGCCCGACGGCCCCAAGGAGTACGTCCTCGAGGAGTCGATCGTCGCCGACTTCGGCCTGGTGCGGGCCTGGAAGGGGGACCGGCACGGCAACCTCGTGTTCCGGAAGTCGGCGCGGAACTTCAACCCGCTCGCCGCGATGTGCGGCCGGACCACCGTCGCCGAGGTGGAGCAGCTGGTGGAGCCCGGCGAGATCGAGCCCGACGACGTGCACACGCCCGGGGTCTTCGTGCAACGGGTGGTGCCGCTCACCGAGGAGCAGGCGGCCAGCAAGCGGATCGAGAAGCGGACCACCCGCCCCGCCGGGTCGGCCACCGACGGGTCGGAGGCGTGAGATGAGCTGGTCGCGCGAGGAGATGGCGGCGCGGGCGGCGTCCGAGCTGGAGGACGGCTCCTACGTCAACCTGGGGATCGGCCTGCCCACGCTGGTGCCGAACTACGTCGACGACGACGTGGAGCTGGTGCTGCAGTCGGAGAACGGCATCCTCGGGGTGGGGGCCTATCCCGTCGAGGGCGAAGAGGACGCCGACCTCATCAACGCCGGCAAGGAGACCGTCACCGTGCGCAGCGGCGCCTCGTTCTTCGACTCGGCGACGTCCTTCGGGATGATCCGCGGCGGCAAGGTCGACGCAGCGATCCTGGGCGCGATGCAGGTCTCCGCGACCGGCGACATCGCCAACTGGATGATCCCCGGCAAGATGGTCAAGGGCATGGGTGGGGCGATGGACCTGGTGCACGGTGCCAAGCGGGTCATCGTGCTGATGGAGCACGTCGCTCGGGACGGGTCCTACAAGATCGTCGAGGAGTGCTCGCTGCCCTACACCGGCAAGGGGGTGGTGCAGCGCATCATCACCGACCTGTGCGTGATCGACGTGGACCCCCGCGACCCGGTGACCGGCGAGGGCGGCGGCCTGCGGCTGGTCGAGCTGGCCCCCGGTGTCACCGAGGACGAGGTACGCGAGAAGACCGAACCTCCGCTGCGGCGCTGAGCTCGCCGGTTACCAGGGGATGCAGGACGATTGGCACTCCCCATGGGCCGTGACCCGTGGGGAGTGCCAGTTGTCCGTGGGGAGTGGCCGTCGTATGTCGCGCGCGGGGGTGCGTCGGAGGTGGTACGTCGTACGCGCCGCCCGGGCTGCCGCGCCCGGCCTGATCCGACGGCTCAGGCGGCGAGCCGCAGCATGCGGCCGATTCGGGCCGCGGTGTCGGCTGGGCGATGGAGGTCCGCCCACACGAAGCGGATCATGCGCCAACCCAGCTGCTCACAGATGGCGTCCTCGCGCCGCTTCTCGCGGAAGACAGCGTCGCCGGGGGTCTCGCCAGGACGGAGGTACCTGCCGTACTTGACCTTGCCGTCGAACTCTCCGAGCAGCCCATGTCGCGGCCAGGCGAAGTCGGTGACTCCGAGGAGGCGCCCCGATCGGTCGCGCACCTCGTGCTGGAGCA
Organism: Nocardioidaceae bacterium; assembly: GCA_035634095.1. GTDB lineage: Bacteria > Actinomycetota > Actinomycetes > Propionibacteriales > Nocardioidaceae > Nocardioides_B. The sequence continues at coordinate 36,456 of DASQDP010000056.1, read as the reverse complement.
CGGGGGCGGGCAGGCCGGCGGCATAACAGAGGTAGCGGATCCGCGACTCGCCAGCGGACTGCGCGCCAGGGTCGGCCATCCGCACCGCCAGCTGCACGCCGAGCATCCCGGGCCAGCTGCGCATCAGCGCGAACGTTGCGTCCAGCTCGAGGCGGTTCGTCAAGCCCGACGCGAGGGCGGCGTCCAGGGACACCAGTCCCGCCTCGGTCGAGAGCAGCGAAGCGGTCTCGATGGCAGCGCGGGCCGGATGGGTGACCAGGGCACCGTCCACGGTCCGCAGGTCGCTCGGCAAGATCAGGCCCTCGTGGTGCGCGACGTGGCACTCCGTCCGCCCGGCGCCGCCGTCGAGCCGGGTGACGTGCACCAGCGACAGGTCCGCGTCCCACACGTGGAGCCCGTGCAGGAGCGCTGCCGTGGTGTGGCTGAGCGTGACCGACGGCCCCAGCTTGGCGGCGACCGCGCGCCCGATGATGCAATGGCGCTGCTGCGCGTCGTCGGGCCACAAGTCGCGGAAGGTGTAGGTGCCGGGCCGCAGCCGCACCCACAGGTGCTGTCGCACCGCTCGCCGGATGGCGCGGTCGTCGTGACCATCGGCGAGCACGTCGCTCCTGGTGAAGAAGCCGCGGCTCTCGGCGTGTGCGCGCAGTCGATCCATCCGTCGAAGGTGACGCTGCGGGGGTGCCCCGGGAAGGCTTGACATCTCGGCTGTGTACGGCGCGGGCCGCCCGTTGCCTGTGGACGTTTCCTGGTCGAACGTACGCCGTCCGTTCGCGCCATGGGGCCGATCGACGTACTCCCCATGGAGACCTGGCACTCCCCATGGGTCACGGCCCGTGGGAACTGCCAAACGTCCTGCATCCCCTGGTAACCGGCGCAGCCAGGCGGGGCGCCGGCCTCACAGGTCCGGGTGCCGGGTCGCGACCCGGTAGTAGCCCGAGTGGAACACCAGCGGCTCGCCGCCGGGGGCCTCGTAGGACTCGATCTCGCCCAGGAAGACCACGTGGTCGCCGGCGTCGACCCGGCTGGTGCGGCGGCACACGAAGTGCGCCACCGTGCCCTCGAGCAGGGGCAGGTCGCCGGGGCTCAGGCGGACACCGTCGAACTTGTCGGCGCCGGAGGTGGAGAACTGGCGCGACAGGTGGTGCTGGTCGGAGGCGAGAACGTTCACCGCGAACAGCTCACTCGCCTCGAAGGCGACCAGCGACGGCGAGGACTTCGCGGCGGCCCACAACACCAGGGGAGGGTTGATCGACACCGAGGTGAAGGAGTTCGCGGTCATCCCGAACGGCCGGCCGTCGGCGTCCACGGTGGTGACGACGGTGACCCCGGTGGCGTACTGCCCCAGGGCGCGCCGCAGGTCGCGCGGGTCGAAGCGGGCCTCGCCCTCGAGCCTCAGGGACCGCAGGAACCGGGCACATTCCGCGGCGTCGAACCACCACGGTGCGAACAGCCGGGCGTCGTCGAAACCGGCGATCATCCGCTCCGCGACGACGGGGTGCCGGGTGGCCGCCTCGACGACGGTGCGCTGGTGGGGCCGCGCGGGCTGCAGCCACGAGCTGGTCCACTCGGTCGCCCACTGCGCCCAGCCCCGCCAGAAGTTCTCGAACGTCTGCAGCATCCAGGCTGCGTCGAGGTCGCCGGCGTGCCCGCTGATCGCGTCGAGGTAGTACGACGCAGACTTGATCGCGTTGTTGGCGCCCTGCGCGGTGGCCGGGTCGTTGAGCACCACCACGTCGGCCATCCCGAGCACCGGAGCGCCGGAGGGCAGCTCCCCGACGGGACGGCGTACGACGGGCGTGATCGCGCCGCGCAGCACGGCGCCGTCGTCCACGAGCCGGGCCCCCGCCGCCCGGGCCGCCTCCGCCGGGAAGTGCCGGCCGATCACCTCCTGCAGGCGGGCCAGGTGGTCCGCGGGGGTGTGCACGTCGTCCCACACGTCGAGCGGCCCGCCCGGCACCCCTTCGACCACGACGATGTCGCACGGTCCGTCGACGCTCAGCGCCGGGCACGTGAAGCACTCGCCGACGCCCTCCACCGCGGTGTAGCGCAGCCCCGGTCCGGCCGGGTCGGCGGCCATGCCGTGCAGGTAGGTCAGGGCGGCCACCCGCATCGGCGCGGTGTACGGCGTCCGCGCAGAGTCCACCTCGAACAGCGACGCGAGCCCGCCGCGGCCCGTGGAGACGACCACCAGGTCGTGCTCGCGGGCCAGGTCCTCGACGTCCCCGACGGAGGCGGCCGCCGTCGTGATCGTGCCGCCGAGGCGCTGGACCTCCGCCATCAGCAGCGGCAGTCGCACCCGTTGGTCCAACGACCTCGCGGCGGTGGGCAGGTCGGTGGCGAACTCCGAGGCGGAGCCGTCGGCGCGCTCGACCGCGTACGACATCCGGCCGATGGCCGGCGCCACGGGCAGCAGCTCGGTCAGACCGAGCGCCGACTCGGCCGCCAGCGCCGACTCGAAGGTGATCTGGCTCGACATCACGGCGCCCGCCCTGATCTGCTCGGCGGTGCGGTCCGACACCAGCGTGACCTGGTGGCCGTGGTGCACCAGGCCGAGGGCGAGCGCCGTGCCGGCGGGGCCGGCGCCCACGATCGCGACCCGTCGGGGCGTGGTCATGACGGCAAGAGTCTCACCCGCGCAGCGCCGCCAGCACCGACGGCCAGGCGTCGGACAGCGGGTCGATGACCTCGGAGTGGTCCACGCCGGCGAGCTCGCGGTACTCCAGCCAGCCGAACCGGTCGGCGAGCCCGCGGCTGCACTGCACCGGGACGGCGTCGTCGCGGTCGCCGTGCACGACCACGACGTCGCACGAGGGCCGGCTCCGCAGCCGGGTGCCCGGGTCCGCCGCGTCGTACACCTCGGGCACCTGCTCGGGCGTCCCGCCGAGGAACGCGACCGCCGCGCCGTCGCCCATGCCGGTCTCGGCGGCCATCCGCAGGTCACCGACGGGCGCCAGCGCCACCACGCGGCGCACGTCGACGGGCTGGTTCCCCAGCCACAGCGCCAGATGTCCGCCGGCGGAGTGGCCGACGACGGTGGTGCTCGTCGTGGGGACGCCGATGCCGTCGAGCAGCCCGGGCGCCGCGGCGATGGCCGTCTCGACGTCCTCGGCGGTCCGCGCCCACGCCCCCGCGCCGCGCCGGTACTCGGGGACCGCGACGACGTACCCGAGCTCGGCGAGCGCGTTCGCCAACGGTCGGGCGTGCTTCCTGTCCCACTGCGAGCGCCAGAACCCGCCGTGCACGAAGCAGACCAGCGGCCGCCGCTCCGCCCGGCCCGGCCCTGCCGGGAGGTGTACGTCGACCACGCCGTCGTCGTGCCCGGCGTAGCGCAGCACCGCGTCGGGGAGGTCGAAGGCGGGCGTCGTCACGTCGGCGGAGTCCACCGGGCCCACGCTAGCCACCTCGGGGACCGCCCCCTAGGCTCGCGCCCATGACGCAATGGGAGTACCTGACGGCGCCGGTGCTGGTGCACGCCACCAAGCAGATCCTCGACAACTTCGGCCAGGACGGCTGGGAGCTGGTGCAGGTGGTGCCCGGCATGAACCCGGAGAACCTGGTCGCCTACTTCAAGCGCCCCCGCCAGTGAGCACGCCCGAGGAGCGGCTGGCCGAGCTCGGGCTCGAGGTGCCGGAGGTGCCGACGCCGCTGGCGTCGTACGTGCCGGCGGTGCGCAGCGGCAACCACGTGCTCACCTCCGGCCAGCTGCCCCTCCGCTCTGGCGAGCTCATCGCCTCCGGGAAGGTCGGCGCCGAGGTCAGCGCCGAGGAGGGCGGCGAGTGCGCCCGGCAGTGCGCGCTGAATGCGCTGGCGGCGGTGCGCGCCCAGGTCGGCGATCTCTCCGCGGTGCGCCGCATCGTCAAGGTGGTGGTGTTCGTTGCCTCGGCGCCGGACTTCACCGGGCAGCCGGGGGTCGCCAACGGCGCGTCGGAGCTGTTCGGCTCCGTCTTCGGTGACGCCGGGAAGCATGCACGCAGCGCCGTCGGCGTCGCCGTGCTGCCGCTGGACGCGCCTGTCGAGGTCGAGCTCACCGTCGAGGTCTGAGCCCCGCGTGGACCCGACCCGTCGGCTGCCTGCTGACCTCGCCGCGCGGGCGAGGGCCTACGCCGGCGGGGACGGCGTGCCGGCGCAGCCGCGGGACGCCTCGACGGTGGTGCTGCTGCGCGCCGGCGACGGCGAGCCTGGCGGGCTGCAGGTGTACCTGCTGCGCCGGCACGTGGACATGGCGTTCGCCGCGGGCAGGTGCGTGTTCCCGGGCGGCGGCGTGGATCACCGCGACTTCGACGCCGAGATCGGCTGGGAGGGTCCGGCCCCGGCCCGGTGGGCCGCGCTGCTCGGGACGGACGAGGCGCTGGCCCGGGCGCTGGTGTGCGCGGCGGTGCGGGAGACGTTCGAGGAGTCCGGCGTGCTGCTCGCCGGTCCCACCTCCTCGTCGGTGGTGGCGGACACCACCGGTGAGGACTGGGAGGCCGACCGCCGCGCGTTGGAGTCCCGCGACCTCCCCTTCACCGAGTTCCTGGCCAGCCGCGGCCTGCTGCTGCGCACCGACCTGCTCCGGCTGTGGGGGTCCTGGGTCACGCCGGTGTTCGAGCCGCGGCGCTTCGACACCAGGTTCTTCGTCGCCGAGCTGCCCCCGGGTCAGGCCACCCGCGACGTGTCCACCGAGTCCGACTCCGTGGACTGGGTGCCGGTCCGGGAGGCGATCCGAGCCGTGGATGCGGGGCGGATGCTGATGCTGCCGCCGACGTACTGCACCTGCCTGGAGCTCTTCGACTTCGTGCAGCCCCCCGACGTGCTGGCCGCCGCGCTCGACCGCGAGCCGACGGTGGTCGAGCCGGAGGCGCAGGTGCGCCCCGACGGTGCCTACCTACACATCCCCGACCGGTTGGTCGCCCTGAGCCGCGACGTCGCCGCACGGCTGCCGGCGTGAGCTGGTCCGGTGGCGCCTTCGGCGGGCGGGCGCGCTGCGTCCTGGCTCCGAACGCAGGCGTGATGACGCTCGACGGGACGAACACCTGGGTGCTGCGGGAGCCGGGGGCGGGGCGCTCGGTGGTGGTGGACCCGGGGCCGATGAGCCGCCAGCACCTCGACTCCGTCGCGTCGTACGCCGGTGAGGTGGCCGTCGTGCTGCTCACCCACGGGCACCTCGACCACTCCGAGGCGGCGCGTGCCTTCGCGGAGCGGAGCGGCTGCGGCGTCCGGGCGCTGGACCCGCAGCACCGGCTGGGCGGCGAGGGCCTCAGCGACGGCGACGTCGTGGCGGTGGACGGCCTGGAGGTGCACGTGGTCGCGACGCCCGGGCACACCTCTGACTCGCTGTCCTTCGTGGTGCCGGCCGAGCGGGCGGTGCTCACCGGGGACACCGTCCTGGGTCGCGGCACGACCGTGGTCGCACACCCGGACGGTCGTCTCGGGGCCTACCTCGACTCGCTGCACCGGCTGCACGCCCTCGCCGAGGCGCAGGAGATCCGTGCGGTGTGGCCCGGGCACGGGCCGGTGCTCGACGACGCGCTCCCCGTGCTGGACCACTACCTCGCCCACCGGCGGGAGCGGCTCGAGCAGGTCCGCGAGGCGCTGCACGGGCTGGGCGACGTGCCGCCCGAGGAGCTGCCGCGCCGGGTGGTGGAGAGCGTCTACGCCGACGTGGACCCGGTGCTGTGGGGAGCAGCGGAATTGAGCGTCCGAGCCCAGCTGGACCACCTGCGCCGGTGACTCAGCGTGACCGGCGGGTCATCCGGTCCACGTCGAGGATCACGACAGAGCGCTGCTCGAGGCGCAGCCAGCCGCGGGAGGCGAAGTCCGCGAGCGCCTTGTTGACCGTCTCCCGCGAGGCGCCCACGAGCTGCGCGAGCTCCTCCTGGGTGAGGTCGTGGTGCACGTGCACACCGTCGTCGGCGGTGCGGCCGAACCGCTCCGCGAGATCGAGCAGGGCCTTGGCCACCCGGCCCGGCACGTCGGAGAACACCAGGTCCGCCACCACGTCGTTGGCGTGCCGCAACCGGCCCGCGAGCTGCGTGAGCAGGCCGCGTGCGACGGCCGGGCGGCCGTCCAGCCAGCGCAGCAGGTCCGTGTGCGAGAGCGACGAGAACGTCGTGTCGGTGACCGCGGTGACGGTCGCGGAACGCGGTCCGGGGTCGAACAGGGACAGCTCGCCGAACATCTGCCCGGGCCCGAGGATGGCCAGCAGGTTCTCCCGGCCGTCGGCCGAGGTCCGCCCGAGCTTCACCTTGCCCTCGGTGACGATGTAGAGCTGGTCGCCCTCGTCCCCCTCGCGGAACAGCACCTCGCCGCGACGCAGCCGGCTGTCGTCCATGGAGCTCCGCAGCGCGGTCGCCGCCTCGTCGTCGAGGGCGCTGAACAGCGGGGCCTGGCGCAGCACGTCGTTGTCCACGAGTTGTCCTCCCGGGTCCTGGAGCGAGCCCGACGGACCGCTGCCCGACGGTGCTTCGGGCCACAGTCTGTCGTACAACACTGCCCGTACGCCAAGGGCACCCGGTGCGGCGCCCGGATTACGCTGGCGCCGTGCCCGACACCTCCCTGGTCCGCCGCGCCCGCAAGATCGACCGCGCGCTGGCTCAGGCCTATCCCGACGCGCGCAGCGAGCTCGACTTCGACAGCCCGTTCCAGCTGCTCGTGGTGACGGTGCTCTCCGCCCAGACCACGGACCGCCGCGTCAACGCCGTGCGCCCCGCGCTCTTCGCCGCCTACCCCGACGCGCACGCGTTGGCCGGCGCGGAGCGGGAGGAGCTGGAGCGGATCATCCAGCCGACCGGCTTCTTCCGGGCCAAGACCGAGTCGCTGCTCAAGCTGTCGCAGGCGCTGGTCGAGCGTCACGGCGGCGAGGTGCCGCCACGGCTCGAGGACCTGGTGCAGCTGCCTGGCGTGGGACGCAAGACCGCGAACGTCGTGCTGGGCAACGCGTTCGGCGTCCCCGGCATCACCGTGGACACGCACTTCGGTCGGCTCTCGCGGCGCTTCGGCTGGACCGGGGAGACCGACGCCGTGAAGGTAGAGCACGAGGTCGGCGCGCTGTTCCCCAAGCAGGACTGGACGATGCTGTCCCACCACCTGATCTGGCACGGGCGCCGGGTGTGCCACGCCCGCGCCCCGGCCTGCGGTGCGTGCACGGTCGCTCGCTGGTGCCCGTCGTACGGCGAGGGGCCGACGGACCCGGTCACGGCCGCGGCACTGGTCCGCACCGAGGGCCGCGCGTGAGCCGGGCCCGACGTGGCGTGGGGGCCGTCGCCGCCTGCCTGCTGCTCGCCGCGTGCACGTCAGGGACCGAGCCGCCGGCGAGCGGGACGACCAGCACGTCGAACGAGGTCGCCGAGACACGCGTGGACGTGGACACTCCTGGGCTGCGCGCGCTCAAGGAGCGCGCCGGGGTGGCCCCGTGCAAGCCGGGAACGGCGCGCAGCGAGCTGCCGGCGGTGTCGCTCCCCTGCCTCGGCGGCGGTCCTCGCGTCGAGCTGGCGCGGCTGCGTGGCCCGCTGGTGATCAACCTGTTCGCGCAGTGGTGCGGGCCCTGCCGTGAGGAGCTGCCCTACTACCAGGCGCTGCACGAGAAGGGCCGCGGCAGGGTCTCGGTGCTGGGCGTCGACTACCTCGACACCCAGCCCGACGAGGCGCTGCGGTTGGTGAGGGCCGCGGGCGTCACCTACCCGCTGCTCGCCGACCCCGCCGGCACGCTCCGCACGGGGCTGCGGATCCGTGGGCTGCCCGGCATCGTCCTGGTCGGCCGTGACGGCGCCGTCCACGTGGAGTACCGGGCCTTCCGCTCCTACGCCGAGCTCCGCGGTGTGGTGCAGGACCGGCTCAGCGTCACGGTGCCTGCCTGATTCGTCTGCGATCCAGCAGGGCAGCGTCGCGGACTCATCGCAGACGAACCGACGCCAGCGGTCGGTAGGCTCGCGGTGTGTCCAACCAGCCCGCGCCCGTGCACCTGCCCGCGTGGCTGGAGCCGGTACGTCGCACCGCGCGCGACCTAGGCCCGGAGGACCTGACCCTGTTCACCGCACCCGAGGGCGCCCGCACCAGGCGCGGTGCCGTGCTGCTCCTCTTCGGGGAGGGGCCCGACGGCCCGGACCTGCTGCTGACCGAGCGCGCGCACCACATGCGCTCGCACCCCGGGCAGGTCTCCTTCTGCGGAGGGTCCATCGACCCCGACGACGACGGGCCCGAGCACACGGCGCTGAGGGAGGCCGCGGAGGAGGTTGGGCTGGACCCCCTCGGCGTCGACGTCTTCGCGACCCTGCCGGAGCTGTGGCTGCCGCCGAGCAACTTCTCGGTGACACCGGTGCTGGGCTGGTGGCGGGCGCCGAGCCCGGTGCACGTCGTCGACCCGGACGAGGTCCACGCTGTCTACCGGGTGCCCGTCGACGAGCTCCTCGACCCGGCGCACCGGGTCTCGGTGCGGCACCCCTCGGGGTGGACGGGGCCGGCCTTCCTGATCGGCGAGGGCAACGACCTGGTGCTGTGGGGGTTCACCGCCGGCATCATCGCGCGGCTCTTCGACCTCCTGGGCTGGACGCGACCCTGGGACGCCGGCGTCCTGCGCGACCTGCCGGAGCACATGCTCACGGCGCGTCCCGAGGTCGCCGCGCAGCCAGCCGCGCTGCCCGAGCAGTGAGGGCGCGTTGAACCTGCTCGACTGGCTGCTGGTCGCCCTCGTGCTCGCCTATGCCGTGTCCGGCTACTGGCAGGGATTCATCGCCGGCGCCTTCGCGACGGCCGGGCTGCTCGCGGGGGGGCTGGTGGGCATCTGGATGGTCCCGCGACTGCTCGGCACCGCGAGCTCCTCCTTGTGGGTGTCCCTGGCCGCGCTGTTCGTGGTGCTCGTCTGCGCGTCGTTCGGCCAGGCGGTGCTGCAGTTCGCGGGGGCCCGGGTACGCGAGCACATCCGGTGGCAGCCGGCGCGGGCGCTCGACGCCGTGGGCGGCGCAGCCCTCAGCACGGCTGCGGTCCTGCTGGTGGCCTGGGCGCTGGGGGTCGCGGTCAGCGGCGCGCGGTTGCCGTGGGCGAGCGCAGAGGTCCGGGCCTCGGTGCTGCTGGACCGGGTGAACCAGGTGGTCCCGTCCTCGGCGGTGGACCGGCTGCGCGACTTCAACGACGTGGTCGGGTCCAGCTTCTTCCCCCTCTACCTCGAGCCGTTCGCGCAGGAGCGCATCGTCGAGGTACGTCGGCCACCCGCTCGGATCGCCGGTGACCCGGACGTCGCTCGCGCCCGGGGCGGCGTCCACAAGGTGCGCGGCGAGAACGAGTGCGGGCGGGGCGTGGAGGGGACCGGCTTCCTCTACGGTCCCGCCCGGCTGATGACCAACGCGCACGTGGTCGCCGGGGTGCGCCGCCCCGACGTGGTGGTCGGCAACCGGGAGCTGCCCGCGCGGGTGGTGTACTACAACCCCGACATCGACGTCGCGGTGCTCGCTGTGCCGGGCCTCGAGGGACCGCAGCTGCGCTTCGACCGCACCGGGCGTCCGGGCCAGGCGGCCGCCGTGCTCGGCTACCCGGAGGACGGCCCGTACGACGTGCAGGCGGCACGCATCCGAGGTGAGCAGCGGCTGCGCAGCCCCGACATCTACGACCAGGGGACCGTGGTCCGGGAGGTGTACTCGCTGCGGGCACTCGTCCGTCCGGGCAACTCCGGCGGGCCGCTGGTCTCCTCCTCGGGCCGGGTGCTCGGGGTGATCTTCGCGGCGTCGGTGACCAACAGCGAGACCGGCTACGCGTTGACGGCGGAGCAGGTGACGCAGGCGGCCGCGCAGGGGCTGACCGGTCAGGTCGCCGTCGACACCGGCGACTGCCCGTAGCGCCCGTCCGCCCGCCGCCCCTGGAGCCAGGACAGCAGCAGCCCGCTGACAGCCGCCGGGTCCTCCTCGTGCGGGAAGTGCCCGGTCCCCGGGATCCGGTGCTCTGTCAGCTCGCCGGCGACGTACTCCCTCGAGCCGGCGACTGCCGCGTCCGCGACCACCGGGTCCTCGGCGCCCCAGATGCAGCACACCGGCTGGCGCAGGGGTGGCCGCATCGCGGCGGCGAACCTGCGGCCGTCCGTGCGCAGCCGGGACCGGAACAGCCAGCGGTGGTACTCCAACGCACAGTGCGAGGAGGGCCACTGCCCGATGGCGCGCTGGTACGTCGCCACGACTCGCTCGTCGGGGAACGTCGACGCCGCAGCGCTCCATGCGGTCAGGTGGCCGCGCAGGGATCCGCTGCGGGGGTCGGCCAGCCTGCGCTCGGGGAGCATCGGGACCTGCATGGCGAGCAGGTGCCGCAGCGCGTCCAGCCCGTCGCCGTGGCGCAGCACCCGCCGCACCGGGGGCCGGAGGCTCCGCGGGTGCGGCGCAGAGAGCACGCACAACGCCGCGACCTCTCGGGGGTGCAGCGCGGCGGCCGCCCAGCCGACGTACCCTCCCCAGCCGTGCCCGACCAGCACGGCGTTCCGCGCGCCGAGCGCCTTGACCACGCTGGCGACGTCGGAGGCCAGGGTGAGCGGGTCGTAGCCGTTCGGGGTCTTGTCCGAGCCGCCGTAGCCGCGCAGGTCCATCGCCACGGCGTGGTAACCGGCGACCGCGAGGGCCGGCAGCTGGTCGCGCCACGCCCACCAGAACTCGGGGAACCCGTGCAGCAGCACGACCAGCGGGCCGCGCGCGGGCCCGGTCTCGGTGACGTGGAACCGGGCCCCGTTCGCAGCGACGTGGCGATGCGACCAGGGGCCCGGGATGTGCACGGCCTCCGCGGGCGGTGCGGCGGGTGGCTCAGCCACGTGGGCGGATGTTCTTCATCTCCTGTGCCTGGTGGATGGCCCGCTCCGGAGGCTTGACCTGCTTGACCTTCCTCAGGCCGAGGAGCCCGAGCAGCGCGGCGAGCAGGAGGTAGAGCAGGAAGACGATCAGGAAGCACCAGGCGAGGTCGAGGCCGGTCATGTGGATGAAGTAGGCGAGGGCCACCGACAGCATGATCACGGCGAGGACGCCGAGCAGAGCGGCGCCGGCGAACAGCCCGATCCCGACGCCACCGGCCTTGACGCTGACCTTGAGCTCGGACTTGGCGAGCGCGATCTCGGACCGGACCAGGCTCGAGACGTCGCGGCTGGCGTCGGCGACGAGCTTACCGATGGTGGGCTCGTCGTCGCCGGGGACGGCGGGCGGGCCGGACCGGTCGACGGGCTCGGGGACGAATGCGTGGCTCATGGGGCCTCCTTCGTGCCGAACCCTACCGGTGCGGCGCCTCCCCCCGTGCCGGCGCCACCCCGGACTCAGTCGTCGGAGCTGGTGGTCTTGAGGTTGTCCGAGATCATGTTCATCACCGTCGAGTCGGCGAGCGTGGTGACGTCCCCGACCTCGCGGTTCTCGGCGACGTCGCGCAGCAGCCGGCGCATGATCTTGCCGGACCGGGTCTTGGGCAGCTCGGGGACCACCATGATCTGCCGGGGGCGAGCGATCTTGCCGATCTCCTTGGCCACGTGGGCCCGCAGCTCCTCGACGATGTCCTCACCGCCGTCACCCGCCTCGTCCCGCAGGATCACGAACGCGCAGACGGCCTGCCCGGTGTCGTCGTCCTTGGCACCCACCACGGCCGCCTCGGCGACCTTGGGGTGGGAGACCAGTGCCGACTCGATCTCGGTGGTGGACAGCCGGTGGCCGGACACGTTCATCACGTCGTCGACCCGGCCCAGCAGCCAGATGTCGCCGTCCTCGTCGAGCTTGGCGCCGTCGCCGGCGAAGTACATGTTCTCGAACCGCGACCAGTAGGTGTCCTTGAAGCGCTGGTCGTCGCCGTAGATGGTGCGCAGCATCGCCGGCCACGGCTGGGTGAGCACCAGGTAGCCGCCTTCGCCGTTGCCGACCGGCGTGGCGGTGTCGTCGACCACCTTCGCGGAGATCCCCGGCAGGCTCTTCATCGCCGAGCCCGGCTTGCCGGAGGTGACTCCGGGCAGCGGGCTGATCATCATCTGGCCGGTCTCCGTCTGCCACCAGGTGTCCACGATCGGGCAGCGGCCGCCGCCGATGACCTCGCGGTACCACATGTAGGCCTCGGGATTGATGGACTCACCGACCGAGCCGAGCAGCCGCAGCGAGGACAGGTCGGCCTTCTCCACGATCTCTTTGCCCCACTTCATGAACGTCCGGATCGCGGTCGGCGCGCAGTACAGCAGCGACACCTTGTAGGTCTCGATGATGTCCCACCAGCGCCCCTTGTGCGGGGTGTCCGGGGTGCCCTCGTACATCACCGAGGTGGTGCCGTTCGCGAGCGGACCGTAGACGATGTAGGAGTGCCCGGTGACCCAGCCGATGTCGGCTGCGGTCCAGTAGACGTCGTCGTCCTTGAGGTCGAAGACCGCCCAGTGGGTGTACGACGTGCCGACCAGGTAGCCGCCGGTGGTGTGCAGGATGCCCTTGGGCTTGCCGGTCGTGCCCGAGGTGTACATGACGTAGAGCGGGTGCTCGGCGTCGAAGGCCTCCGGGGTGTGCTCGGTGCTCTGCCGCCCGACCACGTCGTCCCACCACAGGTCCCGGTCCTCGGTCCAGTCGACGTCCTGCCCGGTGCGCTTGACCACCACGACGTTGCGGACGTCGGGGCAGGACTCCAGAGCCTCGTCGACCGCGGCCTTGAGCCCGGCGGGAGCGCCGCGACGGTAGCCGCCGTCAGCGGTGATCACGACCCGGGCGTCGCAGTCCTGGATGCGGTCCACCAGCGCGTGGGCGGAGAAGCCGCCGAACACCACGATGTGCGGCGCGCCGATCCGGGCGCACGCCAGCATCGCCACGACGGTCTCCGGGATCATCGGCATGTAGATCGCCACCCGGTCCCCGGTCTGCACACCCAGCTCGGTCAGGGCGTTCGCGGCCTGGGAGACCTCGTCCTTCAGCGCGGAGTAGGTGATGTCCCTGGTCTCACCGTCCGGCTCGCCGACCCAGTGGAAGGCGACCTTGTCGCCCTTGCCTGCCTCGACGTGTCGGTCCACGCAGTTGTAGGCAGCGTTGAGCCTGCCGCCGACGTACCACTTGGCGAAGGGCGGGTTGCTCCAGTCCAGCACCTCGGTGAACGGCTCGGCCCAGGTGATCCGCTCTGCCTGCTTGCCCCAGAAGGCCACCGGGTCGCGGTCGGCCTCCTCGTAGGCCTCAGCAGTGACGTTGGCGTTCGTCGCCAGCTCCTCGGGCGGGTCGAAGCGGCGATCCTCGTGCATGAGGTTGGACAGGCCCTGATCGCTCACGACAGCTCCTTCGTTGCAGCAGTGTCTGGACGTTCCGGTCGCGTGACGCCGGTCACCCACCCTAGGTGCTGGTGCGAGCCAGGTGAACCTCGCCTGGGTCCTAGGAGAAGTCGATCAGCAGGGCGTCCGGCTCGTCGTCGTCACCGTGGCCACGGCGCGCATCCCCTCGGGCGCCCTGCGCGCCCCTCGGTGCGCCGTCCTCCGCCAGCGCCGGTGGCCGGACCACGGCTCGATAGCAGTGCGTGACGTACGGCATCAGCATCCCGTCCGCACCCCGGCCGTACTCCTCGTAGAGGGCGTCGACCTGCTCGAGCACCCGGTCCCGCTCGGAGTGAGGCAGCACGGCGATGTTCGAGCGGGAGGTGACGAGGTCGCGCAGTCCGGCGCGGTCGAGCTTCTGCCAGAAGCGGTACGTCGTGCTCTCCACGAAACCGAACAGGTGCGAGCCGAGCAAGACGTTGGTGGGGTCGTGCTGCTGCTCCGGCGTGCCGATCAGGGCACCCAGTCGCCGAACCCACGGGATGCGGTCGTCGCGCACGTTCCACACCACGCCCAGTCGGCCGCCCGGCCTCAGCACCCGGGCGATCTCCGGCAGCGCGCGCTGCGCGTCGAACCAGTGGAAGGCTTGGGCGCAGACGACCGAGTCGACGCTCCGGGCGCGCAGCGGGATCCGCTCCGCGGTCGCCTGCAGCGCCCGGGTCCGGGGCAACCGGGCGACGAGGTGCCGCAGCATCGGCTCCAGGGGGTCGGTGGCCACCACGCGATGACCGAGCCCCTGCACCTGCTCGGTGAGACGGCCGGTCCCGGCGCCGAGCTCGAGGACGTGGGCGAAGTCGCTGGCCACCAGCCACGCCGCGGCCTGCACCGGGTAGGACGGCCGCGCGCGGTCGTAGGCGTCGGCCACCGCGCCGAAGGACAGCGCCGGGGCCGGCTGCTGCGGCGTGAGCTCGTCCATCGCGCCCGAGGGTACCAACGTCGCCGGGTGCGTTTGCGTGGCCATGTAATATCGATTACATGATTACAAACGAGGCTGAACAGAGAATCCGAGCCTGGTTCACCGGGCGGATCCCCGAGGGCTGGCAGTCCCGCCCCGTGGAGGTCACCGTGGACCGCGAGGAGGTGATCGTCCGGCTGACGCTGGAGGACGTGGGGGTGCCCGACGGTGCCGGCGACTGGGGCGCGTCCGAGCTCGACGAGGCCCGGGCCGGGCGCACAAGGGCATTCCGTGAGGACACCCGCGAGGCACGGATGGCGGTGGCGCGCGAGGCCGAGCACCGCTTCGACCGCAAGGTGTCCTGGTCGGTCACCGTGGGGGACCGCACCGAGCTCTTCACCCACATCGCCGCTCCGGTGATGACCCGGCTGCGACAGCCGCAGCGGCAGGTCCTCGACACCCTGGTGGACGCCGGCGTCGCCCGCTCCCGCTCCGAGGCACTGGCCTGGTGCGTGCGGCTGGTCGGCCAGCACGAGGACGACTGGCTGAGCGAGCTCCGCACCGCCATGGGTGCCGTGGCCGACGCCCGCGCGAAGGGCCCTGCCGCCTGACGACCCGGCCTGGTCGGGTGCCCCTGCGGGTGGCCCCGAAGGCCCCGCGGTCCGACGTCGGCGGCTAGCGTTGCCGCCGTGACCAGCCCAGCCGACCCCCTCGCCCGGCTGACCGCACTGGACGGCGTGGCCTCGGCGATGGCCGCGACCCGCGACGGCATCGACGCCCTCCTGCGGGACCGCGGCCTGCGTCGCACCACCCCTGACCTCACCGCCGAGTCGCTGCTGCGCGGCGCGCACGCCAGCGCCGTGCTGGAAGGCTCCGCGAGCGAGCTGGCGGTCGTGCGGGACGGCGGCGGGGACGCCACGGCGCGGGCCTCTGTGCGGGTGAGCGCCGAGGTGCTCGGCCTGCTGCCCACCCTGACCCGGGCCCCGCTGCAGGCGATCGCCCGGCTGCACACGCTCGCCGGCAAGGGCGTCACGCCGGAGCGGGATCTGGGCCGTCCCAAGAACGCCGACAGCGCGGCCCGGCTGCTGGCCCTGGGGCGCCTGCTGACCGACCGCACGACGGCTCCGGCGCTCGTCGTCGCGGCCGTGGTGCACGCAGACCTCGTGACGGCGAGCCCTTTCGCGTCGCACAACGGACTGGTGGCACGAGCGGCTGAGCGGCTGGTGCTGGCGGCCCGCGGCGTGGACGAGAAGTCGCTCGTCGTACCGGAGGCGGGACACCTGGCGCTGCGGCGGGAGTACGAGTCGAACCTGCGCGGCTACCGCGACGGCGGCCCGGCGGGGGTGCACGCGTGGCTGCTGTACGCCGCAGAGGCCTACGCGGCGGCGGCCGAGGCCAGCCCGATCTCGGCCGCCGGGCAGCAGACGGCGCCTCGAGCGGAGACTCGAGGCGCCGTCGCTGACACGTGAGACCGGGCTACCAGGCGTGCACTCTCAAATTGTTGCGTCGGGTGAACCCGAACGACAACACCCAATCGGAAGGGTAGGTCGCCGCGTGGGTACCTGGCTCACGTGCTGGTCTGAAGTTGTTGGACTCCTTTGTACGCCTCTCGCCGCAGCGCAACAAGATGTATCGCGACCGGTCTAGTTGCTGTCCGGTGTCAACCGGCGTCGGGCGACGGCGTAGACCGCACCACCGAGGGCCGCCGCCGTGCCCAGAGCCATCGCCGTGCGCGTCGGCCGCCCGTGCGGCAGCCGCACCCGGCTGCGCAGCGACACCTGGCGGGTGAACACGAGCACCGGCCACCCTCGGGCGAGGGCCTCCCGGCGGAGGTCGCGGTCAGGGTTGACCGCGTAGGGGTTGCCGACCACCTCGAGCATGTGCACGTCGGTGACCGAGTCGCTGTAGGCGTAGCTGTGGGCGAGGTCGTAGTCGTGCTGCCGGGCCAGCTCCTGCAACGCGGCGGCCTTGTTCACGCCGTACGCGTAGTAGTCGATCTCGCCGGTGTAGCGCCCGTCCACGATCCGCATGCGCGTCGCGACCACACCGTCGGCGCCGAGCAGCTCGCCGATGGGCTCGACGACCTCCGCGCCGGAGGCGGACACGATGATGACGTCGCGGCCGGCGAGGTGATGCTCCTCGATGAGCGAGACGGCCTCGTCGTAGACCAGCGGGTCCACGACGTTGTGCAGGGTCTCGGCGACGATGTCGCGCACCGTCTGGACGTCCCACCCGGCGCACAGAGCGGAGAGGAACTGCCGCATCTTCTCCATCTGGTCGTGGTCGGCGCCGCCGACGTGGTAGACGAACTGCGCGTAGGCACTACGCAGCACCGCCCGTCGCGAGATCAGGCCCCCCGCCTGGAAGGGCTTGCTGAACGCCAGGGTGCTCGACTTGGCGATGATCGTCTTGTCGAGGTCGAAGAACGCTGCCGGGCGGCCCTGCTGTTCGTCCCACCCGGGGGCATCGGCGGCAGGGTGCGCGGCGGCCAGCGTGCCGGTGGAAGGTCCGGTCACAGGGCCGGTCATCACGGCGTCCTCTCGTCCTCGGGCTGCCGCCAGGGGGCCGCCCGGTGCCGCCAGCCTAGTAGTCGGGTCCCCGTCGCAGGCGCAGTACTCTGGAGAAGGCGACTCGACGGCTCGCGTTCGGTACCGCGGGCTCGTCGGCACCACCCCTGGCTCCAGCGGCTGTCCCCGCCGCTGGTCGGCCCGGCCGCCCGCGGTCGGACCGCGGCGGTCCTTGGTCCTCCCCCCGGCCAGGGACCGCTCCATTGCGCGGCGCCCGTCCCCAGGCGCGCGGAGTGCCTGCCTGTCCACAAGGCGTACGACGGCCGTGGCCGGCCGGGCGCCGACGCCGGAGCATCGCGATCATGACGTCCCCGCCCGCGCTGCTCATCACCCGCGACGACGAGCTCCTCGAGGACCTGCTGCGTCTGTCCGCGGCTGCAGGGGTGTCCCTCGACGTGGCCCACGACGCCACCGGCGGTCTTCGTGGATGGTCGTCAGCCTCGCTGGTGCTGCTCGGCTCGGACCTCGCGGCGCGGGTGGCCGAGCAGCACCCCCCTCGACGCGACCAGGTGCACGTGGTGGGACACGGCCCGCTCGACGACGGCCTGTTCCGCAGCGCGGTCGGCGCCGGGGCCGTCGACGTGGTCGAGCTGCCGGCGGCGGACGCGTGGCTCGTCGAGCTGCTCAGCGATGCCGTCGACGCGGCGGACGGCGGGCGGGGTGGGCGTGCTCGGACCATCGGTGTGGTGGCGGGCTCGGGCGGTGCTGGTGCGACCACTCTCGCCTGCGCAGCGGCGGTCGTCGCCTCGGCCTCGCAGACGACGCTGCTGCTCGACCTCGACCCGCTCGGGCCAGGGGTCGATCGGGTGGTCGGGCTGGACGCGGGCGCCGGCGCCCGGTGGGACGCCCTGGTGTCCTCCCGCGGAAGGTTGGGCTCGCGCTCGCTCCGGGCCGCGCTGCCCGACAGGTCGGGCCTCGCCGTGCTCACCTGGGGGGCCGGACAGGCGGTCGAGCTCGACCCGGCGTCGGTCCGTGAGGTCCTCTCCGCGGCCCAGCGAGGGAATGACTTCGTCGTCGTCGACCTCCCCCGGGCCCTCGACGACGTGACCGCCGAGGTGGTCACCCGCTGCGACGTCGTCCTGGTGGTGGTGGAGCCGACCGTCCCCGGTGTCTCGGCCGCGGGCAGGGTGGCCTCGGCGTTGCGCCCGCTCAACGGCGATCTGAGACTGGCGGTGCGCAGCGGGAGGGGCGCGATCCCGAGCCGTCGGGTGGCCGAGGCGCTCGGGCTGCCCATGCTCCTCGAGGTGCCGCACCAGCGCCGGCTGGCCGAGCACGTCGACCTCGGGCTGGGTCCGGTCCCGTCGCGCCGTTCGGCGCTCGCTGTGGCGGTGCGGCCGGCACTGGTCGGCCCCACCTCGGGGCGGACCGGCAGATGAGGGGGACCCGCGCAGAGCCGGTGTCCCCCGACGTCGTGGAGGAGGTGCGCGAGCACCTGGCTCGCAGTGGCGTGGCCCTGTCTCCCGCTGTGGTGGCGGCTGCGCTGCGGGACCGGGGTCGCCCGGTGGGGGACGCGACGGTGCTGGCCGTTCACGATCTGCTGCGTTCCGACGTCCTCGGCGCCGGGCCGCTCGAGCCGCTGCTGCGGACGCCTGGTGTCACCGATGTGCTGGTCAACGGTGCGCAGGCGGTCTACCTCGACCGGGGGGACGGGCTCGAGCTGACCGACACCCGCTTCCCCGACGACGACGCGGTGCGCCGGCTCGCCCAGCGGCTGGCGAGCTCGGTGGGCCGGCGCCTGGACGACGCCACCCCCTACGTCGACCTGCGGCTGCCCGACGGCACCCGCTTCCATGCCGTCCTGGCCCCGCTGGCCAGACCAGGCTCGGTCATCTCCCTGCGCGTCCCCCGGGCACGCGCGTTCACCCTCGCCGAGCTCGTCGAGCGGGGGACGGTCACCGGTGAGGGCGCCGCGCTCCTGGGCCGACTGGTCGCCGCGCGGCTGGCGTTCCTGGTCAGTGGCGGCACCGGCTCCGGGAAGACCACGCTGCTGTCGGCACTGCTCTCCCTCGTGGACCGGACCCACCGGATGGTGGTCGTCGAGGATGCCAGCGAGCTGCGTCCGGACCATCCGCACGTGGTCGGCCTCGAGGCGCGCCCGGCCAACGTGGAGGGTGCCGGTGAGGTGCCGTTGCGCGTCCTGGTCCGCCAAGCCCTGCGCATGCGCCCGGACCGGCTGGTCGTCGGTGAGGTCCGCGGCGCGGAGGTGACCGACCTGCTGGCTGCGCTCAACACCGGTCACGAGGGTGGGTGCGGCACCCTGCACGCGAACTCCGCGACCGACGTCCCGGCCCGGGTGGAGGCGCTCGGCATGGCGGGTGGCCTGAGCCAGGCGGCCGTGCACAGCCAGCTGTCCTCCGCCGTGGACGCGGTGGTCCACGTCTCCCGGAGTCGCGACGGGGCGCGGCGGGTGGCCGAGGTCGCCGTCCTGGTGCGGAGCGACTCGGGGCTGGTCCGCTCCGCCCCGGCCGTCACCTTTCCGCCCGACGGGGCGACCGTGGAGCATCCGCACGCAGAGCTGCTGGCCCGGCGGCTGCACCGATGACCTGGACCGCGATCGTCCTCGCGGCGGTGGCCGCAAGCCTGCTCGTGGCGCCCCCGCCGCGGCTGGAGCGCCGAGGACCGGACGGGGTCGTGGCCGGGACGCGGGAGCGCTTCGGCCCCGTCGTCGTGGTCGCCTGCTCCGGTGCGGCCGCCCTGGCCGTGACAGCTGTCGACGGTCTGCGTCTCGCCCTCGCGTCCATCCTCGCGGCCACCACGGGTGGGACAGTGCTGCTGGTCCGCAGGTCGGCACAGGCCAAGGTCGCGCAGCGGCGTCAGGCCCTGGTCGTGGACGTCGCGGAGGCGCTCTCCGGCGAGCTGCTGGCCGGCCAGCCGCTGCTGCGCGGGCTGGAGCGGTGCGTCGAGGTCTGGCCCGAGGTCGACACGGTGGTGTCGGCGGCGCGGCTCGGGGCGGATGTCCCCACCGCGCTGCGCCGGCTGGCTCGGCTGCCCGGGGCCGAGGGGCTGCGTGAGGTGGCGTCCGCGTGGCAGGTCGCCGAGCG
Source organism: Nocardioidaceae bacterium (assembly GCA_035634095.1). Classification (GTDB taxonomy): domain Bacteria; phylum Actinomycetota; class Actinomycetes; order Propionibacteriales; family Nocardioidaceae; genus Nocardioides_B. The sequence goes on along the minus strand of DASQDP010000056.1, from coordinate 16,704 downwards.
CTCCGGGGGCGGCCTGGTCACCGCACTCTCGCAGGTGGCGGCCAGCGCTCGGGTCCGGCAGGGCACCCGGCACCTGGTGCGGGGCGAGCTTGCCTCGGCCCAGGCGACGGCCAGACTGGTGGCGCTGCTCCCCGTTGCGTCGCTGGCCATGTCGGCCGGGATCGGCGGGGATCCGTGGCACTTCCTGTTGGGCACGGCACCCGGTCTGGCGTGCCTGGGGATCGGTGTGCTCCTCGCCTTCGCCGGGTTGCTGTGGATCGACCGGATCGCCGCCGGGGTGCTTCGTGGGTGACGGAGGAGCGGCGCGGTGAGCGGCCTGGCCCTGCTGGCCGTCGGGGCGGCCGGTGCAGCGGCAGCGCTCGCCGTGCCGCCGGCACCTTCCTTCCCACCGGGCACTGCCCACCCGACCGGGCGGAGCGGGCCCCGCGGCGACCCGCCGGTGCTGCGGCTCCTCGGCGCGTCGTCCGTCGCGCTGGTGGCACTGGTGTTCCTCGGGGGAGCTCTCGGGCCGCCGGTGGCGATCGTGGGCGCCGCGTGCTGCTGGTGGGTCACCGGACGGATGGAGCCCCCGGCCCTGCGACGTCGTCGGGAGCGGCTCGCGGCGTCCGTGCCACACGCAGTCGACCTGATGGCCGCCTGCCTGGCCGTCGGGCTGTCGCCCGCCGCAGCCCTCGAACAGGTCACCGCAGCGGTCGACGAGCCACTCGCCGATGAGCTGGCCGAGGTGTCCGCCCGCCTCCGGGTCGGCGTGGACCCGGTGACGGTGTGGCGGGACCTGGCAGGACACCCGCAGCTGGGTGGCCTGGGGAGGGCCGTCTCCCGAGCCGTCGACAGCGGCGCCTCGGTGTCCGACGCGATGCTGCGGCTCGCCGAGGACCTCAGAGGACGAGACCGCGCCGAGGTGGAGACGAGGGCGCGCGCGGTCGGGGTCAAGGCCGCGCTGCCGCTCGGCGTCTGCCTGCTGCCCGCCTTCGTCCTGGTCGGCATCGTGCCGCTCGTGGCCGGCTCCCTGTCCGTCCTGACGGCTCCCTGAGCGGCCAGCTCCTCTCCACAGCAACGGTGTTCGGTCGGCGGTCCCCAGCTCGCGAAGAGGTCGTCGTGACCCGGTGAGAACCGGACCAGAGTCGCTCCCACAACACCGAGTGCCCCCCTTGCGGTGGGCCTGACCGAGGAGAGAACGCCATGACCAAGTCGCCCGTCGCACGACTGCGCAACGAACGAGGTGTCACCACCGCGGAGTATGCCGTGGTCACCGCTGCCGGATGTGGGTTCGCGTCCGTGCTGATCAAGCTGCTCACCAGCGACTGGGGCCAGCAGCTGCTCAAGACCCTGTTCGAGCTGGTGATGCAGGTCGTCGGGCTCTGAGCGTGCCCTGCCGAGGATGCGCCACGACGGTGGGGACACACCGCGCGCAGCGTGTGCCCACCGCCGCGCCCCACGCGCACCCAGTGACACCCCGCCTGTGTGCGACGGGTCGGCCCTCACGGGAGCGCGGAGCGGTGACCGCCGAGACGGTGGTGGTCCTGCCGGTCCTGGTCGCGGTGACACTAGGGCTGGCCTGGGTGCTGGCGCTGGCGTCCGTGCAGGTGCGGGTGGTCGACGCCGCCCGCGAGGTCGCCCGGGCCGCGGCCCGGGACGACAGTCACGCGCAGGCGCTCGCTCTCGGTCGACGGGTGGCACCGAGCGGCTCGGCCATCGAGCTTCACGAGCGAGGCGACACCGTGGTGGTCCAGGTGCGTGCTTCGGTGCGCGGCCCTCGAGGGCTGCTCGGCTTCCTGCCGTCTCCGGTAGTGGAGGCAGAGGCCGTGGCGGCACGGGAGCGTCGATGAGTCGTTGCGGCACGGAAGCGTCGATGGTGAGTCGCCGCCGCGGCGAAGCGTCGACGGTTCGCCGGGCTCGCCGTGGTTGCCAGGGTCAGCGGGGTCGCCGCGGTCAGCGGGGGAGCGCGGCGGTGCTCGCCACGGTGCTGCTGGGCGTACTGGCCTGCTCAGCCGTGCTCGTGGCAGCGTTCGGCGGCGCCGTGGTGGCCCAGCGCCGCGTCGAGGCGGCTGCCGACCTCGGCGCGCTGGCCGGGGCCTCGGCGGCTCTGCGAGGTGAGCCGGGCTGCACCGCGGCAGCGTCGATCGCCTCCGCGAACGACGCGAGGGTGCTGGCCTGCACGGTGTCCGGGGAGATCGTCGAGCTGCGGGTCGTGCGCGAGACCCGTCGGGTGCTCGGTCTCCGGTTCACGGTCACGTCCCGAGCGCGAGCTGGTCCCGTCGGTGGGGGGCTCACCGGGACAGCGGAGAGCTGACGAGCACCCCCCGGCGACGGGGGCGACGGGGCGCCGTACGCGCCTTCGCCGACGCAGTCTCCCCCCGACCTCGATCCGCTAGAGTGGTCCGTGCTCGGCGCGTCCGCGTGGTTCAATGAGCACGTTCGTGACCAGGGGGCTGCTGCCCCGACGGCAGGGCAGCCGATGCCGGTGAGGAGACAACGTGGACCTGTCACTCGAGACACGCCACGAGGATGGTCACACGATCATCGAGGTAGGTGGGGAGATCGACGTCTACACCGCGCCGAAGCTCCGCGACAAGATCACCGAGCTGGTGGGCAACGGTGACTACCACCTCGTCATCGACATGGAGAAGGTCGACTTCCTGGACTCGACCGGCCTCGGCGTGCTGGTCGGCGGCCTCAAGAAGGTGCGTGCCCACGACGGCTCGATGCGCCTGATCTGCAACCAGGAGCGACTGCTCAAGATCTTCCGCATCACCGGCCTGGCCAAGGTGTTCGCCATCCACGGTTCCCAGGCCGACGCGCTCGCCGAGCGGTAGGCGAGTGCTGCCCGGCACACGCCCGGCAACAGGGACCGCCACCAGCGTCACCGTCTCGATCGCCCGCGACCCTGCCCTGGTGCGGACAGTCCGCCTCGTCGCGGCCGCGGTGGCTCGGCGGACCACGGGTGACGAGGACTTTGTGGAGGAGTTCAGGTTGGCGGTCGGCGAAGCCTGCGCTCTGCTCGTCGGTCCGGAGGACGCCCGGGCGGCCCTCGCCGGTCCGGTCCAGGTGAGCATGCGGCTCGAGGATCGGCTGCGCGTCGTGGTGCGGGCGGCCGGAGAGGTCGCGGCCCACGACGCACCCACCGGTGACATCGACGGCGTGGAGCCGTGGGCCCTGCTGCGAGGGCTGATCGAGGACTTCGAGATCCGGCGCGACCGAGCCGGCACCGCGCTGTCCATGTCCTGGCCGCTCATCTCGGCCCGCCCCTGACCGCTCGCCGACCGGTGCAGCGTGTTGCACGCGCCCCCGCGACATCTCGCGGCGGCTCCTCAGTAGACTCCGGCTCATTGTCGGACAGGGCGGCAACGACACCTGCCCGCATCGGTGAAGCGGCTTCACGGATGTACGACGTATCCAGATCGGGGCTCGCCGCCCTTTCAAGGAGGACGAATGTCCCGTCACACCCTTGCCGCTGAGGTCACCAGCGCCGACCTGGCCGGGGGCAACCTGACCCTGGTCGTCGTCGTGGGCCTCGTCGCGGTCGTCGCGCTGGCGATGGGGGTGGTGTTCCGCAACCAGGTGCTCAGCGCCGGTGAGGGCACCGCCAACATGCAGGTCATCGCACGGGCCGTGCAGGAGGGGGCCGCCGCCTACCTCACCCGCCAGTTCAAGACCCTGGCGGTCTTCGTGGTGCTCGCCTTCCTGCTGCTGTTCCTGCTCCCGGCCGAGGGCGGCTTCGACGTCAGGCTCGGCCGCTCGGTCTTCTTCGTCATCGGCGCCGGGTTCTCGGCAGCCATCGGATACCTCGGCATGTCGCTCGCGGTGCGCGCGAACCTGCGCGTGGCGGCGGCAGCAGCCGACAGGAACCAGGGGCGGGACCCGGCCATGAGGGTCGCCTTCCGCACCGGTGGAACGGTCGGCATGGCGACGGTGGGGCTGGGCCTGCTCGGCGCCGCCCTGGTGGTGTTCCTGTACAAGGGCGACGCGCCGACGGTCCTGGAGGGCTTCGGCTTCGGGGCGGCGCTGCTGGCGATGTTCATGCGCGTCGGCGGCGGCATCTTCACCAAGGCCGCGGACGTCGGCGCCGACCTGGTCGGCAAGGTCGAGAACAACATTCCCGAGGACGACCCCCGCAACGCCGCGACGATCGCCGACAACGTCGGTGACAACGTCGGGGACTGCGCTGGCATGGCCGCAGACCTCTTCGAGTCCTACGCGGTCACGCTGGTCGCCGCCCTGATCCTGGGCTCGGCGGCCTTCGGCGACAAGGGCCTCGTCTACCCGCTCATCGTCCCCGCGATCGGTGCGCTGACCGCGATCCTCGGCGTCTACCTGTGCAAGCCGCGGGCGTCCGAGGGCGGTCTCAAGACCATCAACAGGGCGTTCTACATCTCCGCTGCCGTGTCCGCGGTGGTCTGCTCGGTCGCCGCGTTCGTCTACCTCCCGGGCTCCTTCGCCGAGCTCACCGGTGCTGCTGACGGCAGCGCCACCGGCGACCCACGACTCATCGCCACCGTGGCCGTCCTGATCGGCATCGTGCTGGCCGCGGTCATCCTGGCCCTCACCGGCTACTACACCGGCACCGAGTACCGCCCGGTCCGTGACATCGGCAAGACGTCGATGACGGGCGCCGCGACGGTCATCCTCTCGGGTCTCTCGGTCGGGTTCGAGTCGGCCGTCTTCACCAGCCTGGTGATCGCCGGCGCCGTCTACGCAGCCTTCCTGCTGGGCTCCGGCGCGGTGACGGTCGCGCTGTTCGCGGTGGCGCTCGCCGGCTGCGGCCTGCTGACCACGGTCGGGGTCATCGTCGCGATGGACACCTTCGGGCCGGTCTCGGACAACGCCCAGGGCATCGCGGAGATGTCCGGAGACGTGGACGAGGAGGGCGCGCAGATCCTGACCGAGCTCGACGCCGTCGGCAACACCACCAAGGCGGTCACCAAGGGCATCGCGATCGCGACGGCGGTGCTGGCCGCGACGGCCCTGTTCGGCTCCTACACCGGCGCCATCACCGATGCCCTGCGCGACGCCGGCGACACGACGGCGACGTTCACCGCCGCCGTCTACAGCCCCAACGTCCTGGTGGGCCTGATCATCGGCGCTGCAGTGGTGTTCCTCTTCTCCGGCCTACTGATCAACGCGGTCGGTCGCGCGGCCGGCGCGGTCGTCTACGAGGTCCGGCGCCAGTTCCGGGACATCCCCGGCATCATGGAGGGCACCGGCCGCCCGGAGTACGGCAAGGTCGTGGACATCTGCACCCGCGACTCGCTGCGTGAGCTGGCCACCCCCGGTGTGCTGGCGATCATGGCGCCCATCGCGGTCGGGTTCGGGCTCGGTGTCGCGCCGCTGGCCGGCTACCTGGCCGGGGCGATCGGCACCGGCACGCTGATGGCGGTCTTCCTCTCCAACTCCGGCGGTGCCTGGGACAACTCCAAGAAGCTCGTCGAGGACGGCCACCACGGCGGCAAGGGCTCGCTCGCGCACGAGGCGACGATCATCGGTGACACCGTCGGTGACCCGTTCAAGGACACCGCCGGCCCCGCGATCAACCCGCTGATCAAGGTGATGAACCTGGTCTCGCTGCTGATCGCCGCTGCGATCGTCGACCTCAGCGTGGGCTCCGGTGAGAACGACGTTCTCCGCATCGGCATCGCGCTGTTCGCCACCGCGATCATCGCAGGTGCCGTGTACGTGTCGAAGCGTCGCCCGGTCGCGTTGGACACCGGCGCCGACGTGACCGTGGGGGCCTGAACCCCTCCCTCCCCCCGATTCGTCTGCGGTCTGGCAGGTGACCGCCGCAGGCCGACCGCAGACGAATCGGTGTGTCAGGGTGGCGCCCATGGACCTGCCGCCTCGTGACGTGGTCCTCTCGCTCCGGGACGCCCTTCACGCTGCCGGGTACGGGTACGACGCGGTGGCCGGCCTGCTCGGGCCGACCGCCCACTCCGCGCTGTCCCGCAACGAGACGACGCCTGGGCTCCGGGCCACCGGCGACGGCTCCGCCCTGGAGGCGATGGTGCGGCTGTGGTTGCTGCAGGCCCCGATCCCCCGCGGGCAGGCCGACAGGGCCCTGCCGGGGGTGGTCGGGCCGCTGGTCGCGGCCGGCCTGCTGTCGGCGTCCGGCGACGAGGTCCGAGCGCTCGCGGACGTGCGGCCCTACGCCGCCTCTGACACCGCCGGCACCGCGCACGCCTCTGACGCCGACTGGTGGGTGGTCAGCGACCTGACCCCGGGACTGGACGGCGCGCCTGTGGCCGTGGCACCCGACCACGTGCTGGGCATCTCGTCCGCATCGACGTCGCTGGCGCAGCTCACCGTCCGGGAACCCGTCGGCCGGGCCCTGGACATGGGCACCGGGTGCGGCGTTCAGGCGCTGCACCTGGCCAGGCACGCCGGCCACGTGGTCGCCACCGACGTCAACGAGCGCGCGCTGACCGTGACCCGGCTCAACGCCGCTCTCAACGGCGTCGACCTGGACGTCCGCGCAGGCAGTCTCTTCGAGCCGGTGGCGGACGAGGGTTTCGACCTGGTGGTCACCAACCCGCCTTTCGTGGTGTCCGCCGGCACCGGCGAGCGCCTGGTCTACCGCGACTCAGGCCTCCCGGGCGACGAGGTGGTGCGCCAGGTGGTCACAGCCGCCCCTGCCCACCTGAACCCGGGAGGCTGGTGCCAGGTGCTCGCCAACTGGGTGCACCGGCGCGGCCAGCCGTGGCAGCAGCGGGTCGGCGGCTGGCTGGAGGGCCCGTCGACGGGCCCTGGACTGCGCGGCAGCTGCGACGCCTGGGTGGTGCAACGCGAGGTCGCCGACCCCGCCGAGTACGTCGAGCTCTGGCTCAAGGACGCCGGGGTGCACGGCCGCCCCGACTACCGGCAGCGGTACGACGCCTGGCTGGCCTGGTTCGACGAGCAGGACGTCGAGGCCGTCGGGTTCGGGTGGCTGCACCTGCGACGGACGGTGGATGACTCGCGTGAGCCGGTGCTGCACCTCGAGGAGTGGCCGTACGACATCGAGCAGCCGCTGGGCGGCGAGGTCGCGGACCGCGGCCGGCGTACCGACCTGCTGGCGGGCTGGTCCGACGAGCGGCTGCTGGCCGCCCGGCTGCGAGTCCGGGTCGACGTACGCCAGGAGACGTTCGGGGAGCCCGGTGGCGCGGACCCCGAGTCGATCGTGCTGAGGCAGCAGCGCGGAATGCGACGGGCCCGCCGGGTCGACACCGTCGAGGCCGGACTGGTCGGCGCCTGCGACGGTGAGCTCACGGTGGGCCGGATCCTGGACGCGCTGGCCGCCCTGCTCGACGAGGACGCCGACGCCCTGCGCCGGGACCGGGTGGCGGCGGTCCGGGGGCTGGTCGCCGACGGCTTCCTCCTCCCCGACAGTCAGTGACGGAGCGAAGGGCCGCAGGCGGCCGCAGGGTGCCGACCCTCTCGGACTGTCTGGCGGACGCCGAGCCGGTTGACGACAGGCGTTACCGTGTCCACGCCGTACATCCGATCTCACAGGGAGCTTGACCGAGTTGGCGAAGAACGCGGGCACGAAGAACGGTGCCGGTCACAAGCTGGTGATCGTGGAGTCGCCTGCCAAGGCGAAGACGATCGCCGGCTACCTCGGCAACGGCTACGTCGTGGAGTCCTCGATCGGGCACATCCGCGACCTCCCGCAGAGCGCGGCCGACGTCCCGGCCAAGATCAAGGGCGAGCCCTGGGCACGCCTGGGCGTGGACGTGGACCACGACTTCACCCCCTACTACGTGGTCTCCCGGGACAAGAAGTCACACATGACCAAGCTCAAGGGTCTGCTGCGGGACGCCTCCGAGCTGTTCCTCGCCACCGACGAGGACCGGGAGGGCGAGGCCATCGCCTGGCACCTCTTCGACGAGCTGAAGCCCAAGGTGCCGGTGCGCCGGATGGTGTTCCACGAGATCACCCCGCAGGCGATCAACGCCGCGGTCGACAACCCTCGCGACATCGACATGGACCTGGTGGAGGCGCAGGAGGCCCGCCGGATCCTGGACCGGCTCTACGGCTACGAGGTCTCCCCGGTGCTGTGGAAGAAGGTGATGTCCGGGCTGTCCGCGGGGCGCGTGCAGTCCGTGGCCACCCGGCTCGTCGTGGACAGGGAGCGCGAGCGGATGGCATTCCGCACCGCGTCGTACTGGGACCTCGAGGGCACCTTCGACGCAGGTTCCGAGCACGCGGACCGGATGTTCCCCGCGAAGCTGCACTCGGTCGACGAGCGCCGGGTGGCCCGCGGCAGCGACTTCACCTCGACGGGGGACCTGAAGACCGGGGCGCAGGTGGTGCACCTGGACCGGACGCGCGCGGAGGCGCTCGCCGACGGGCTGAGCGACACCACGTTCGAGGTCCGCTCGGTGGAGGCGAAGCCCTACCGCCGTCAGCCCTACGCGCCGTTCCGCACCACCACGCTGCAGCAGGAGGCGTCCCGCAAGCTCGGCTGGGGCGCCTCGCGAACCATGTCGATCGCGCAGCGGCTCTACGAGAACGGCTTCATCACCTACATGCGCACCGACTCGGTGACCTTGTCGGGCACCGCGGTGGCCGCCGCCCGCGACCAGGCGCGCGAGCTGTACGGCGCGGAGTACGTCCCGGACCAGCCGCGGGTCTACACCTCCAAGGTCAAGAACGCCCAGGAGGCGCACGAGGCGGTCCGGCCCGCCGGCGAGCACTTCCGGACCCCGGCGCAGACCGGCCTGCACGGCGACGAGTTCCGGCTCTACGAGCTGATCTGGATGCGCACGGTTGCCTCGCAGATGAAGGACGCCGAGGGGCGCAGCGTCACGGTGCGCCTCGGCGGCGCGGCCGCGTCCGGTGAGGACGTGGTCTTCTCCGCGTCCGGCCGGGTGATCACCTTCCACGGCTTCCTCAAGGCGTACGTCGAGGGGCGCGACGACCCCGACTCCGACTCCGACGACCGGGAGACCCGCCTGCCCGGCGTGACCCAGGGCGACGCCGTGAGCGCCGCGTCGATCACCGCCTCCGGACACCAGACCAAGCCTCCGGCGCGCTACACCGAGGCCACGCTGATCCGCGAGCTCGAGGAGCGGGAGATCGGCCGCCCGTCGACGTACGCAGCGATCATCGGCACGATCCTCAACCGGGGCTACGTCTACAAGAAGGGCACCGCACTGGTCCCCGCGTGGCTCGCGTTCTCGGTGATCAGGCTGCTCGAGGAGCACTTCTCGCGGCTGGTGAGCTACGAGTTCACCGCCAGCATGGAAGACGTGCTGGACGAGATCGCCGGTGGTCGCCGGGACCGCAACACCGAGCTGGCGGACTTCTACTTCGGCGGCGGGGACGTGGACGGTCTCAAGAAGCTGGTCAGCGAGCTCGGTGAGATCGACGCACGCGAGCTGGCGACGTTCGAGGTCGACGACGGGATCGACCTGCGGGTGGGCCGCTACGGCCCGTACATCGAGACCCCTGACGGGACGCGGGCGAACGTGCCCGACGACCTGCCTCCCGACGAGCTGACCCCGGACAAGGCCCGTGAGCTCCTCGCCACCCCGGCCGGCGAGGAGACGCCGCTCGGAGTGGACCCCCAGTCGGGCTTGGCGATCGTGGCGAAGAACGGCCGCTACGGGCCCTATGTCACCGAGCTGCTCCCCGACGACGCTCCGAAGAACCGCAAGGCGCGCACCGGGTCGCTGTTCAAGTCGATGAGCCTCGACACCGTGACGCTGGAGGATGCGCTCACGCTGCTCACCCTGCCGCGGGTGGTCGGCGTCGACCCGGACAGCGGCGAGGAGATCACCGCGCAGAACGGCCGCTACGGGCCCTACCTCAAGAGGGGCACCGACTCGCGCTCCATCGACGCGGAGGAGAAGCTGCTGTCGATCACGCTCGAGGAGGCGCTGGCCGTCTACGCCCAACCCAAGCAGCGCGGCCGGGCGGCGGCCGACCCGGGCAAGCAGGTCGGCACCGACCCTGTCAGCGGCCAGCCGGTGCTGCTCAAGAGCGGCCGCTTCGGCACCTACGTCACCGACGGGGAGTACAACGCCACCCTGCGCCAGGGCGACGACGAGGCGACGATCACCATCGAGCGTGCGGCCGAGCTGCTCGCGGAGCGGCGCGCCAAGGGGCCGGCGAAGAAGGCGGCCAAGGCCGCGAAGAAGTCGCCGGCCAAGAAGACCACCGCCAAGAAGACCACCGCCAAGAAGACGACAGCCAAGAAGACGGCGGCGAAGAAGGCCTGAGCCGACTCGGCTGCCCGGAGTGCACAACGCCCGACCCGGCCGGCTGCTGGGGCGCTCGGCCGTAGGCTGGACGTCGTGAGCGAGCGGCCCGCAAGGCATCCCCCCGCAGAGACCGTCGTCTCCGCCGTGGGGGATCTGCAGCACGCTCCGGTGCACTCCGTCGGCGCGGTCCTGCGCATCCGCGACTTCCGCAACCTGTGGATCGGCCTCGGGCTGTCCAGCCTCGGTGACTGGATCGGCCTGCTGGCGCTGACCGCGATGGCCAACGCGAGCGCCGACTCCTACGCCGGGAAGAACTACGCGATCGCCACGGTGCTCTTCCTGCGTGTCCTGCCGGCGCTTCTACTGGGACCGGTCGCCGGGTACGTCGCCGACCGGCTCGACCGGCGCGCCGTGCTGATCTGGGGCGACGTGCTGCGCGGGGTACTGTTCCTGACCATCCCGCTGGTCGGCACGCTGTGGTGGATCTTCGTGGTGACGGTGCTCGTCGAGGCCATCAGCCTGGTGTGGGGCCCCGCCAAGGACGCGACCGTGCCGAACCTCGTGCCCCCGCACCGGCTGGAGGCCGCCAACCAGGTCAGCCTGGCCACCACGTATGGCTCCGCACTGCCGGCGGCCGCGATCTTCGCCGGCCTGACCCTGCTCGACAAGCTCTACCGCTCCGTGTTCGAAGGGCTTCCCGGTGGACCGGTCGACCTTGCGCTGTACGTCAACGCCGCCTCCTTCCTGGTGTCCGGGATCGTGATCGCCCGGCTCCGGACCATCCCGCGTGGACCGGCGGACGGGGCGGCCGAGGCAAGCGTGTGGTCGGTCGTCGCCGACGGCTGGAGGTACGTCGGTCGCACGCCCGTCGTACGCGGCCTGGTCATCGGCATCATCGGGGCGTTCGCCGCCGGCGGTGTGGTGATCGGACTCGCGAGGACGTTCGTCTCCGACCTCGGAGGAGGCGACTCCGGCTACGGGCTGCTGTTCGGCACGGTGTTCGCGGGTCTCGGCGTCGGCATGTGGTGCGGGCCGCGCCTGCTGCAGGGGCTCTCCCGCCGCAGGCTCTTCGGCATCGCGCTGACCCTGACCGGGCTCCTGCTGTTCCCGATCGCCCTGGTGCAGCAGCTTCCGGTCGTGGTGGTGCTCACCGCGGTGCTCGGGTTCTTCGCGGGCGCCGCCTGGATCACCGGCAACACGATGCTCGGCCTCGAGGTGCCCGACGAGATGCGCGGGCGGACCTTCGCCTTCGTGGGCTCGATGATCCGGCTCGCCCTCGCGGTGGTCCTCGCCGTCGCCCCGCTGCTCGCCGGGCTGATCGGGACCCACGACTTCGGTCCCCTCGACGAGGCCGGCGACCCGTTCGTGGTCTACAACGGTGCCGCCTTCACGTTCCTGCTCGCGGCGGTGCTGATGACCGCTGTCGGCGTGGCGTCGTACCGTCAGATGGACGACCGAAAGGGGATCTCCTTGCTGACCGACCTTCGCTCGGGGTTGAGCGGGTCCGCCGGGGTCTATGCCGCCACCGGGTGCTTCGTCGCGCTGGAGGGTGGCGAGGGTGCCGGTAAGTCGACCCAGGCGCGGGCGCTGCGCGAGGCCCTGCACGCGGAGGGGTATGACGTGGTGCTCACGTTCGAGCCCGGCGACACCGAGGTCGGCCACGAGCTGCGCCGGATCGTGCTCGACCCCGCGACCGGAGACATCTCGCACCGCACCGAGACGCTCCTCTACGCCGCCGACAAGGCCGAGCACGTGGAGCGGGTGGTGGTGCCGGCGCTGTCGCGGGGCGCCGTGGTGGTCACCGACCGCTACGTCGACTCGACCCTGGCCTACCAGGGCGCCGGGCGGGACCTCGCGGACCGCGAGGTGGAGCGGGTCGCGCGCTGGGCGACCGGCGACCTGCGCCCGCACCTGACCGTGCTGCTGGACCTGGCGCCGCAGCAGGGCCTCACGCGCTTCGCGGAGCGGGACCGGATCGAGGGCCAGCCCGAGGACTTCCACGAGCGGGTCCGTGAGAGGTTCCTGCAGCTGGCCACCGCGGTGCCGGAGCGCTACCTGGTCCTCGACGCCCGCCGCCCGGTCGCGGACCTCACCGCTGACGTGCTGGCGCGGCTGCGACCCCTGCTCGGCCAGGCGACGCGGGCGCCGGTGGAGCTGGCGGAGCACCGAGGAGCGGACACGTGACGCTCTCGGGCGGTCGGACCGACGTGCACACGGGGGTGTGGTCCACGCTGGTGGGCCAGCGCGACGCCATCGCCACCCTCCAGCGAGCGGTCGCAGGGCACGGCATGACGCACGCCTGGCTCTTCACGGGGCCCCCGGGCTCCGGCCGGTCCAACGCCGCCCTCGCCTTCGCCGCCGCGCTGCAGTGCGAGCGCGGCACCGGCTGCGGGGAGTGCCACGCCTGCCGCACGACGCTGGCCGGCACCCATCCGGACGTGAGCATCACCCGCTCCGAGACCTCCATGATCTACATCAAGGACGCCCGTGAGCTGGTGCACCGGAGCGCGCTGGCGCCGATGGAGCAGCGTTACCAGGTGATGGTGGTCGAGGACGCCGACCGGCTCGGCGACGCGGTCGGCCGCACCGGCAACGCGTTGCTGAAGGCGATCGAGGAGCCCACCCCCAAGACGGTGTGGCTGCTGTGCGCGCCGACGACCGAGGACGTGCTCCCGACGATCGCGTCGCGGTGCCGCCCGATCTCGCTGGCGACGCCCTCGACGTCGGAGGTGGCCCGGTTCCTCGTCGAGCGGCAGGGGGTCTCGGAGTCCGTCGCCGCCTTTGCGGCCCGCGCCAGCCAGGGGCACATCGGCCGAGCGAAGGCGCTCGCCTCCGACGAGAGGTTCCGCAACCGGCGTCACGAGGTGGTGCAGATCCCGCGCGGGCTGACCTCGGTGGTGGCCTGCCTCAACGCGGCTGCAAACCTGGTCGACATCGCCAAGGACGAGACCGCCGCCCTCACCGAGCGCAGCAACGCCCGCGATCTCGCCGACCTCGAGGCGCTGTACGGCGACGACCGCAAGGCGCGGTCCTCACGCGCGTACAAGGCCGGGCTGCGCGAGCTGCAGCACAGCCAGCGGCAGCGCGAGAAGCGACGGGTCCTGGACGTGATCGACCGCTGCCTGATGGACATCATGTCGCTCTACCGTGACGCGATCGTGTTGCAGACTGGGGCGACCGGCGAGCTGGTCAACGAGGAGGTCCGCGACGTGGTGACCGACGTGGCGCGCCGGTCAACCCCCGAGGGCAACATCCGTCGCATCGACGCGGTGTTCGGGGCGCGTCAGCAGATGATGGAGTTCAACACCGCGCCGCTGCTGGCGCTGGAGTCGATGATGGTGGCTCTCCGGATTCCGTGACGTCTGCCGCCTACAGTTGCCGGGTGATGGCTCCTCGCACCGGCGTCGCGGCCGTCGTGCTGACCCTTGCTGGTGCGCTCGGAGGCTGCACGCTCGGCTCGTCCGGAGCCCCGGCGGAGCCCAGCTCCACCTCGCGCCCGGCCCTCAGCCCGGTCGCCACCTCCTCGGCACCACCCCCTACGGCCGGCCTCCGGAGGTACTACGGCCAGCGGCTCGACTGGACCGACTGCAGCGACGGCCAGCAGTGCGCGACGCTGCAGGTGCCACTGGACTACGCGAGGCCGGCAGACCGCTCCATCGACTTGGCCCTGCTCAAAGTCTCGGCGACGAGCGAGGCGCAGCGCCGCGGCTCCCTGGTGATCAACCCCGGCGGGCCCGGCCGCTCCGGCAAGGACTACGCGGCCGTGGCCGAGCAGGCGCTCGGGCCGGAGCTGGGGCGCGCCTACGACGTGGTCGGCTTCGACCCGCGCGGCGTCGGGGAGAGCACGCCGGTGGAGTGCGGCTCTGACGAGCAGCAGAACGCCCTCGTTGACAGCGACCCCTCTCCGGACACCGCCGCCGAGCGCCGTACGACGGACCGGCTCATCCGCGGCCTGGGCGAGAGCTGCCTGCGCGACAGCGGCGCGCTGGCACGGCACGTGTCCACCGTCGAGGTGGCCAAAGACATGGACGTGCTGCGGGCGGCGCTGGGGGAGCCTCGGCTGACGTACTTCGGCGCGTCCTACGGGACGTTCATCGGGGCGACGTACGCCGAGCTGTTCCCGGACAAGATCGACCGGATGGTGCTCGACGGGGCGATCGACCCCGCCGCCTCCACCGTCGAGGTGAACCTCGTCCAGGCGCGGGGCTTCGAGACCGCACTACGTGCCTACATCGGCGCGTGCATCGAGGCGGGCGACTGCTACCTCGGAGACAGTGTGGACGAGGGCGTCCGGCGCGTCCAGGAGCTCCTTCGCGACGTCGAGACCGAGCCCCTGTCCACCTCGTCGGGACGCGAGCTGACCGCGGGCAACGCGGTCTACGGGATCTGGGTGCCGCTCTACAGCAAGCTGTCGTGGCCGGTACTGGACGCCGGCCTGCAGGGGGCGTTCGAGGGCGACGGGTCCGTGCTGATGAACCTCGCCGACCAGTACCTCCAGCGCACGGCCGAGGGAAAGTACAGCACCAACTCCGCCGAGGTGTTCAATGCGATCAACTGCCTGGACCGCGACGACGGTGTTCCGAGCTCCGAGGTGGAGCGCTACGAGCCGCGCTTCGAGAAGGCGTCTCCGACCTTCGGCTCGATCTTCGCCTACAGCATCTCGACCTGCGCGTCCTGGCCGGTGCACAGTGGGCGGCAGCCACAACCCGTTCGCGCCGAAGGGAGCCCTCCGATCATGGTCGTCGGCACCACCCGCGACCCGGCCACTCCGCTGGTCTGGTCACGTGCGCTTGCCGACCAGCTGCCCCAGGGGGTGCTCGTCACCCGGGACGGCGACGGGCACCTGGGGTTCCGGGCCGGCAGCGCGTGCACCGACCTCGCCGTGGAGCGCTACCTCATTGACGGCGTCGTGCCGACAAAGGATGTGATCTGCTCGTGACCCGCTACGGCGCGCAGTACGGCCCCGACATCACCTTCCTAGGCGTGGACCGCTGCGACCTCGACGAGCCCCCGTCGTACGCCGGTGCTGACGTGGTCATCGTGGGCGCACCGTTCGACGGCGGCACCTCGCACCGTCCGGGCACCCGCTTCGGTCCGATGGCGATCCGGCAGACCGACTACCTGGGCGCCGACGGGTCCCGCCCGCACCTGGCGCTGCGGGTGGACGCCCTGCGAGACCTGCGGGTGGTGGACGCGGGGGATGTGGAGATGTACTCCGGGGACACCGAGCGGTCGATCGCGTCGCTCGAGGAGGCGGTGCACACGGTCGCCGCGTCCGGCGCCGTCCCGCTGGTGCTCGGCGGTGACCACACGATCGCGCTCCCGGATGCCACCGGCGTCGCGCGACACCTCGGCTTCGGCAGGGTGTCCATGCTGCACTTCGACGCGCACGCGGACACCGGTCACATCGAGTTCGGCTCCCTCTACGGGCACGGACAGCCGATGCGTCGGCTGATCGAGTCCGGGGCGCTGCGGGGCGACCGGTTCCTTCAGATCGGGCTGCGCGGCTACTGGCCGCCGCCGGAGACGCTGTCGTGGATGAACGACCAGCGGATGCGGTCGTACGAGATGACGGAGATCGGCGCGCGCGGCCTCTCCACCTGTCTCAGCGAGGCGTTCGAGATCGCTACCGACGAGTGCGACGGGGTGTTCCTCAGCGTGGACGTGGACGTCTGCGACCCGGGCCACGCGCCGGGCACCGGCACGCCCGAGCCGGGTGGCCTCTCCGCTCGGGAGCTGCTCGACTCGGTCCGGCGGATCTGCCTGGAGCTCCCCGTGGTCGGCATGGACATCGTCGAGGTGTCCCCTCCCTACGACCACGCCGAGATCACCGCCGCCCTCGCCAACCGGGTCGTCCTCGAGGCGCTCGCGGGGATGGCGGCCCGCAGGCACGGGCTCTCCCACGATCCCGCCGGACCGCTGCTCGACGGTCGCTGACCCGAGCCCGGCGCGGTGGGCCCCGCCGATCCGGTACGCCGAGCTGCTTTCGTATACTCGTCCGGCGTGCCCGGCTGACCGGCCGGGCGCTGCGCCGCCTTAGCTCAGTCGGTAGAGCGTCTCACTCGTAATGAGAAGGTCGTCGGTTCGATTCCGACAGGCGGCTCAGCCGGAAACAGGGTCTGACCAGCGGAAACGCGGTCGAGCCCTTCTTCATGTCAACCCGATTGGTGTGCCCCTGGCGTGCCCCGCGGGGTACGCCGGGGGTACACGAGGCTTTCCGGCAGGGCTTCCTCCGTCGTTGCATGCATTGCATGGGGCGTCGGGCGACGTCAGTGGTTGCAGTCGTTGCGAGCGCGACTGCTCATTGGGGTGAGAAGGTCGACGCTTGTGTCCAAGTGCGTGGCGGCTATCTATGACCAGCCAGGTGCCAGGCAACGGTGCTCAACTTCGTAGAGTCGGCGAAGCAGTACGTAAGCGTCCCGTGGAGTGGTGGGGTTTGAGGTTCGGCGAGGCGGCGTGAAGTAGGCGGCCATCGGCGGGATCTTCGGTGTGTACGGCCAAGCACTCACTGAAGGGAACCTCACCGATG
>DASQDP010000055.1:0-1690 GCA_035634095.1 Nocardioidaceae bacterium | reverse complement strand
TCCGGCACGTCCGCGGCGAAGACCTCCCGGAACTTCTCCTGCTGGATGTAGAGGTCGTCCACGGTTCCCCCGTCGGGACCGCGGACGGGCACCGGGCTCAGCGCCGGACCCAGCTCGTTGCCGGGGAACTTCCCGGCCAGCTCGCCGGTGCTCTCGCCCTCCTCGAGGCTGAAGCTGGCGACGTACACGAGCGCCTCCACCTGGGGGTTGCCGTCGGCGGCCTCGCTCATCACGGTTCCGCCGTAGGAATGACCGGCGAGCACGATCGGGCCGTTCACGCCGGCCAGGGTGTTTCGGAGGTACTCGGCGTCGCTGTGCAGGCCCCGCAGCGGGTTGGCCACTGCGATGACGGAGTAGCCGTCGTTCGCGAGGTACTCGATCACGCCGTTCCAGCTGGACGACTCGGCGAAGGCCCCGTGGACGAGCACGACCGTGGGCCTGGTCGCGTCCGTGAGGCGAGCTGCAGTGCTGAGGGACATGAGGTGGTTCCTCTCCAGTCGTGGGCGGTGGCGCCGCCCGGTTCGATGCCGCAGCGCGGTTGCTGCGGTCTGCATGGGCACGGCGTCGAAGCCGGACGAGCGCGACTGCTCGTGCTGGTGGCCACACACCGGTCATCGCGCCTGCGGGTCCCCCTGTTCGGTTCGCTCCGGGGCCACGCAGCCGTCGCTCGGTACGACCATGCGGAGGACTGAGCGCTGGGCAGAGGTCATCGAGGGGCGATGACCAGCTCCGCGATGAGATCGCCGTCCATGGTGAAGCGGTAGGCCAGGTCGACGACGCCACCAGGGAAGCTCCCTTCCAGGTGGTTGACCGCCACCCAGTGCTCGTCGCCGACACGCTGGGCCCCGGTCAGCTCGGTCGTGTAGGTGAACTCCGACCCCGAGTGCCGGAGGAAGCCGAGGATCTGCTCGGTCCCGCGGAAGGTGTGCCCCTCGTCGGTCACGAGGGCGTTCGGCGCGAAGGCACGGATGGCGGTGTCGGCGTCGCGGGCGGAGTGCGCGGCGAGGAAGTCCCTGACCGGAGCCGGGAGCTGGCTGGGCTGGATCGTGGTCGGTGTCGTCATGCACCGACCGTGCGACTTCCCGCCGCGGGAGGGTCAAGCACTGGACTCTCCCGCGGGGAGAGAGTGCACAGTGCACGCGTGATGTCGATCGGCGAGTTCTCGCGGCTGACCCACCTCAGCGTGCGGACACTGCGCCGCTACCACGACGCCGGCCTGCTCGAGCCCGGGACCGTGGACTCCGCGACGGGTTATCGCTACTACGGTGCGGACCAGATCCCGACCGCCCAGGTCATCCACCGGCTGCGCGAGCTCGACGTGCCCCTGCCCGACGTCCAACGCATCCTGCGCTCCCCCGACCCGGGAGCACGTGCCGCCCTCGTCGCCGACCACCTGCAGCGACTCGAGTCGGAGCTGGATCGGACCCGCGCCGCGGTGGCGTCGCTGCGCCGGCTGCTGCGGCCCGAAGCGGCCCCGCTGGACGTCGAGCTGCGCGCCGTGCCGCCGACCACGGTGGCCGCCGTGGAGGACGACGTGGACCACGACCACGTCATCGCCTGGTACGCCGGGGCCATGGCCGAGCTGGACGCCGTGGTCGACGTGCCCACCGGTGTTCCGGGAGGGCTGTACGACAACGCGCTGTTCGAGGACGGCCACGGGCACGTGCTCGTGTACCGGCCGACGGCGGAA
>DASQDP010000054.1:0-32342 GCA_035634095.1 Nocardioidaceae bacterium | reverse complement strand
AATCATGAACAAACACAACCCACCTCCGGAGGGCATGCCAGGAGGACCGGCGCGCCAACGCCAGATCCTCAGACGGAATCCGATGGATCCCTTCTGGCACCTCCGGAGGTGTCTTGTGAAGACCTCGACCTATATCAGGCGACCCGGTCCAGGAAGTCGTCGACGAGCCGGTGCGCGGCCACCCTCGCCTGCGGCTCGCGTCGCCTCGCCTCCGCCACCAGCGCCCGCTTGTCCCCGCCTCCGGCGGCCAGCATGTCCGGGAACCGGGTCAGCCAGTCGTCCAGGGTCTCCGGCACCACCTCGGGGTGGAACTGCACCCCGAGCGCCCCCGGCAGCCGGAACGCCTGGAGCCCGAAGTGGTTGCGCGCCAGGGTCTCTGCCGTCGGCGACGCGGTGATGACGTCGTAGTGGAACGCCCACCACGGTCCCACCGGCACCAGTCGCTCGTCGACGGAGTCCACCGTCACCAGACCGACCTCCGGCTGAGCGGCGCGAGCCACCCGCCCCCCGGTCGCGTGAGCGAGGACCTGGGCGCCGTAGCACAGCCCCAGCACCGGGACGCCGCTCTGCAGAGCCGACCGGACCAGCGAGCACTCCCGCTGCAGGGCCTCCTCCTCCACCGGGTCGGCGACCGACCACGCCGAGCCGAGCAGCAGCACCGCCGACGTCCCGGGCGGCACCGTCGGTGGCGTGTCGCCCTCGTCTCGCAGGACCTGGCGCATGGCGAGGCCGCGCTGGGCGAACCGCTCACCGACGTACCCGCTCTCGCGGTCGGTGGAGTTGGCCACCGCGAGCAGCGTCGCGTCGGTCACGACCAGGTCCTCGAGCGCAGGGCCACCACGCGGCTGGGCTGCCGTCCCGGCGAGGCCGGGGTGCGCACGGTGATCATGGTGCGGTCCCCGCGGAACAGGTCGTGGGAGTACTCGAACACCACGCCGTCGTGGTCCTTGGTGGTGCGGGTGATGGAGAGCAGTGGAGCGCCCGGGTGCGCACCGAGGATCGATGCCTCGTCCTGCTCGGCAGGAGTGACCTCGATGTGCTCCTCTGCCTCGCCCGGCCGGGTGTCGTACAGCTCCTCGAGGAGGTCGTACAGGGAGCCACCGAGCGGCTGGTCCAGGAGTCGCGGGAACCGTCCCGCGGGCAGCCTGACGTGCTCCAGGGAGATCGGTGACCCGTCGGCGAGCCGGATCCGGACCACGTCCACCACGAGCTCGCCGGGTGGGAGTCGCAGCGCCGCCGCCGTCTCGGCGTCGGCGGTGACGATACCGGTGCTGATCACCCGCGTTCCCGAGGTCATTCCCTGGGAGCGCAGGAGCGCGGGCACGCCCACCACCCGCGAGAGGTCCCGCTCGACCTTGCGGCTCTGCACGAACGTGCCGCCGCCCCGGCCGGGCACCCGCGTCACCGCACCGGCCTTCTCCAGGGCGGCCAGCGCCTGGCGGACCGTGGAGCGGCTCACGCCGAGCTCGCGTGCCAGGTCGCGTTCGGCGCCGAGCCGCTGCCCAGGGGGGAACAACCCGCCATGGATCTGCTCCAGGAGGGCCCGGCGGACGCGCTCGGCCGCAGGACCGATGTCCGGCACGGCGTCCACCACGACTCAGATGCCGTCCAGGGCGGCGGGCGACTCCGGAAGCACCTGGCCACCGTCGACGACCAGGGTCTGGCCGGTGATGTACCCCGCCTCGTCACTGGCGAAGAAGAGGGCGGCGTTGCCGATGTCCTCGACGCTTCCGAGGCGGTGCTGCGGGATGATGGCCTCCACTCCACGGATGTAGTCCTGGCCCATGCCGTCCAGCCCCTCCGTGGCGATGTTGCCGGGCATCACGGCGTTGATGGTGATCCGCCTGGGCGCGAGCTCGATGGCCGCAGTCTTGAGGAACCCCAGCTGCGCGGCCTTGCTGGCGCCGTAGTGCGACCACCCGGGGTAGCCGGTGATCGGACCGGTGATGGACGAGGTGAGCACGACCCGTCCGTGGCCGCTCGCCTCGAGGGCCGGAAGGCACGCCTGCACCGAGAACATGGTGCCCTTGAGGTTGATCCCCAGAACGGCGTCGACGTCCTCCTCGGTCAGCTCGACAAGCGGCTTGTCGGGGAAGATGCCGGCGTTCGCGCAGAGCACGTCGATGGCTCCGAACCGGTCCAGTGCCGTCTCGGCGATCGTGCGGCACCCCTCCACCAGCGAGACGTCCGCAGCAACCGTCTCGATGCGCCCTGCGGCGTCCTCGGCCAGGGACTCGGCCGCTGCTGAGAGTGCGTCGCGGTCGCGGCCGGCGATGAGCACGTGGGCGCCCTGCCGGGCGAACACCCTCGCGATGCCCTTGCCGATGCCCTTGCTCCCGCCGGTGACGATCACCGCGCGGTCCCGAACTGATGTGAGCACGTGTCCTCCTGGGAGTGGTTGGTCGTCCGGGGGGACGGTAGGTCAGCCGAAGCGGGACAGGTACGCCTCGGCGAGCGCGCAGCTGCCCTGGGTGTAGTCCGCTCCCATCGAGCGGGACAGCTCGGTGCCGCCGTGCGACCCGATCCAGGCGACGAGGAGCAGCCGCCGCATCATCACGAAGGTCGGGATCTCCGCCTCCGCCTCGGCGGACAGTGTCCGCACCGTGCGGTAGCCCCGGACCCAGGCGTCGGCGAGCTCGGGGACCCGTGGGTCGTCCTCGAAGAAGCTGACGGCACTGCCGAAGTCGTAGAGGAACCAGCTCCATCCGCAGTCGTCGAAGTCGATGACATAGGTCTCCTTGCCGTCCTGCAGGAGGTTGGCCAGGCGGAGGTCGGCGTGCACCAGTCCGAAGCGGTTGGGCCCGGTGCCGAAACGGGCGAGCCGCGAGCGGAGCGTCGTGTCGAGCCTCTCCAGCACCTCCCGCTCCTGGGCCCCGACCGCGACGCCGTCCCTCCAGCGCCCCCAGCGAGCACCTTCACCGAACGCGGCGTCGTAGCTCCAGGAGAACCGGCGGAAGCCGTGCGGTCGTCGCCACCGGCAGGCGTGGTCGTGCAGCGTCGCCGTGATCGAGCCGAGCTGCTCGAACGACGAGGTCAGCCCCTCGTCGGTGGGGGTCGGCTCGAAGCCCGGGAGGAACTCGAAGTGGACGACGTAGCGGGGATCCCGGCTGCCCTGCTCGGGCAGGGCCAGCACCCGCTGCCCGTCGGGGGTGGGCAGCACCTGGGAGGTCCGCAGGCCCGTGTCGCGGCGCAGCGCCTCGATCCACATCAGCTCGGACGCGATCTCGGCAGCGTCGTGGTACCCGTGGCGGTGGATGCGCAGCACGGTGCGCCGGCCGCTTCCCGGGTCGTCGACCGCGAACGTGGCGTTCTCCGAGACGTTGAGCAGCGTCAGCGTGGCCTCGGGTGCGACGCCGTACGCCGTCAGCGCCCGGCGGGCCACGGGCTCCAGCCTCGCAGCGACGGCGTCGTCGGACAGGTCGTGCGTGCTCACTGCTCGCGTCCTTCCTGGGAGCCGAGCACCCTGATGATCTCGTCGCGGGCCCGGACGACGTCCTCGGTGTCCCCGCTCATGTACACCCGGCCGGCCGCCCCGATCATCGACACGTCGACGAGCGTGACCTCGGGTGCCACCTTCTCGGCGGCGTTGGCTGCGACGGTGGCGAACAGCGCAGGGGTCATCTCGCAGACCAGCAGCGTCTGCCCCGGCATCAGCATCGAGGCCTGCCGGTTGCGGTTGAGGATCACCGCGTGCTGGTCGGTGACGTCCTCGATGACGTCGGTGAACAGCACCCGGGGCCGCAGCTGGTCGGTCGCCGCGGCGCCGAGTCCCTCGAGGATCGCCGCGCCCGCCCGTCGTACGTCGGCAAGGTCGCTGCCGTGCACCTCCAGGATGCCGAACTGCCGCTCCACGAACAGGATGCCGGGCTCGACGCCCGGAACCGCCCGCAGCGCGAGATCGGTGACCCGCTCGATGGCCAGCCCGGGGGACACCTCGACGATGAGCGAGTGCTGCCCCTCGAACGGCGGGTAGCCCCGGGCCCGGGACGGCGTGCCCAGGTAGGCGGCGAACTGGCGCTGCAGGTCCTCGAGCAGCAGGTACACCCGCAGCTCCGGCGCCGGGAGCGGCTCCAGTGCCCGCGGCTCGCTGGTGGAGGTCTCCGTCACGCCTCGGGCCCGCCGGTGTCGAAGTGCTGTCCGAGGTCCGCGTGCGGACGCGGGATCACGTGCACGGAGACCAGCTCGCCGACCTGGCCGGCGGTCTCGGCACCGGCCTCGGTGGCTGCCTTGACCGCACCCACGTCACCGACGATCGTCACCGCCATCAAGCCGTCGCCGACCTCCTGACGGCCCACGATGGTGACGTTGGCCGCCTTCACCATGGCGTCCGCAGCCGCCAGGCCGGCCACGTAGCCCCTCGTCTCGATCATGCCGATTGCCTTGTTCGCCACGCTGCTCTCCTAGGACTCGTCGATGGAACCGATGACCAGCGCATCCAGGGGCGGATGCGGGCCTGGGAAGTAGGCGGCGGCCACCGACCCGGTGGTCACCAGCACCCGCTCGCCCACGCCGCTGCCGAGGACGTCGAACGCGACAAGTCGCGCGCCGCCGGCCTCGACCTCGACCTCGAGGAACGCCCCGTTGGGGAGCCCCTCGACCTTCTTGGTCGACCACACGTTGCCGACCACCGTCGCCTTGAGCATCAGCGCTCCTTCTCGATCTCGACGCCCAGGACCCGGGCCTTGTCCCGGGCCAGTGGCGTCAGCACGGCCTTGGGGCCGAGCACGAGGCGCGCCCCGTCGGCGGCGGCCTTGGCGACCGCACGCTCCGTCACCGCCCCCCGCTCGACCCGAACCGTCGCTGCTCCGGTCGGCTGACCCGAGCGGCTCGCACCCGCGGCGAGCCGGAAGCCGTGGCGACCGTCCTTGAGAGCCGCTCGAGCGGCGGGGTCGTCGCAGAGCGAGGCGATCCGCCGCAGCAGGACCCCGAGGTCGGCGTCGCTCTGCACGACCACCTCACCGGCCAGGGCGGCGCCCGGCACCGACCCGGGAGCCCGGGTCGGGTCGGCGACCTCGCTCGGGAGCACGTCGCGCAGGACGGCGCGGACCGCGGCCCGCAGCTCGTCGGAGCTCAGCCCGGCGAGCGCGCCGTGGGGAGCACTCATGTGCGGCTCAGAGCTGCCTCGGCGGCCACGGCGGCGGCCCGGACGTCGGACTCCTCACCGCTGAGGTACACCCGTCCGGTGGCGCCGATCATCCGGTAGTCGACCACCTTGACGGTGGCCGCCTTCTCGGCCTCGTTCGTGGCCAGGATGGCGTACGACGCCGGCTGCATCTCCAGGACGAACAGCGACTCCCCCTTGAGCACCATCGAGCCGATCTTGTTGCGGTTGATCAGGAAGGCGTGCTGGGCGTCGATGCGGGAGACGATCCGCGTGGCCAGGACGGTCGGCTTGGTGGCGTCCGAGGCCCGGGCGTCGAGCGCCTCGAGCACCGCGGCGCTGGCCGAGCGCACCGCCTCGGTCGACCGTGAGTGGATCTCGAGGTAGCCGAACTGCCGCTCCACCACCAGGATCCCGGCCGAGACGTCGGTGTTCTTCAGCGCCACGTCGGTGAGCGGCTCGATGTCGAGCCCGGGGGCGACCTCGATGACCTGCGCGGCCATGCCCGAGCGCGGCAGGCTGCCGCGGACCCAGGTGCCGAGGTAGCACATGGTCTGCGGCTGCAGCTGGTCGAGGAAGATGAACGACCTGAGGTCGGCCACGCGTCAGCTCCTGATGATCGTGGTGAGCTCCTCGATGATGAGGCGGCGCAGCTCCTCGCGGAGCTCCGTCGTCCCGTCCGGGGGAGCGGCGGTGGACGTTCGTCGGTCGGCAGCCGGCTCGGAGGCCAGGTTGCTGGCCACCGGGTAGGCCGGCACGGGAGCGGTCGGCGCGGACCAGGGGACGATGCCCTCGTAGGACGGCAGCACCTCGGACGCGTCACGGCTGTAGGCGATGCGAGCGTCGTTGACCAGGTGCTGGGGTTGCAGGTTCTCCCCCAGGGAGCTCCGGCCGGCGAACCCGGTCCCGATCGTCATCGACGGCGCCAGGAACGTGTCGAAGCCCGCGCTGCCGGTGCTGCCGCCCTCGTTGACGGCCACCCGCAGCACGTCGACGGCCGCGGCGAAGTCCATCACCGTACGGGGGTCCCGGCTGTGGATCACCGCGGAGTGACCGGCCCCGCCGATCCTCAGGACTGCGGCCGCCGTACGGATCCCCCGTCGGGCCGAGGGGACCCGGGTGACGCCCAGGACCGGGCAGAGCTTCTCGTGGGCCAGGGGCTCCTCGTCCACCACGAGATCGAACGGGGCGACCAGGATGCGGGTGCGCGGCTGCACGCGCACTCCCGCCTTGGCCGCGATGTCGACGGCGTCCTTGCCGACGAGGGAGGTGTCGAAGCGGCCCTGCGGGAAGACGGTCTCGCGGACCCGGTCCCGTTCAGCGGGATCGAGGACATGGGCGCCGTGACGCGCCATCTCCTGGAGCATCCGGTCGGCGACGGCCTCCTCGACGATGAGGACGCTCTCGTTCGTGCACAGCACCGAGTTGTCGAACGCCTTGCTCGCCACCAGCTTCGCCGCCGCCTTCGGCACGTCCGCGCTGGCGTCGACGAGGACCGGGACGTTGCCCGGGCCGACGCCGATGGCCGGGTTGCCGGACGAGTACGCCGCTCGCACGACGCCGACGCCGCCGGTGGCGAGGATGACGTCGGTGCGTGGGTCGGTCATCAGTGCGTCGACGAGCGGGATGGAGGGCTCCTCGACCACCTGCACCACGCCGTCCGGGGCACCGGCCGCCACCGCCGCCTCCGCCAGCACCCGGGCCGCGTCCGCACAGCACTCCTTGGCGAACGGGTGCGGACTGATCACCACCGCGTTGCGGGTCAGCAGGGACAAGATGACCTTGAAGTACAGGGTCGACACCGGGTTCGTCGACGGGGTGAGTGCGAGCACGACCCCGGCGGGACGCGGCAGCTCGACGATCTTGCGGGCCTCGTCGACGCGGGGGGTCACGTAGTCGTGGTCGCGGTAGGCCTCCAGGATCCCGCGCGAGCACAGCCGGTTCTTCACGATCTTGTCCGGGACGTTGCCGAAGCCGGTCTCGCGGACCGCCCACTCCGCGTACTGCTCGGCCCGGTCCTCGGCCGCCCGGGTGACGGCCTCGGCGATGCGCAGGACCGTGGCGTGGTCGTACGAGGAGAACGCGCGAGCAGCCCACCGCGCGCGCTCGAGCATCTGGCGGGCCCGGGGGACGCCGGTCGCCTCCGCGCGGGGCAGGTCATCCGCGGTGCTGGTCACGCCGGCACCCTCTCCCCTCGCCGGCCGCTGGCGCGGACCTCCGCCAGGGCCTTGCGGATCGCGACCTCCGTGCGGTCCAGCAGGTCCTCGCAGAGCGAGGGCCTCAGCAGGATCCCGGGCTTGTACTGCAGGACGCGGGGATCAAGCGTGGAGAAGATCGCCCACACGCCGTTCTCGTACAGGTGTCGCATGACGTACTTCGCGCCCTGGGGGTGCGCGAACTCGAGTCCCATGACGACCCCGTTCTGGCGGATGCCGACGAACCAGTCGGGGAAGTCGGCCTGGATCTCGCGGAGCCCACGGCCGATCAGGTCGCTGATGTAGTGGACCATCGAACGGGTCTCCGGACGGCTGCAGACCTCGAGCGTCTTCATCGCCGCGATGCAGCCCAGCTCGGCCCCCCCGAAGGTCGAGATGTGGCCGAAGCCGTCCTCGGTGAGCCAGCCGGCCGCCTTCTCGGTGGCCAGCACGGCGGAGATCGGGTAGAGGCCACCGGAGAGCCCCTTGCCGGTCACCATGATGTCCGGGGTGAAGCCGTGCTTGGTGATGCCCCACAGCTCGCCGGTGCGCATCAGCCCGGTCTGCACCTCGTCGGCGATGTACAGGGCGCCGTTCTCCTCGGTCAGCCGCTTGACCGCCTCGAGGTAGCCCGCCTCGGGGAGAGGGAACCCGAACGTCGCGGGGATGGTCTCCATGACGACCGCCGCGACGTCGCCGCCTCGGAGCGCCTGCGCCATCGCCGGCAGGTCGTTGAAGGGGACCTGGACGAACTCGTCGGGCTGGTCGGAGAGGAACAGCTTGCTGAACCGCTCGTCGCCGGTGCTGACCGCGAGGCCGGTGTGCCCGTGATAGGCCTTCACGATCGAGACGATCTTGCGTCGCTGGGTCGTGTGCCGGGCGGTCTTCAGGGCGATGTCGATGGCCTCACCGCCCCCGCTGCCGTAGATGACCTTGGTCAGTCCCTGTGGGGCGCTCGCCACCAGCGCCTCCGCGAGCGCCGTCCTGGTCACCGCCGGGAAGTGGTGGTTGCCGATGTCGAAGTGCGACATCGCGGCGGTGACGGCCGCGGCGACCTCGGCGTTGCGGTGGCCGAGGTTGTAGGTACCGCCGTTGAGGTGAACGTCGAGCAGCCGCTTGCCCGACATGTCGTGGATGAAGTACTCCTCCCGCCGGTCGATGACCAGCGGCACCCCCGACTCCACCCAGAAGTCGGTCTTGCCGGGGTTCCAGAACGTGCGCGACTTCTGGAGCATCTCGTCCTTCGACGCGAACGAGAAGTCCCCGTAGTCGAACGTCATCGCGCTCCCTCCACCGGCATGTCGGCCTCGGAACGCGACGCCGTACCAAAACACGACCTGGTCTGGGAAAGGTTTGTATCAGGGCGATTACGGTCCGGTCAACACTGCGCACAAAGCCGAAGGTGCTGGTCGACGCCCCTTGCCAGCAGCCGGTTCGACTGAGAGCATGCGGACCAAAGTGACCGAGATCACCCTGATTAGGTCCGGTGACGGATGCCACCTCGAGCCGAGCAGCGCCGAGACGGTGTGCCGCCGGGCCGGGACACCTGGAGGACAGCAGTGGCCACCACGGGTAGTGCGAGCGAGAAGGCGTCCGCGGGGGACCCGTCGAGGACGGGGTCCAGCAATTCCCTGAAGACCGGAGCGATCGGGCTGGCCGGCGTCTTGTTCATGGCGGTGGCGAACGCGGCCCCGATCACGGCGATGACGGGGAACGTGCCGATCGCCATCGGCTACGGCAACGGCCTCGGTGCGCCTGCCGGCTACCTCGTGGCCACCATCGTGCTCACGCTGTTCACGGTGGGCTTCGTGTCGATGGCGCGCTACATCACCACGGCGGGCGCGTTCTACGGCTTCGTCACCCATGGGCTCGGCCAGGTGTGGGGGATGGCGACCGGCGCCTTGGCCACCATGGCCTACGTCGTCTTCGAGGGGTCGCTCGTCGGCATCTTCGCGTTCTTCACCCATGACGCGCTGGACCGCTGGATCGGGGTGGACGTCAACTGGCTGTTGATCGCCATCGTCGGCATCATCGTCATCGGGCTGTTCGGCTACTTCGACATCACCATCGCCGCGGCGGTCCTGGGCGTCACGCTGGTGGCAGAGGTCCTGCTGCTCGGTGCCCTCGCGTTCGCCGTGCTCTTCTCCGGCGGCGGACCCGACGGTCTCGTCGGCGAGGCGGTCAACCCGCTCAACGCGTTCAAGGCCCTGGAGGAGGGCGGTGGTCTCGGCCTGCAGATCGACGGGCAGGCGATCGCCGCCGGCAGCGCCGCGATCGGCCTGTTCTTCGCCTTCTGGTCCTGGGTGGGCTACGAGACCACCGCCGTCTACGGCGAGGAGTCGCGCGACCCCAAGCGGATCGTGCCCCTGGCGACGCTGATCGCCGTGGTGGGACTGGGTCTGTTCTACACCTTCGTGTCGTGGATGATGATCGCCGGCAACGGCAGGTCCCAGGCGATCGAGAAGGCCAACACCGACGCGATCGGCCTGTGGGTGGACCTCGCCGAGGACAAGCTCGGCGGCGCCTTCGTCGGCGACATCTACCTGCTCCTGATCGTCGTCGGCTCGTTCGCCTGCGGCCTGGCGTTCCACAACGCCGCAAGCCGTTACCTCTACGCCATCGCGCGCGAGCTGCCGGTGACCAGGAACAGCCTCGGCCGGACCCATGGCCAGCACCAGACCCCGCACATCGCCTCGATGGTCCAGAGCGGGATCACCCTCCTGCTCACGCTCGGCTTCTACTTCCTCGCCAGCGAGGGCTCGGACCCGACCACCGGCGCCTACATCTACCAGTACGGGCTGCTGGCCATCCTCGGCACGATGGCGATCCTGATCGTCCAGGCGATCACGTCGCTGGCGGTCATCTGGTACTTCCACGTCAAGAAGGTGCAGCCCGGCAACCTCCTGACCACCGGGATCATCCCTGCGGTGGGCGGGCTCGGCATGGTCTACGTCGTCTGGCTGCTGCTGGACAACATCGAGTTCGCGGGCGGGGCGGCGGCCGGGTCTCCGTTCTTCAAGGCGATCCCTTGGCTGGTGATCGGCACGTTCCTGCTGGGGCTCGCCGGCGTGATGCTGCTGCGGGCACGCAGTCCGGAGGTCTACCGGGCCATCGGCCGGACGGTGATGGAGGAGACCCACGAGAGGGAGCCGACCGGCGGAACGAAGCGGTCCTGACCGGCCATGACGGACGTGCTGCGCTTCGAGCCCGACGCCGACGGCGACCCGACCGCGCTCGCCTACACCTTCGGGGGCTTCCCCCCGCTGGCCACGGTGCGTCCGGGCACCGTCGTGTCCACGTGGACCTTGGACGCCTTCGCGGGACGGGTGCGGTCCACGACGGACCTGGTCTCCCAGGTGTGCGACCCACGGTTCCTGAACCCGCAGACCGGGCCGTTCTACGTCGAGGGCGCCCAGCCGGGGGACACCCTCGTCGTGCACTTCCGCTCCATCACCCCGCGAGGCGGCCGGGGGGTGAGCACCACCGTGCCGCTCTTCGGCGCGCTCACCGCCACCCCGTTCACCGCGATGCTGCACGACCCGCTGCCGGAGCGGACCTGGGTGTACGAGATCGACACCGAGGCCGGGGTGGTGCGCTACGACGCCCTCGACAGCGCGTTCCAGGTCGACCTGCCGCTGGACCCGATGCACGGGACGGTCGGGGTGGCTCCGCCCCTGGGCGAGGTCCGCTCCTCGCTGACCCCGGGGAGCTGGGGCGGGAACATGGACACCCCGGAGATGCGCGCGGGCACGACGTGCTACCTCGGGGTGAACGTCGACGGAGCGCTGTTCAGCCTCGGGGACGGCCACGCCCGTCAGGGAGAGGGCGAGACGTGCGGCGTCGCCGTCGAGTGCGCGATGGACACCGAGCTGGTGGTCGACCTCGTCAAGGGCGGCCCGCCGACGCCGTGGCCGCGGCTCGAGGACGACACCTACATCATGACCGCCGGCTCGTCGCGCCCGCTCGAGGACGCCTTCCGCATCGCGCACACGGAGCTCGTTCGGTGGGTGGCGGAGCTGACCGGGCTCTCCGCGTTGGACGCCTACCAGCTGGTGACCCAGACCGCGCTGACACCGATCGCCAACGTGGTGGACACCAACTACACCGTGGTGGCGAAGGTGGCCAAGCGCCACCTCCCGGGCGTCACCGTGATGGGCGGGATCCACTCGCGGCTGCGCGCCGCAAGGGCTGACGCGGGTGCATGATGGTGTGAGAGCCCGTCACGGAAGGCAGGTAGGCAGATGGTGACCTCGGAGTCAGAGCACGCCCGGCTGCAGCAGTCGGCCAAGGACAACCTGGTCCTGCACTTCTCCAAGCAGCAGGTCGACGACCTCCTCGTGCTGGAGCGGGGTGAGGGCCCCTATGTCTACGACACCGCGGGCCGGCAGTACATCGATGCCCTGTCCAGCCTCTTCTGCGCCCAGCTGGGCTACTCCTACGGTGAGGAGATGGCCGAGGCCGCCTCGGCCCAGCTGAGGCGGCTCGCCTTCAACACCACCTGGGGCACCGCCCACCCGCCTGCCATCGACCTCGCGGAGCGGGTCTCCGACCTGGCGCCCGCGGACGACTACCGGGTCTTCTTCACCGGCGGTGGGTCCGAAGCAGTCGAGGCGGCGTGGAAGCTGGCGCGCGAGCACTTCCTCGCGGTGGGACAGCCGCAGCGCACGAAGGCGATCGCGCGCCGTACCGCCTACCACGGGGTGACGCTCGGGGCGCTGTCGTTCACGGGGGTCGGGCCGTTCAAGGACGGGTTCGGGACCCCGCCGGTGGCCGTCACCCATGTGTCGAACACCAACGCGTTCCGGGCGCCGGACGCCGACCGGCCCGAGGAGCTCTGCCGCCGGCTGCTCGACGAGCTCGAGGACGCGATCCTCGCCGCCGGCGCCGACGAGGTGGCGCTGATCATCGCCGAGCCGGTGCAGAACGCCGGCGGGTGCATCCCGCCTCCGCCGCAGTACTGGGCCGGGCTCCGCCGGCTCGCCGACACCTATGGCGCGCTGCTCATGGCCGACGAGGTGATCACCGGCTTCGGCCGCATCGGGGAGTGGTTCGCCGTCTCCCGTGAGGGAGTGGCCCCGGACCTCATCAGCGTCGCGAAGGGACTCACCTCCGCCTACGCCCCGATGGGTGCGATGCTGGCGCGCGACCGCGTCCTGGCGCCGCTGGTCGCCCACAGCAAGGTCCTCCGCCACGGCGTCACCTTCGGCGGGCATCCCCTGAGCGCCGCCCTGGCGTTGAAGAGCATCGAGATCATCGAGCGGGACCTGGTGCTCGAGAACGTGCGGTCGCTGTCGGGTCCCCTCGGTGACCGGCTGGCCGGCCTGCGGGACCTGCCGATCGTCGGAGACGTCCGGGGAGCGGGCTTCTTCTGGGCGGTGGAGCTCGTCGCGAGCGAGGACGACACCCGGTTCGACCAGGGGGAGCGCAACGAGCTCCTCCGGTCCTACCTCCCTCGGCGCCTGCGCGAAGCCGGCCTGATCGCCCGGTGTGACGACCGCGGGGACGCTGTGCTGCAGATCGCGCCTCCGTTGATCAGCGACAGCGACCTGCTCGACGACATCGTGGGCCGCCTCACCATCGTGCTGCGGGATGCCGGCAAGCACATGAGCCAGTGGCGGCCGGCCACCGAGTGAGTGGCACGGCGGGATGGGTGACGCGAATGCGCTTGCGGACGTCGACCCCTCAGAGCGAGCGACCGCCGCCGGATCCGATGATCATGCACCCCCCCGGCACGGGGCGGATCTCGAAGCCGTTCTCGAAGTCGAGCCGCTCGTCTGACGCCACCGGGTGCTCGAGGCTTCGGCCGAGCTGGGTGGTTGCGGTCTCCGCGGCCGTGCTGCTCGGCGGATGCAGCAGCGGCAGCACGACCCATCAGGCGCCCGACCCTGGCGGTTCGCCTTCGGCGGCGCCGCTGAGCCCCTACGACAAGGCCGTCCTGGCCGATGAACCCGCCGGCTACTGGGCAGGTCGCGCCGACCTGACCGGAAACGGCCGCGACGGCGACGTCAGCGGCGAGCCCGGCGAGGCGCGGATGCCGAACGGCGACAGCGCGCCGCAGTACGACGGTGACGGCGAGTACCTCGCCATCCCCGATGCTCCCGAGTTCAGCGCCAGCCACACCGGTGAGCTGACAGTCGAGGCGTGGCTTCGTCCGGACACCCTGCAGTTCAAGAACGGGGAGGAACATGGCGACTACGTCCACTGGCTCGGCAAAGGCTCGCCGGACAACCAGGAGTACGCCGCACGGATGTACTCCCTCGACAACCAGGAGGACCGGCCGAACCGCATCTCCGGATACGCGTTCAATCCGGTTGGCGACCAGGGGGCCGGATCCAACTTCCAGGACAAGGTTCGCACCGGTGTCTGGATCGACTACGCCCTGGTCATCAACACGGTCGACCGCAGTCCCCAGTTCCCCACCGGCTACGTCAAGATCTACAAGAACGGGCGACTCCGCGACAAGGACTCCCTCGACGACTACGACATCGTCCCCGCGGATGGTTCAGCACCCCTGCGCGTAGGCACGAGGGACAAGGCCTCCTTCTTCGTTGGTGCGATCGGCAAGGTGGCCGTGTACGACCGCGAGCTCAGCGCCGCCCAGCTTCTGCACCACTACCGCTTGATGGTTCGCTGAGGAGCGGGGCCGCTCCCTGGTACAGGTGACCTCGGCAGCGACCGTCCACCGCGGACCAGGCGGTCGCATGACCGGTCTTCTCCGCCGACCAGGGCCCGCTCCTCTCGGTTGTCGGTCCACGAGCCACCGGCGCCGATGGTGCGCCCTGGAGAGCGAAGCACCGCTCAATTCATGACTGCGGCAGGCCCTGACATACGGCCACACTCACCTCCACGTCGGCACGGGAGCCGGCTCGAGCCGGCAGTTGCTCATCGGCGAGACCGCTCACATCGCGCAAGAGCGGATGCTGTCGACGCTCGGGTTCCGCCGCCGCCCGGGATGGGGGATCGTGGGAGTTCGGTCCGAGATTGGAGTCTCATGGAGATCAAGGCCCTGTCTCCCTACATCAAGTACGACGACGCGGATGCTGCGCTGGACTGGATGGAGCAAGTCTTGGGCTTCACCGGAACGGTCCGTTGGCCTGACGAGTCCGGTCGGACGTACGAGGCGGATATCTACGCCGGTCGAACGAAGGTCGGGGTCAGCAGCGGCGGGATGCCTGATGGCACCGCAAAGGCTCTCTTCATCGTCCACGTGGACGATGTCGACGCCCACTATGAGCGCGTCCGCGCAGCGACTCGCGACATCCGAGTCGATCCCCCAGAGGATCAGCCCTACGGGCCGAGGACCTTCACCATCACCGATCCATGGGGTTACCAGTGGAACTTCTGGCAGGGAGAGGCAGCTCCCCCTCAGTGACGCGGTCGTCGAGCCTCCCTCGGTCGGAACGGCGGCGTGGCTCGCCTGGAGGTTCGGTCAGTCCGCTGATCGGCATGACCGCACGCTCGTCGGTGATTCCGAACGTTCCCAGGACCGCCTCCGAGAGGGACGCAAGCCTCCGACTCCTTCACACGCCCGTCGGGAACGGCACGCCCGTGGCGGAGTGGCAGCGATAGCCGTAGGGGTTCTTGGCGAGGTACTGCTGGTGGTGGTCCTCGGCGTAGTAGTACGCGCCGGCGGGCTTGATCTCGGTGGTGATCGGCCCGTAGCCGCGCTGCGCGAGCACCGGCTCGTAGGCGGCGGTGAGCTCCTTGGCGGTCTGGGCCTGCTCCTCGCCGATCGTGTAGATCGCGGAGCGGTACTGCGTGCCCCGGTCGTTCCCCTGCCGCATCCCCTGGGTCGGGTCATGGAACTCGTAGAAGGCCTTGACCAGGTCGGCGTAGGCCAGCGTGGCCGGGTCGAACACCACGCGCACCGCCTCCGTGTGCCCGGTCCTCCCTGAGCACACCTCCTCGTACGACGGGTGCGGAGTGCTGCCCCCGGCGTACCCGACCGAGGTGGACCACACGCCGGGCATCCGCCAGAAGATCTCCTCGGCGCCCCAGAAGCAGCCCAGGCCGAACACGGCGACCTCCAAGCCGTCCGGGACCTCGTCGGTCACCACCGGGGCGTCCAGGACGCGGTGCCGGTCAGCGATCGAGAACCAGGACTCGGAGCGGCCCGGCAGGGCCTGCTCGGGGCCAGGAAGGTCGGACTTGTGGCGGTCGAACAGCATGCGGGCTCCTCACGGGTCAGGTCGTCTACCTCGTCCAACGCCCGGCCCCGGCGGATCCTTCCCGCTGAGTAGGCTCGCGGCCATGACCGAACAGCAACCGGGCTCCTCGACCGGGCACGCCCGCAAGTCCGGCTTCCAGACCCGCGCGGTGCACGCCGGCTACTCGCCGGACCCCACCACCGGGGCGGTGATCCCGCCGATCTTCGCGACCAGCACCTACAAGCAGGACGGTGTCGGCGGGCTGCGCGGTGGCTACGAGTACTCCCGGAGCGCGAACCCCACCCGGACCGCCCTGGAGGAGAACCTGGCTGCCCTGGAGGAGGGGGAGCGCGGGTTCGCCTTCGCCAGCGGGCTGGCCGCCGAGCACACCCTGTTGCAGGCGCTGTGCAAGCCCGGCGACCACGTGGTGATCCCGGACGACGCGTACGGCGGCAGCTACCGCCTGTTCGCGAAGGTGGAGGGCCCCTGGGGGCTGCAGTCGTCCACCGCGGCGGTCTCGGACGTCGACGCGGTGCGTGCCGCCGTGCGGCCCGGGGAGACCGCGATGGTGTGGGTCGAGACGCCCACCAACCCGCTGCTGAACATCGGCGACATCGAGGCGCTGGCGTCGGTCGCCCACGACGCCGGGGCCCTGCTGGTCGTGGACAACACCTTCGCCTCGCCGTACCTCCAGCAGCCGTTGACGCTCGGCGCGGACGTCGTGGTGCACTCGACCACGAAGTACTGCAGCGGACACTCCGACGTCATCGGCGGCGCGCTCGTGGTCCGCGACCTCGACGTCGCGGAGAGGGTCGCCTTCCACCAGAACTCCATCGGTGCGGTCGCCGGGCCGTTCGACGCCTGGCTGGTGCTGCGCGGCCTGCGGACGCTGGGACTGCGGATGGACCGGCACTGCGACAACGCCGAGCAGGTCGTGGACTTCCTGGCAGCCCACCCCGCGGTGTCGCAGGTGGTCTATCCCGGGCTGCCGGAGCACCCGGGGCACGCGGTGGCGAGCCGCCAGATGAGCAGGTACGGCGGCATCGTCTCGTTCCGCGTCGCCGGTGGCGAGCAACAGGCTCTGGACACCTGCGGCCGCACGGAGGTGTTCACCCTGGCGGAGTCGTTGGGCGGGATCGAGTCGCTGATCGAGCTGCCCGGCCGGATGACCCATGCGTCGGTCGCCGGCACCGAGCTCGAGGTGTCGGCGGACCTGATCCGGCTGTCGGTGGGGATCGAGACGGTCGACGACCTGCTGGCGGACCTCGACCGGGCCCTTGGCTGACCCTGCCGCCGAGCGGCGCCTGGTGGCCTGCGTCGACTTCGGGTCCACGTTCACCAAGGCCGCCCTCGTCGACGTGGGCGCCGGCGAGCTGGTGGCCACCGCGGAGCACCGGACCACCGTGGACACCGATGTGCTCGACGGGTGGGACGCCTGCCGTGCCGCGCTGGTACTGGCCCACCGGGGTGCGGCCGACGCGAAGGTGCTGGCCTGCTCGTCGGCAGGCGGTGGGCTGCGGGTCGCCGTGGTCGGCAACGAGCAGCTCGTGACCGCTGAGGCGGGCCGCCGGGTCGCGCTGTCGAGTGGCGGCCACGTGGTGCACGTGGTGGGCGGGAGGCTGGCCGGCGCGGATCTGGACGCGCTGCGGGCCGGCGAGCCGGACGTCGTGCTGCTGGTCGGGGGCACCGACGGCGGCAACGCGGAGGTGCTGGTCTCCTGCGCTGCGGCGATGGCCCGGGCGCGGTGGCGGGGACCGGTGGTGGTGGCCGGCAACCTGGACGCGCAGCCGCAGGTCGCCGCGCTGCTGGGCGATGCCCGCACGCCGTACGTCCTGGCCGACAACGTGGTGCCGCGCATCGGCGTGCTGTCCCCGGACTCCGCCCGCGCGGCGATCAGGCAGGTGTTCCTCCGGCACGTGATCGGCGGCAAGCACCTGTCCCGGCGCGCCGACTTCACCGCGATGGTGCGCGGCGCGACGCCGGACGTGGTGCTGACCGCGGTGGAGCTGCTCGCCCGTGGCGCGGGCCCCGGGCAGCCCGGCGCCGGCGACGTCGTGGTCGTCGACGTGGGCGGGGCCACCACCGACGTCCACTCGGTCGTCGAGCCGGACGCCTCCGACACCGATGTCGAGGAGGGGCTGTCGCGTCAGGTCGTCGCCGAGGTGCCGGTGAGCCGCACCGTCGAGGGGGACCTCGGGATGAGGTGGAGCGCCGTGCCGGCCGTGGAGGAGGGCGTCACGGGAGGACTCGTCGAGGATTCCCCGCGGCTGCGCCGGGCCGCGGTCGCCCGCCGGGCCGACCCGGCCTTCCTGCCCTCGGACGACGCGTCGCGGCACGACGAGGAGCAGATCGCGACCGCAGCCGTCGGGACCGCGCTGCGTCGGCACGCGGGTCGCCGGCAGGTGCTCTACGGGCCGGACGGCCGGGTCGTCGAGCACACTGGCAAGGACCTGCGTGAGACGGACCTGCTGGTCGGCTCGGGAGGGGTGCTGCGCCACAACGGGCCCGACCTGGCAGCGCGGGTCCTCGGCTCCGTCGCGGGTGCCGCCGCGGACGGGAGCTGGCAGCTGCCGCGCGCACCTCGGGTGGTGGTGGACACCGACTACGTCCTGGCGGCGGCGGGTCTGCTCGCTGCCGACCACCCGAGGGCCGCGCAGGCGTTGCTCGGCCGCCTCCGCGAGGCGTCGGGCGGGCACGGTTAGCCTGGGTGCATGGGACTGGTGAACGGCCTGGGCGGTCGAGTGTCACAGGGGCTGACCGGTCGCTTGTCCAGGCTCCGGAACAGCCAGCAGCGCAAGTCCGACGAGCGGTTCGCCGAGCGCTTCTCCCAGCAGTGGTCGGCGTTGCGGGCCGAGCGTCGCGTGGACCCGCCGGTGAGCATCGGCGCCGGCACCTCGAACTACAGCCGGGCCCAGGTGCCGTTCGGGGTCGACCTCGCGGCCGCCTGGTCCTGGCGGTTCCTCGTGGTGGTGGCCGCCGGGTACGTCCTCGCGCAGGGCATCGCGATGTTCGCCGTGGTGGTGCTGCCCCTCGTCATCGCGCTGCTGCTGGCGGCGCTGATCGTCCCGATCGTCAACCTGCTGGTCAGGGTGCAGGTGCCGCGTGGGCTCGCCGCCCTGCTGGTGGTGCTCGGCACCATCGGCGTGGTGGGGATGCTGCTCACCTTCGCGGGGCAGCAGATCGCCCAGGGTGCGAGCGACCTCTCCGCCCAGGTCGTGACCGGGCTCGAGCAGATCCGGGGGTGGCTGCGCACCGGGCCGCTCCAAGCCAGCGACAGCCAGATCAACGGCTACATCCAGTCCGCACAGGATGCCGTCACCACGTCCAACGAGCAGATCGTCGCCCGGTTGACCGAGGTCACCACCGCCGTGAGCCACATCCTGGCCGGCGCGTTCATCGTCCTGTTCGCGACGTTCTTCTTCCTCTCCGACGGCCGCCGCATCTGGTCCTGGGTCGTGAGGCTGTTCCCGCGCGCCGCCCGCGCCCGCGCCGACTCCTCCGGCCAGATCGCGTGGACGTCCCTGACCGCGTTCGTGCGCGCGACGGTGCTGGTCGCGCTCGTCGACGCGGTCGGCATCATGATCGGGGCCGCCATCCTCAAGGTCCCGTTCGTGTTCGCCATCGGGGTGCTCGTCTTCATCGGAGCGTTCATCCCGATGGTCGGGGCGTTCCTGTCCGGGACGGTCGCGGTGCTCGTCGCCCTGGTCGACCAGGGGCCGGTGGTCGCGCTGCTGATGCTGCTGGTCGTCGTGCTCGTGCAGCAGGTCGAGGCGCACGTGCTGCAGCCGTTCCTGCTCGGGCGGCTGGTCTCGGTGCATCCCCTGGGCGTCATCGTGGCGCTGGCGGCGGGCGTGCTGGTCGCCGGCATCGCCGGCGCGCTGGTCGCGGTGCCGTTCGTGGCAGCGGCCAACGCGGTGGTCCTGCACCTCGCCGACCACGCGCGGACGCTCCGGGAGGCCGACGAGGAGCCGCTCGGGGACAGTCCCGACTGACCGGTTGCACCGTCGGCCGGGGGTGACCGGTCCGTCCCTCGTCCTCGACGGCCGACCGGGCCCTAGGGTGGCGCCATGACATCGGCTCCACCGAGCGACGTGCGTACTCCCACGCTCAAGGACATCGAGGCCGCGCGCGAGGCGCTCGACGGCGTCTCCATCTACACGCCGATGGAGGGTGCTCGCTGGCTGTCCTCGATGGCCGGGGGGCCGGTCAAGATCAAGGCGGAGAACCTCCAGCGCACCGGCTCCTTCAAGATCCGTGGCGCCTACCTGCGGATGTCCCGGCTCTCCGCCGAGGAGAAGGCGGCCGGGGTGGTCGCGGCGAGCGCCGGCAACCACGCCCAGGGTGTGGCCCTCGCCGCGCAGATGCTCGGCCTGCAGGCCACCGTCTTCATGCCCGAGGGGGCGCCGATCCCGAAGGAGAACGCGACGCGGGCCTACGGCGCGGACGTGCGCTTCTCGGGGGTCAGCATCGACGAGGCGCTGGTGTCCGCTCGGGAGTTCTCCGCGGAGACCGGCGCTGTGCTCATCCACCCCTTCGACCACGTCGACATCGTCACCGGGCAGGGGACCTGCGGACTGGAGATCGTCGAGCAGTGCCCGGACGTGCGGACGGTGGTGGTGCCGTGCGGCGGCGGGGGCTTCCTCGCCGGCATCGCCACCGCCGTCAAGGCGCTGCGCCCCGAGGCCCGCGTGGTGGGCGTGCAGGCCGCCGGCGCGGCGGCGTACGTCGACTCGCTGGCCGAGGGGAAGCCGGTGCCGCTCGCCTCGATGGCCACCATCGCGGACGGCATCGCGGTCGGGTGCCCCGGTGCGGTGCCCTTCCGCGCGGTCCAGGAGCACGTCGACGACTTCGTCACCGTGAGCGAGGACTCGCTGTCCCGTGCGCTGCTGATGCTGCTCGAGCGGGCCAAGCTGGTGGTGGAGCCGGCCGGCGCGGCGGCGGTCGCGGCGATGCTGGACGAGCCGCACGCCTTCGAGACCCCCGCCGTCGTGGTGCTCTCGGGGGGCAACGTGGACCCGCTGCTGATGATGAGGGTGATCCGGCAGGGGCTGGCGGCCGCCGGGCGGTACCTCTACTTCCGGGCCCGGATCCCGGACGCCCCGGGCGGGCTGGCCCGACTGCTCAACGAGCTGGCGTCCGTGCAGGCCAACGTCCTCGACGTGGTCCACGAGCGCACCTCGGCACAGCTGCACCTCGACGAGGTGGAGGTCCAGCTGCAGGTCGAGACCCGGGGGCCCGAGCACGCCGAACGGGTGCTGCAGCACCTCCGCGACGGCGGATACCCGGTCGCACGACGTCCCGCCGACTAGGGCGACGTCTCGGAAGCGCGACGATTGGGGCCGTGCGCGGCCAATTGTTAGACTCGTCCACTTGCCTGAAAACGACCGGCGGCGCACCGCTGCGCCCCGGCCCCGACGACGCAACAGGAGCAGCACCGTGACACAGGCCAGCCCGGACAACTCCACCATCTGGCTGACGCAGGACGCCTTCGACAAGCTGCAGGGCGAGCTCGACCACCTGCGCGGCCCGATCCGGAGCGAGATCGTGGCGCGGATCAGCGCCGCTCGCGAGGAAGGGGACCTGAAGGAGAACGGTGGCTACCACGCGGCCCGCGAGGAGCAGGGCAAGACCGAGGCGCGGATCCGGCAGCTGGAGGACATGCTGCGACGCGCCGAGGTCGGCGAGACGCCGGCGGACACCGGTGTGGTCGGGCCGGGCATGACGGTGACCTACAAGTTCGTCGGCGACTCCGACGACGAGGCCGAGACGTTCCTGCTGGGGGCGCGCGAGATGGAGGACACCATCGAGGGCGTCCGGGTCTACTCCCCGCAGAGCCCGCTGGGGTCCGCGATCATCGGGCACCACAAGGGCGAGACCGTCTCCTACGAGGCCCCCAACGGCAAGCAGCTGCAGGTCGAGATCGTCGACGCGGTCCCGTTCACCGGCTGACCCACGGGCGGGCCGCTTGCGTTGCGGCGGCTGGTTACCAGGGGATGCCGGACGTTTGGCGCTTCCCATGGGGCGTGTGCCAGGGGAAGTGCGGGTTTTCCATGGGGAGCACGCGTGCCGTCGCGGCTTCAACCCTTCGCCGCAGGCTCCCTGGGAGCCGGGCGGGGCTCAGCGGCGGGCGGGTCGGTCCGGCGTGCTGCACCCCAGGAGCTGGACGCTGCCCGCCTCGCGGACCGTCCGCACCGCTGAGGTGAGCCGCACGGTGGTCGGCCCCGAGGTCACCGGCACGCTCCGCTCTCCGACCACGGTGTAGTCGTCGCTGACGGCACGCAGCAGGCAGGACGCGCGCACGTCGGCGTCGCTGCGCACGACGCGGTAGGTGGCCGTCGCTCGGTGCTGGCCCTGCACGTCGTACCCCAGCAGCTGCGAGGTCACCTCGGGCCGGCCCTGGAACGCCATCACCCACCCCAGCCACGAGCAGAGTGCGACGGCGAGCACCGCGGCCGTGGCGGCGACCAGCCGGCGTCGCACCCGGGAGGGCGCGCCGTACCTCTCGGCCAGCTCGGGGGCTTGCGCAGTCACCGCTCCATCGTAGGAGCAGCCCTCCTAGGATGGCGGTCATGCTCCGCCTGATGCACGTGCACGCGCACCCCGACGACGAGTCGAGCAAGGGTGCCGCCACCACGGCCAAGTACGTCGCCGAAGGCGTCGACGTGCACGTGGTGACCTGCACCGGCGGGGAGCGCGGCTCGGTGCTCAATCCCCGCATGGACCGCCCCGACGTGGTCGCGAACATGGCCTCGATCCGTCGTGCGGAGATGGACGCCGCGCGGGAGATCCTCGGCGTCCGCCAGGACTGGCTCGGCTTCGTGGACTCCGGCTGGCCCGAGGGCGACCCCAAGCCGCCGCTGCCCGAGGGCTGCTTCGCCCTGGTGCCCGTCGAGGAGGCCGCCGAGCCGCTGGTGCGGCTGATCCGCAGCTTCAAGCCGCACGTGGTGACCACGTACGACGAGAACGGCGGCTACCCGCACCCCGACCACGTGATGTGTCACAAGGTCAGCGTCGCGGCGTTCGAGGCGGCCGGCGACCCGGCGAGGTATCCCGACGCGGGGAAGCCCTGGCAGCCGTTGAAGCTCTACTACCACCACGGCTTCCACCGGGAGCGCACCCAGGCCCTCAGCGACGCGATGGAAGCCCGGGGCCTGGAGTCCCCGTACGCCGAGCGCCTCGCTGAGTGGAAGCCCGACCCCGAGCACGACGCCCGGATCACCACACGGGTCCCGTGCGCGGAGTACTTCCCGGTCCGGGACCGGGCCCTGCTCGCGCACGCGACGCAGATCGACCCCGACGGGGCCTGGTTCGCGGTTCCGCTCGCCGTGCACCAGGAGGCCTGGCCCACCGAGGACTTCGAGCTGGTCACCAGCCTCGTGGAGACCGCGCTGCCCGAGGACGACTTGTTCGCCGGTGTGCGGGACCGAGGGACACTGGAGTCATGAACACCCTCTGGCTGCCCAGCCTGGTCCTCGTGCTCCCCGTGCTGCAGAAGGCGCCGCCCGAACCCGAGGACGTGACCCAGGGCTGGCTCGGGGCGGTGGTGTTCTTCCTCCTCGCTGCCGCCACGGTGCTGCTGTGGCTCAGCTTCCGCAAGCAGCTGAAGAAGGTGGACTTCGAGGAGGAGCCGGACCCGCCCCGGCGCACGCACGAGCGCTGACCCTTCTTAACAAAGCGCTGAGGTCGCTGTTGACGCCGTCGCTCCTGCGGGCGATTGTGACCACGGACACACGGTCCGGGGGAGCACGAGGAGCGGCACATGCAGGTACCAGCCCCATTCGAGTACGCACGTGCCACCAGCGTGGAGCACGCCATCGGTCTGCTGGACCGGCTCGGGGAGGAGGCCCGGCTGGTCGCCGGCGGGCACAGCCTGATCCCGATGATGAAGCTCCGGCTGGCCAACCTCGAGTACCTCATCGACATCAACGACCTCCACGACGAGCTGGCCTACGTCCGGGTCGGTGTGGGCGAGGTCCGGATCGGCGCGATGACGCGGCACCGGGAGCTGCTCGAGTCCGCTGAGCTCGCGGCGCTGTTCCCGATCTTCGCCGACGCCGAGGCGGTGATCGCCGACCCGGTGGTGCGCAACCGCGGGACCATCGGGGGGTCGCTCTGCCAGGCGGACCCGTCGGAGGACCTGTCCGCGGTGTGCACGACGATCGACGCGTCCTGCGTGATCCGCAGCGCCGGGGGCGAGCGGGTCGTCAGCATGCAGGACTTCCACCGCGGCCCCTACGAGACGGCTGTCGAGCACGGGGAGATGCTCACCGAGATCAGGATCCCGGTCCGGCCCAACGGGTCGAGCGCCTACGCCAAGGTCGAGCGCCGGGCCGGGGACTGGGCCGTCACCTCCGCGGGGGCTGCGGTGTGGATGGACGGCCCGGCGATCACCGATGCCCGCGTCGGCCTCGCCGCGGTCGGCCCGAACACCACCGGCATCCCGGCGATCTCCGAGGCGCTGCGCGGCCAGCGGCCCTCGGAGGACCTGTTCGCCCGGGCCGGCGCGATCGCGGCGCAGAACTGTTCGCCGAGCACCGACAACCGCGGCAGCGCCGACTACAAGAGGCACCTCGCCGACGAGCTGACCCGGCGGACGCTGCGGCGAGCCGTCGAGCGGATCCAGGCGGGAGCCGCCGGGGACAGCCCCCCGGCGGACCCGAGCGACCAGGACAGGAGCAGATGACGATGCAGGTGTCGATGACGGTCAACGGGGAGCCGGTGGCCCGCGAGATCGAGGGCCGCATGCTGCTCGTGCACTTCCTGCGCGACGAGCTCGGCCTGACCGGGACGCACTGGGGCTGCGACACCAGCAACTGCGGCACCTGTGTCGCGTGGATGGACGGCGAGCCGGTGAAGACGTGCACCGTGCTGGCCGCGATGGCCGGCGGTCACGACGTCCGCACCGTGGAGGGCCTGGAGACCGACGGCGTCCTGGACCCGATCCAGGAGGGGTTCATCCAGTGCCACGGACTGCAGTGCGGCTTCTGCACGCCGGGGATGCTGATGACCACGCGGGCCCTGCTCGACCGTGACCCCGACCCGAGCGAGCAGACGATCCGGGAGGCGATCTCCGGACAGATCTGCCGGTGCACCGGCTACACCACGATCGTCCGGTCGGTGCAGTGGGCCGCCGCGCACACCCGCGGCGAGCATGCCGAGCGGGACACCGACGTCGCAGGGAGCCCGTCATGACCCTCACCGAGGACGGAGCGGTCACCGGGCGGGTCGCAGCCACCCAGGAGGACCTCGAGCACGCCGACAACGACCAGTCGCCGATCGGTCACGGCCGGATGCTGCGCAAGGAGGATCCGCGCTTCATCCGGGGCCTCGGCCGCTACGTCGACGACGTGCAGCTGCCCGGGATGCTGCACCTGGCGATCCTGCGCTCGCCGGTCGCTCACGCGCGCATCGTGAGCATCGACACCAGCGCCGCCGAGGCGCATCCC
Source organism: Nocardioidaceae bacterium (assembly GCA_035634095.1). Lineage (GTDB taxonomy): Bacteria > Actinomycetota > Actinomycetes > Propionibacteriales > Nocardioidaceae > Nocardioides_B. The sequence goes on along the minus strand of DASQDP010000054.1, from coordinate 7,453 downwards.
AAGGTCAAGGCGGTCGTCACCGGCGCCGCGCTCGCCGAGAAGGGCCTGGCGTGGATGCCCACGCTGTCCAACGACGTCCAAGCCGTGCTGGCCACCGACAAGGTCCGCTTCCAGGGCCAGGAGGTCGCGTTCGTGGTGGCCGAGGACCGCTACGCCGCCCGCGACGCGCTCGAGCTGATCGACGTCGACTACGACATCCTGCCGCCGGTCGTCGACGTACGACGCGCGCTCGCCCCCGACGCCCCGGTGATCCGCGACGACCTCGAGGGCAAGGCCGACAACCACTGCTTCGACTGGGAGACCGGCGACAAGGACGCGACCGACGCGGCGTTCGCACGAGCGGACGTCGTGGTCAGCGAGGACATCGTCTACCCCCGCGTGCACCCGGCGCCGATGGAGACCTGCGGAGCGGTCGCCGACTACGACCGGGTGGACGGCAGGCTGACCCTGTGGTCGACCACCCAGGCGCCGCACGCGCACCGCACCCTCTATGCGATCGTCGCGGGCCTGCCGGAGCACAAGATCCGGGTGATCGCCCCGGACATCGGCGGCGGCTTCGGGAACAAGGTGCCGATCTACCCCGGCTACGTGTGCGCCGTTGTCGGCTCGCTGGTCACCGGCAAGCCGGTGAAGTGGATGGAGGACCGCACGGAGAACCTCGTCAGCACGGGCTTCGCGCGCGACTACGTGATGCGTGGCGAGATCGCGGCGACCAAGGAGGGCAGGATCCTGGCGGTCCGCACCCATGTGCTGGCCGACCACGGTGCGTTCAACGGGACCGCGGCCCCGGTGAAGTACCCGGCCGGCTTCTTCGGGGTGTTCACCGGCAGCTACGACATCGAGGCCGCCTACGCCCACATGAGCGCGGTCTACACCAACAAGGCACCAGGCGGGGTGGCCTACGCCTGCTCGTTCCGGATCACCGAGGCCGTCTACCTCGTCGAGCGGATCGTGGACTGCCTGGCCTACGAGCTGGAGATGGACCCGGTCGAGCTGCGCCGGAAGAACTTCATCAGACCCGAGCAGTTCCCCTACACGTCGAAGACCGGGTGGGTCTACGACTCCGGCGACTACGACACGGCGATGAACCTCGCGCTGGAGATCGCCGGGTACGACGAGCTGCGTCGCGAGCAGGCCGAGAGGCGCGAGCGCGGCGAGCTGATGGGCATCGGCGTCGCGTTCTTCACCGAGGCCGTGGGAGCCGGGCCCCGCAAGGACATGGACATCCTCGGGCTCGGGATGGCCGACGGCTGCGAGCTCCGCGTGCACCCCACCGGCAAGGCCGTCGTACGCCTCTCGGTGCAGAGCCAGGGCCAAGGCCACGAGACCACCTTCGCGCAGATCGTCGCCGAGGAGATCGGCATCCCGCCCGGGGACATCGACGTGGTGCACGGGGACACCGACAACACGCCGTTCGGGCTGGGCACCTACGGCAGCCGGTCGACACCGGTGTCCGGGGCCGCCGCCGCCCTGGTCGCCCGGAAGGTGCGCGACAAGGCGAAGATCATCGCCTCCGGGATGCTCGAGGTGTCGGTGGCCGACCTGGAGTGGCAGAAGGGCTCCTTCACTGTCAAGGGCGACCCCGGCCGGACCGTGACGATCCAGGACATCGCCATGCGGGCGCACGGCGCGGGTGACCTGCCCGAGGGTCTCGAGGGCGGCCTGGAGGCGCAGATCTGCTACAACCCGGAGAACCTCACGTACCCGTTCGGCGCCTACCTCTGCGTCGTGGACATCGACCCCGGCACGGCCCAGGTCAAGGTCCGCCGGTTCATCGCCGTCGACGACTGCGGGACGCGGATCAACCCGATGATCATCGAGGGCCAGGTGCACGGCGGCCTCACCGACGGCGTCGGCATGGCACTGATGGAGATGATCTCGTTCGACGAGGACGGCAACTGCATCGCCGGGTCGCTGATGGACTACCTGATCCCGACCGCGCTGGAGGTGCCGCACTGGGAGACCGGCCACACGGTGACTCCCTCGCCGCACCACCCGATCGGCGCCAAGGGCATCGGGGAGTCCGCCACGGTGGGGTCCCCACCGGCGATCGTCAACGCGGTGGTGGACGCGCTGAAGCCCTACGGCGTCCGGCACGCCGACATGCCGCTGACCCCGTCGCGGGTGTGGGACGCGATGCGGGGCCGCGCCACCCCGCCGATCTGAGCTCTCGCTCCTGTCACGGAAAGGACACGTCGTTGGGCATCCAGCTCTCCGAGCGCATCGACGAGCTCACCCGCTCCCGCGTGCCGTTCGTGCAGGCGACGGTGGTCCGCGCGCAGCCACCGAGCTCCGCGCAGGCCGGGGACCGCGCGATCGTCCTCGCGGACGGCTCCATCGAGGGCTTCGTGGGCGGGCAGTGCGCGGCCGGGTCCGTGCGCACGGCCGCGCTCGGTGCGCTGAGCACCGGCGAGGGGGTGCTGCTACGGGTGCTGCCCGAGGACGGGGTCTTCCCGGCGGCACCGGGGGCCAGCGTGGTGGTGAACCCGTGCCTGTCCGGCGGCGCGATGGAGATCTACCTCGAGCCGTTGCTGCCTCGGCCGGCACTGCACCTGTCCGGGACGTCGCCGACAGCGGAGGCCGTGGCCGCCCTGGCGCTCACCCTCGGGTTCGAGGTGACCCGGGCCGGGAAGGGGGCGGGGCCCGATGGCGCGACAGCGGCGCTGGTCTGCAGCCATGGAGGCGACGAGACCGGTGCTGTCCGCGCGGCCCTGGACGCCGGGGTCGGCTTCGTCGGCGTGGTGTGCAGCCGGACAAGGGGCGAGGCGCTGCTCGCCGAGCTCGACCTGGCGGCTGCGGACCGCGCGAAGGTGCACGTGCACGTCGGCCTGGACATCGGCGCGCGCACGGCGCCGGAGATCGCGCTGTCCATCCTGGCGGCGGTGGTCCGGGCCATCCGACTGGAGGGGCTGGCCGGGGCGTCCCCGGCCGCCGCAGCTACCCCCCGGCAGGCCGTCGACCCGGTGTGCGGGATGACGGTCACTGTCACCGGCGACACCGCGCACCTGTCCCTGGACGGGGTCGACCACTGGTTCTGCAACCCCGGGTGTCGCGACGCGTTCGTGCGGGCGCAGTCGCGGTGAGCCGCCCGCACAGCGCCGAGGAGGCGCGGCGCGGGTTGGACGAGCAGGACTACCTCGCCGACGACGGCACCTGCACGGCGGTGTTCCTGGCGCTCGAGCTCGGGCTGCCCCTGCTGCTGGAGGGCGAGCCGGGGGTCGGCAAGACCGCCGCGGCCAAGGCGCTCGCCGGCACCCTCGGGGCGCCACTGGTCCGGCTGCAGTGCTACGAAGGGCTGACCGCCGCCGAGGCGCTCTTCGACTGGAACTACCAGCGGCAGCTGCTGGCGATCCGGCTGGCCGAGGCGCAGCACGGGAGGCTCACCGAGGCCGACCTGTTCAGCGAGGAGTTCCTGCTGGAGCGCCCGATCCTGCGGTGCGTGCGACACACCGGACCGCAGCCGCCGGTGCTGCTCATCGACGAGGTGGACCGCGCCGACGACGAGTTCGAGGCGCTGCTGCTGGAGTTCCTCGGCGAGGGCTCGGTGACCGTGCCCGAGCTGGGCACCTTCACCGCCGCCGCACCGCCGGTCGTCGTGCTCACCTCCAACCGCACCCGCGACCTGCACGACGCCCTGCGACGCCGGTGCCTGTACCACTGGCTGGAGTTCCCGGACCCGGGGCGGGCTGTGCGGATCCTGCGGCGCACGGTCCCGGCGGCGAACGCCGCGCTGATCGGCTCGGCGGTCTCTTTCGTCGGTCACGTCCGCGCTCTGGACGTCGACAAGCCACCCGGTATCGCCGAGGCGATCAACTGGGTCGCGGCGCTGTCCGTGCTGGGGGTGAGCGAGCTGGCCCGCGGGGACGTGCTCACCTCGATCGGCGCGCTGGCCAAGACCCCCGACGACCGGGACGTCGTGCGGCACGCGGCCGACAGCTACTCGTTCGGGTGACCGAGAGCTCCGCACCCCTGTTGCTGCGGTCCGTGGACCGGGCCGCGTTCGCTGTGGCGCTCGGCGACCGCCTGCGCGGCGCCGGCGTGCCGGTCGCGCTGCCGGCCCTCGCGACGTTCTCCGACGCCCTCGGCGCGCTGCATCACGGCGACCTGAGGGCGCTGTACTGGACGGCTCGGGTCACGCTGGTGCACCGGGCCCAGGATCTCCGCATCTTCGATGCCGTGTTCGAGGCCGTCTTCGAGGACGCCCGCCTGCCGCTGCAGGGACAGGCGGCCGGTCCACCGGCAGGTCCGTCCGGACCGGCGGACCTGTCCGCTGCGAGGGCGGCCGGCCTCACGGCGCCGGACCCCGGGACCGGGCTGCCCTGGCACACGCCTCGTGAGGTGTCGGTGGCCGAGGAGACGGACTCCGGTGCTCGCCTCCGGGTCCCCGAGCTGCTGCCCAGTTCGCTCGAGGCGGTCGCCGAGGTCCCGTTCGAGGACTTGGACGAGCGCCAGCTCGAGCTCGTCGGCGCCTGGCTCGAACGCGCGCTGTCCCGCTGGCCGTCCCGCCGCAGCCGACGACGGCAGCCTCACCACGCGGGGCGTCGCGTGGATCTGCGCGCGACGGTCGCCGCGTCGCGCCGCACCGGCTGGGAGGTGGTGGAGCTCCGCCGGTCCCGCACCGGTCAGCGACCTCGCAGCGTCACGATGGTGGCCGACGTGAGCGCCTCGATGCAGCCCTACGCCACGGCGTACCTGCACCTGATGCGGGCGCTGTCCTGGTCGGAGCAGGGGGAGGCGTTCGCCTTCTCGACCTCGCTCACCCGGGTGACCCCGGCGCTGCGGCACCGCTCGCCGCAGCAGGCGATCTCCGAGGCCAGCGAGCTGGTGGTGGACCGGTACGGCGGCACGCACCTCGCCTCGAGCCTGGCCGGGCTGCTGGGCTCGCGGCACGCCGAGGCCCTGCGGGGCGGTGTGCTGGTGATCGCCTCGGACGGCTGGGACAGCGACGGCCCGGGCGAGCTCACCGACGTGCTGGTGCGGCTGCGGCGGCGGGTGCACCGGCTGGTGTGGTTGAACCCGCGGGTCGCAGCCCCGGGTTTCGAGCCGCTGGTCGGGTCGATGGCGGCGGCCCTTCCGTTCTGCGACGACCTCCTGCCCGCGCACTCGCTCGTCGCGGTGACCCAGGCGATGGACGCCATCCTCGGTCCTGCTCCCTAGCTCCAGAGCGTCACGTGCACGGACGGCTTGAAGCGGCCCGCGGTGACCCCGCCGCCGTGCACCATGGCCTGGGTGGCCCGGGGCGTGGTGACGAAGCGCATCAGCTCCGCGGCTGCCGAGGGCTGGCTGTGCTCGGGCAGTGCGAGGGCCGCCCACTGACCCCGTGCCTGCAGGCCGGGGCCCTCGACGGCGGCGAGGCGTCTCGCCGCGAGGTCTGCAGCCACCGAGAAGCGCACCGCCAGGGCGATCCCGGTCCCTCGCTTGGCCTCCTCGAGCGAGGCGGCGTCGCTCTGGAAGATCCGCTGCTGGCTCTCGGGGATGCCGAGCGCACGCAGCATGTCCGGCACGACGCTCCCGTCGTCGGCCGCCGAAGGGCCCAGCAGCCAGGTCTCCTCCCGGACCTGCCGGGACGTCACCGGCCCCTCGGCCATCCGGTGCTGCGGATCGCAGACGGCGACCACCTCGTAGCCGAGCAGCGGCGTGGACACCAACCCGGCGGGCAGGCGGCCGGGCGCAGGACCGATCGCGACGTCGACGGTGCGCGCGACGAGCAGCGCCGGCAGCTGAGCGCTACGACGCACGCTGAGCTCGACGTCGAGATCATCGGCCCGGCCGGCGAACAGCGCGATCAGGCCCGGCGCGGCGTGCTCCGCGAACATGCTGGAGGCCGCCATCCGCAGCAGCCGCCGGCCGCTGGCCGCCTGGCTCACCTCGCGCACGGTCCGGTCCTGCAGCCCCAGGATGTCCACGGCTCGACTGGCGAGCCGCAGGCCGCCCGGCGTGAAGGCGAGGCCGGAGGCGGTGCGGGTGAACAGCTTGTCGTCGAGCTCGCGGCGCAGCTGACCGACGTGCATGGACACCGCGGACTCGCTGACGCCGAGCTCGTCGGCGGCCGCCTTGACCGACCCCCACCGGGCCACGCACGCGAAGGCCCTCAGCTGGGTGGGGGTCACGCGCGCACCAGGCGGACCAGGGCGTCGTAGGCGGTCCTCGTCGCTCCGCCGTCGCCCTGGTGCTGGTGGCTCCCTGCATCGTCGCCCGCCACACCGGCGGCGACCTCGCGTGCCACCCGCTCGGCCCGCTCCACCTCGAAGCGCTCGCCGTCCAGGTCGGCGAGCACGTCCTCCGCAGTGAACAGCACCGTCGGGTCGGTGGGCCCGCCGGTTCCCTCGGCCAGGTTCGTCGCGTCGTGCGCGACCAGCAGGAACGTGCCGCCCGGGCGGAGCGCCAGGAAGGACCGTCGTACGGCGGTGCGGCGCTCGTCGTCGGAGAGCTGCAGGTACGCCAGCAGCACCAGGTCGTACGACGCCGCATCCGCGGCCCACGTCAGCGCATCCGCGCACAGCCAGGTCACGTCGAGCGGCTGGCCATGATGCTGCTGGAGAGCGCGTGCCTTGTCGAGCGCGACGCGGGAGAAGTCCACGCCGGTGACCCGCCAGCCTCGCGCCGCCAGCCACAGGGCGTTGCGGCCCTCCCCGCAGGCGAGGTCGAGCGCGCGTCCCGGCGGGAGGACGGCGAGCTCGCTGGCCACCAGCTGGTTGGGCGTCTGTGACCAGACCAGCCCGGCCGCGGCGTACCGATCGTCCCAGGCGTGCGCGTCCATGCCGTCAGGCTAGACGCCGCGCTGCTGGGCCACCGTCGCGTGCACCTCGGCCATGTCCAGGGCGCGCACCGCCCCGATCAGCTCGTCGAGGGACTGTGGCGGCAGCGCGCCGGGCTGGGAGTAGACGAGCACCCCCTCACGGAACGCCATCAGCGTCGGGATGGAGGTGATGTTCGCGGCCCGCGCGAGCGCCTGCTCGGCCTCGGTGTCCACCTTGGCGAAGACGATGTCGGTGTTCTTCTCCGACGCCTTCTCGAAGGTCGGTGCGAACTGGCGGCACGGTCCGCACCAGGCAGCCCAGAAGTCCACCAGGACGATGTCGTTGTCGGCCACGGTCTTCTCGAAAGCGTCAGCGGTGAGCTCGGTCGTGCTCATCAGTCCTCCGGTCGGTCGGTCGCCCGGGTGGGCGGTATGTCAGGCGCTGGGTGCAACAGCGGCGCCGCTGCTGCCATTCCGGGGTGCTCTCGGGGACGCGCCGGACCCGGTCGAGGAATGCGACGTGGACGGACGGGTACCTCAACCACTTCTACGTCCACAGCATGGAGGCAACATGACAGCGAACTACCCGGACAGTCCGACGGGTGTCCCGTCGGGGAGCGGTGTCGGCAGTGGCTCGTCGGGTGGGGCCAAGGAGCAGGTGAAGGAGCAGGCGAGGCAGGCTGCGGGGACTGCGGCGGAGGAGTCGCGGCATGT
>DASQDP010000053.1:0-5159 GCA_035634095.1 Nocardioidaceae bacterium | reverse complement strand
TCACCGTCACCGTCGACGCGACCGGGCGCGGCGTGGAGGTGCGCGTCGTGGACGACGGCATCGGGGTGGACGCCACGGCGTCGGTGCGCTCGGGGCGCCGGCACTCCGGTGTGGTCGCGATGCGCGACCGTGCGCTGGCGTCGGGCGGGTGGTGGCGGTCCCGGCCCGGTCCGGGCGGGGTCGGCACCGCCGTGTCGTTCTTCCTCCCCCTGCCGGGTGCGGGCGTCGCCGGCGGCCCGTCGGCAGGCCTGGGGCTGGGGGGAGAGCAGGCGGCGGACGAGGTCGGCCGCGCCGGGCACGCCCACGACGAGGTGGCCCTGCACGCACCGGCGCAGCAGCACGGGGAGGTCGCCGGCGAGGCCGCCCTTGAGCAGGTAGGCGGATCCGCCGGCAGCCAGCACGCGCGTCCACGTCGCCGGGTCCGCCTGCGCTGACAACGCGGCGACGACCGGGCGATGGGGCAGCGCGACCAGTCGCCGGACCAGGTCCGGGCCGCCTCCCGGCATCCGCACGTCGGTCAGGACGAGTGCCGCGCGGTGCTCGCGGGCGACCGTCACCGCACCGTCGCCGTCGTCCGCCGTCCCGACGACGCGGAAGTCCGGCTCCTGGTCCAGGAGCCCGGCCACGGCGGCCCCGATGCGGTGGTCGTCATCGGCGATGACGACGGTGATCTCGCCGCGGACCGGGGTCGGCACAGGAGCACGCTCGCCCACGCTGCGACCGTTGTCGTGACGCGAGGGCACCGCTGGTCTAGTGCGCGCGCACCAGGCGCCACCCGGAGCGGTGCGTGTCAGACTCCGAACGTGGTGGGGCCCGAGACGTCAGGTGGGCCTCCGCCCGCCACGGTCCGGGTCCTGATCGTGGACGACCACCAGATGTTCGCCGCCAGCCTGGCGCAGGCCCTGCAGTCGGAGCCCGACCTGCTCGTCGTCGGTCAAGGCGCGTCGATCACCGAGGCACGGGACCTGATGGCGTCCACCGCCCCGGACGTCGTCCTCCTGGACCACCGTCTGCCCGACGGCGACGGCGTGGGCGCGATCGCAGACCTGCACGCCATCCGGCCCTCCGCGAAGATCGTGGTGCTGACCGCCACGACCTCCGACCGGGTCCTCGTCGCTGCCATGGAAGCCGGCGCCGCCGGGTTCATCGCCAAGACGCAGCGGCTGGACGACGTGATCGACGGCGTGCGGGCTGCGGCACAGGGCGAGTCCGTGGTCAGCGCCACACTGCTCACCAGGCTCCTGCCCCGCCTGCACAGACGGAGCGGCGGCGGCAGGGCCGAGTTGACCGAGCGGGAGCGCGAGATCCTCGACCTGCTGGCGCGGGGGCTGTCCAACGCCGACATCGCCCAGCAGCTGATGATCAGCGTGCACACCGTCCGGAACCACGTGGCGAACCTCTCGGCCAAGCTGGGTGCGCACTCCAAGCTCGAGGTCCTGTCGATCGCCGTCCGGGAGGGCCTGGTCGACGGCATCTGACCGTCCCGCCGGCTCCGGTACCACCGCCCACACCGCTCGAGCAGGTGGATGCCGACCCGTAGTGCAAGCGCACCAGGCGGTTGGCACGAGTGCATCTGGTCCCGACTCCGCTGCCTCCCCAGGCTGGGAGGCGGCCGGTGCGCAGCCGCGCGCCGGGTCGCCACCAGCACAGGAGCAGTCACGTGGTCAGGGCACGGTACAGACCGGAGGCGCCGGTCGGGGCCGAGGACGACGCCGGTCACCTGCGACCTGCCGCTGTCCCGTGTCACGGGGTGGCCGCTGCCGTTCCCGGTGCCGGCGGACCACCGACCGCACTGCTCTCGTGCTCGCTGTCCGGCACGGTGCTGACAGCCGGCGCAGCGCTCACCCGGCTCTCGGGCCGGTCGCTCGGCGAGGTGTCCGGCGTCCCGGCGCAGGAGCTGCTGCACCCGTTCTCCCACCCCTTGCTGCAGTACGTCCTGCGGACGGCGCGCGACGGCGCTGCGTCCGGGTCCGCGACGTTCCGGCTCCGGCACGCCGACGGCTCACACGTCGACGTGCCCACGTCCTGGTCGGTGCTGGCCGGCGCGAGCGCGGACTCCACCCAGCTGGTGTTCGTCGGCGCCGACGTGGCGACCGCGGACCTGACCTACGGCCCGCGGGCGGAGCAGCAGCCGCGAGCAGCCGCGCTCCAGGACGGACCGACGCAGCAGCCGGACCGCCGGCACCTCCTCGACCGACTGGCGTGTGCCCTGTCGAGGGCCGAGCGCTCCACCGCCGTCCTGATCGTCGACCTGGACCGCTTCAGGATGGTCAACGCCTCCCGCGGGCACGACCTCGGTGACCGACTGCTGTGCGGGGTCGACGCACGCCTGCGTGCGGCCGTGTCGCGCCGGCAGACCGTCGCCCGCTGCGGTGACGACGAGTTCGCGGTGGTCTGCGAGGACACCGACGAGCACCAGGCGCACGCACTGGCGCGCTTGCTCCTCGACGCGGTGGCCGAGCCCTTCCTCGTCGACGACGCCACCGTGCACCTCACGGCGTCCATCGGCGTCGCCGTCGCGCCGGCGGAGCCGGCGGTCTCGGCGGTGGACCTGCTGCGCCACGCGGACACGGCCGTGCACGCCGCGAAGAGCGCCGGCCGCGACCGGGTGCACGTCTTCGAGCGGACGCTGGGCGAGGACGTGGAGCACCGGTATGCGCTGGCCACCGACCTGTGGGCAGCGCTGGCGCAGGAGGCGTTGCACCTCGAGTACCAACCCATCGTGGACCTGCGGTCGGGGGCCGTCGTCGGCATGGAGGCCCTGGCGCGCTGGACGCACCCGGAACGCGGTCCGGTGTCGCCCGGCACCTTCGTCACCGTCGCGGAGCTCAGTGGGCTGGCTCCCCAGCTCGACCGGTGGGTCGTCCGGCGGGCCCTGCACGACATGGTCCGTCTCCGCCGGGCAGGTGTCGTGCCCGAGGACGCCTACGTCGCCGTGAACCTGTCGGCCGCCAGCTTGACCGACACCTCCGTCCTCGACGACCTGGTCAGCTGGACCGAGGAGTCCGGCCTGCCCGCCGCTCAGCTGGTCCTCGAGATCACCGAGACGGCGATCATGCAGAACACCGATGTCGCAGTGGGACTGCTGCGGGACCTCCGCGAGCACGGTGTCCGGGTCGCGATGGACGACTTCGGCACGGGGTACAGCTCGTTGGCCTACCTGCGGGACCTCCCGATCTCCGCGCTGAAGATCGACCGCAGCTTCGTCGCGGACATCACGGAGCAGCGGGAGGCCCTGGCCATCGTCGCGTGGATCGTCGACCTCGCCCGGGCCGTGGGGGTCGCCGTCGTCGCCGAGGGTGTCGAGACCACCGAGCAGGTGACGCTCCTCCGAGGACTCGGTTGCGCCACCGCGCAGGGCTGGCTCTGGGGACCGGCCGTCCCCCTGAGCGCGCTGATGGACGGACACACGTGGACGAGCCCACCCGCGACGACGGCGACCCCCGTCGCCCTCACCGGGACGACGAAGCGCGACACCAGCGTCTCGCACAGCCTCCAGAGGCTGCGCGAGCTGTACCGGAACGGCGCGTCCGTCGCTGCCATCGCGGCCACGCTGAACGCCGAGAGGCTCCGTACCCCGACGGGGGTGGGCTGGCACGGGGCCGGCGTCGCCCGCGTCATCGCCCACCAGATCCGTCGGTGCGCCGGATCGCCGGACGCCGCCCCGAGCCCGAGGCGCCTGGCGTGGCGCGGCGAGTCAGCAGGTCGTGCACCGTCGTGACGGTCACCCGCCGCGCGAGCAGCGCCGGGGACCCTGCGCCGGAGACCGTCCGCCGCCCGATGCGGCACGTCCTGGCCCACCAGGCCGACCACCTGCAGGACGACGCCAGCATCATCGTCCTCGAGTGGCAGACGGGGACGAGCGGCAACTGCAGCTGTGACCGAGGACGGCTGCCCGGTCCGCTGGTCGTCGGCTCGCGCTGTCTCACTCGTCGGCGCCGGACGACGGCCGCGGGTGTACGTCCACGACCCGCACGTTGACCTCGGTGGTCGTCAGGCCGGTGTAGCGCCGCAGGTCGCGGCTGATCTGCTCGCGGACCTGGCGCGCGACCTCGGGGATGGGCGCTCCGTGGTCGACGGCGATCTGGACGTCGACGACGGCGTGCGTGCCCACCACCCCGACCTCGGTGACGGCCTCCCCCGCCGGGCCGGCGATCTCGGTCCGGTCCAGCGCAGCGGCGTCGCGACCCCGTCCCAGTGCGAGGCTGACGTGGGGCACCGATTCGGCGGCGAGCCGGGCGACGACGCCGACGACCCGGGCCGCGATGCGGGTGTGCCCGGTCGGTCCGGGGACGACGGCGTACCAGGGGTGCCGGGACAGCTCACGCACCCGGGCCATCACGGCGTCGAGCAGTCCGGCAGGCGCACGCACCTGCTCAGCGGCGAAGTCGTGCACGGGCGCCCAGATGGCCCGGAACTCGGCCAGGGCGGCCCGGCAGTGTGGGCAGGTCCGCTGGTGGGCGGCGTCCCGCGGGAGCCGACCATCGGTGACCTGGGCGAACAGGTCGTCGACGGAGGCGCCGCACGGCAGCCGCTCACCGCTGTCGGCCCCTTCTGAGGGCCGGTCGTCGGGCACGGTGCTCACCTCCACTCCTGCAGGCGGGTCGCCAGTGCACGGCGAGCGCGATGTGCTCGGACCTTGGCCGCCGACTCGCTGATGCCGAGGACGCGTCCTGCTTCGGCGTACGTGTAGCCGCCGAAGGTCGTCAGGACGAGTGGCGCTCGTTGGTCGAATGGTAGGGACAGCAGGGCCTGACGCACCGCTTCACGTCGTCCTGCCGCCAGGGCCACGCTCTCGGCGGCCGGCGCAGCCGGCAGCGCCTCCCCGCCGGTGGTCTCGTCGGGCAGCGGGACGGTGGGCCGGGCCGCGCGCTGCAGGTTGTGGCAGCGGTTGATGACGATGCGGGTCACCCACGTGGAGAAGCCGGCCTCGCCGCGGAACCCGGGCAGGTGCTGCCACGCCTGCACGAGCGCGTCCTGGACGCCGTCCTGTGCGGCGTGGGCGTCACCGGTCATGCGCAGCGCGACGCGGTAGAGCCGGTCCTGGTGCGCCCGCACCAGGGCGGCGAAGGCCGCCTCGTCACCCTGGCGCGCCAGCTCCAGCCACTCCTGCTCCCACGGATCAGCCACCCGGCCGCCGCTCGGCAGGCTCACCGGTC
>DASQDP010000052.1:0-3937 GCA_035634095.1 Nocardioidaceae bacterium | reverse complement strand
AATCATGAACAAACACAACCCACCTCCGGAGGGCATGCCAGGAGGACCGGCGCGCCAACGCCAGATCCTCAGACGGAATCCGATGGATCCCTTCTGGCACCTCCGGAGGTGTCTTGTGAAGACCTCGACCTATATCAGGCGGGGAGCGATCCGGCGCGGTAGGCGAGGCTCGCGCCGCCCACAGTACCGAGCGGGGAGGCCGGGCTCAGTACAGCTGGGGCACGAAGGTCTGCTCGTGCATCGGGGGGCGCACGTAGGCCACGTCCTGCATCGTCGGCAGCTCGACCGGAGGGGGCGTGAGGTCCTCGTAGGCGAACGACGAGAGCAGGTGGCTGATGCAGTTCAGCCGGGCGGCTCGCTTGTCGTCGGAGGGGACGACGAACCACGGGGCCTGCTTGATGTCGGTGTGCTGGAAGGTGGTGTCCTTGGCCATCGAGTACCGCACGTAGTGCTCGTGCTCGGCCAGGTCGATGTCGGAGAGCTTCCAGCGCTTCAGCGGCTCGTTGTTGCGGGCCTCGAAACGACGTCGCTGCTCCTCGTAGCTGACCGAGAACCAGTACTTCAGGACCACCACTCCGGAGCGGACGAGCATCCGCTCGAACTCGGGGCAGCTGCGCAGGAACTCCTCGTGCTCGGCGTCGGTGCAGTAGCCCATCACGCGCTCGACGTTGGAGCGGTTGTACCAGCTGCGGTCGAACAGCGCCATCTCGCCGGCCGCAGGCAGGTGCGCGACGTAGCGCTGGAAGTACCACTCGGTGCGCTCCCTCTCGGTCGGCTTGGGGAGCGCCACCACGCGCACGATGCGAGGGCTGGTGCGCTCGGTCAGCGTCTTGATGACACCGCCCTTGCCTGCCGAGCCACGGCCCTCGAAGATCACCAGGACCTTCACCCCGCGCGCGTGCAGCCAGTACTGCAGGAGGACCAGCTGCTCCTGCAGGCGGGAGATCTCCTTCTCGTAGACGGCCTTGCGAAGCCGGCCCTCCTTGTTGTAGCGCTCAGGATCCCGCTCTGCGGGCGTTCCTGCCTCGTCGTCCGCACCCGCGGGGAGTGCAGGGCTGCTGCTCGCACCCTGGTTCACGCCGTGTCCCTCCTCGTGCCGTCCGTTGAGGACTGGTGCCCCGACCCTCTCACCTGTCCGCCGAGCCGGGTGGTCAGCGCGGCCGCCGTACGACGGGTGGCAGCGACCGCCGCGGGCGCCGCCAGGCCGTCCTCGTCGGAGGGAAAGGTGACCGCCACCCCCGCGACCGGGTGCGCGTTGTGGTCCAGCACAGCCGCGGCGACGGAGGAGAAGCCCGGCGTGACCTCGCCGTGCTCGACGGCGTAGCCGCGCTGCCGGGTCTCGGAGAGCAGCGTGCGCAACGCGCTGAGCGAGCCGGGTCCCTTCCCGTGCCGGTCGACGAACGCCGAGCGGTCCGGGTACACCGCCCGGACCTGGGCCGGGGGCAGTGCGGCGAGCACGGCGCGCCCGCTGGCCGTGAGGTGGGCGGGCAGTCGCACGCCGACGTCGGTGACCAGCGGTGGTCGGCCAGGAGCCCTCTCCTCGACCACGTAGAGCACGTCGCGCCCGTGCAGCACCGCGAGGTGGGCGGTGTGCCCGACGGTGTCCACGAGGTCGGCGAGGGGGCGCCGGGCGATGCGCTGCAGCGGCTCCTGACGTGCGTAGCCGCTGCCCACCTCGAACGCGGCCACCCCCAACCCGTAGCGGTGCTCCTCGGCCAGGTGCACCACGAAGCCCTCCTCGATCATCGCGGTGACCAGGTGGTAGGCGGTCGAGCGGGGCAGCCCCACGGCGGTGGCGAGACGTTCCAGCGTGACCGGGTCCGGTTGCCCGGCGAGGTAGCGCAGCAGCCGGAGCGCACGCGTCGCGGCCGGCACCTGTCCCATGGCCGCCATCCTGCCGTGCCGGGATCGGAGAAACGGGCCTGCCGCGGGCGGTGCGCGTCCCACAATGATCGCGAACGCTGTCCTGAGGAATCCGTCGGCTCCGGAGGCACCACATGTCGCGACCCACCGCCGCTGCCCGCCGGCACACCGTGGCGGTGTCGCTGGCCCTGGCGGCGCTGACGTGCGGGCTGCCGCCGGCCCCGACTGCCGAGGCCGCCGGGGCCTCCCTGGTCCCGTCCGCGGCCCGTGCCTCCGAGACCCCGCTGCCGTCGAAGAGCGAGTGGCTCGCCGACGTGAACCGTGCGATGAGGGGGTCGCGGATCGCCCTGCACGCCCGGACCGGCGACAGCGCCGTCGGCAGGAGGCTGGCGGTCAACCTGGACATCGACAACACCTCCCTGGCGAGCCACTACGAGTGGGGCGCGCCGGTCCCGGTGGTGCTGCGTTTCGCTCGGTACGCCCGACGGCACGGGGTGCTGCTGCTGTTCAACACCGGCCGCCAGCGCGGCGACGGCCGGCTGCTGCGAGCAGAGCGCCAGCTCACCGCCGCCGGCTACCGCGTGACCGCCGTGTGCGGTCGCCGCGCGGGCGAGGCCCTCGCCGAGGGCAAGCAGCGGTGCCGCCGGCAGTTCGTGCGCCGCGGCTACACGCTGATCGCCAACGTGGGCAACCGGAGCACCGACTTCGTCGGCGGGCACTACGAGCGCGCGTACCGGCTGCCGAACTACGGGAACCGGCTCGCCTAGCGCTCCCATGTCTCGTTTCCGAGACACGGGCGCTCCTCCCGGTCTGGCCGCCGGGTCCCCGGCGGGAGTGCAATGGGTGCCATGACCCCCGCACCGGTGACCGTGGGCGTCGGTCCGCTGTCCTCGCCCGACGTCGTGTCCGTGGCCCGCCGCGGGGCAGGGGTGCAGCTCGGCGCCGACGCGGTCGCCGCGATCGAGGCTGCCCGTGCGTCGGTCGAGGTGCTCGCAGCAGCCGCCACCCCGTCGTACGGCGTCTCCACGGGGTTCGGCGCCCTGGCCACCCGGCACATCCCGGTCGACCTGCGGGCGCAGCTGCAGAGGTCGCTGGTCCGTTCGCATGCAGCCGGAAGCGGCCCGGAGGTGGAGCGCGAGGTCACCCGGGCGCTGATGCTGCTGCGGCTGTCGACGCTGGCCACCGGGCGCACCGGCATCCGGCTGGAGACCGCGCGGACGATGGCCGGGATGCTGACCCACGGCATCACGCCGGTGGTGCACGAGCACGGCTCGCTCGGCTGCTCGGGGGACCTGGCGCCGCTGTCGCACTGCGCGCTCGCGCTGATCGGCGAGGGCGAGGTCACCGACGCGCACGGCGTACGCCGCCCGGCGGCCGCCGCGCTCGCCGATGCCGGGCTGTCCCCGGTGCGGCTCGAGGCCAAGGAGGGGCTGGCGCTGATCAACGGCACCGACGGCATGCTCGGCATGCTGGTGCTCGCCATCGCGGACCTGCGGATGCTGCTCAGGGCCGCCGACATCACCGCCGCGATGAGCGTCGAGGCCCAGCTCGGCACCGACCGGGTCTTCGCCGCCGACCTGCAGGCGCTGCGGCCGCACCCGGGACAGGCGGCGTCGGCCGCGAACCTGGTCCGGCTGCTCCACGGGTCGGCGATCATGGCCAGCCACCGGGGTCCGGACTGCAACCGGGTGCAGGACGCCTACTCGCTGCGCTGCTCGCCGCAGGTGCACGGCGCTGCGCGCGACACCGTCGACCACGCGGCCCTCGTCGCCTCCCGGGAGCTCGCGTCTGCCGTGGACAACCCCGTGGTGATGCCGGACGGCCGCGTGGAGTCCAACGGCAACTTCCACGGTGCGCCGGTCGGCTACGTGCTGGACTTCCTGGCCATCGTCGTCGCCGACGTCGCGTCGATCGCCGAGCGGCGCACCGACCGGTTCCTCGACAAGTCCCGCAGCCACGGGCTGCCGCCGTTCCTGGCCCACGACCCGGGCGTGGACTCCGGCCTGATGATCGCGCAGTACACCCAGGCCGCCGTCGTCTCCGAGCTCAAGCGGCTCGCGAACCCCGCCAGCGT
>DASQDP010000051.1:0-5489 GCA_035634095.1 Nocardioidaceae bacterium | reverse complement strand
GTCGCGCCGAACATCGTCGACGCCGAGCGCCGCCTGGGCGTCGACCCCAGCGACTTCCGGCTCTGGGTGTGCCTGCACGAGGTCACCCACCAGCTGCAGTTCACCGCCGTGCCGTGGCTCAAGGACCACCTCGAGGCGCAGATGGCCGAGTTCGTCGAGGTCACCGACCTGGACCCCGAGGTCCTCCGCGACCGGCTGCGCGACGTCCTGCGCAGCGTCCTCGACGCCGCCCGCGGCGAGGGCGACGGGGATGACGCCGGGCTGATGGCACTGGTCCAGGACCCCGCTCAGCGCGCCGTCCTCGACCGGGTCACCGCCGTGATGAGCCTGGTCGAGGGGCACGCCGAGTACGTGATGGACGGCGTCGGCCCGGACGTCGTCCCGTCGGTGAGGACGCTGCGCAAGCGGTTCGCCCAGCGCCGCAAGGGCCGCGGCCCGATCGACCGCGTGCTGCGCCGGCTGCTCGGCCTCGAGCAGAAGATGAAGCAGTACGCCGAGGGCCGGGTGTTCGTCGGCGGCGTCGTCGAGCGGGTCGGCATGGAGGGCTTCAACCGCGTCTGGGAGGGGCCGGAGAACCTGCCCCTCATCGAGGAGCTCACCGACCCCGCCCGCTGGGTCGAGCGGGTGCACGGCCGCCCCGCCATCCCGGCCTAGGGAGGCCGAGCCCGCGAGGCCACGCGGAGGCACGGCGCCGCAGCCGGACACGGCGCCGACGAGCGACAGCGAGGAGTAGCCGTGTCCGGTCCGCCACGGGCCGTCGCGGTCCTGCGGACCGCCGTACGGCGGGGGCTGGGGGCGGGTGACCGGCCGGTCCTCGCCGCGTGCAGCGGGGGAGCGGACTCCGTCGCGCTGGCCGCCGCGCTCGCCTTCGAGGCGCCGCGCGCCGGCGTCCGCGTCGCGGGGATCACCGTCGACCACGGCCTGCAGCCGGGCTCCGCGCAGCGGGCCGAGCGGACGGCGCAACTGCTGCGCGGACTCGGCCTGGACCCGGTCCTCGTCCGTCGCGTGGCGGTCGGTCCCGACGGCGGGCCGGAGGGCGCCGCACGCACCGCGCGGTACGGGGCGCTCGCCGCCGCGGCGGCCGACCTCGGCGCCCGCGTCGCCCTCGGGCACACCCTCGACGACCAGGCCGAGACCGTGCTGCTGGGCCTGGGCCGCGGCTCGGGCCCCCGCTCGGTCGCCGGCATGGTCCCCGAGCGGACGAGCGACGGCATCGCCTGGTGGCGCCCGCTGCTCGGCGTCCGCCGCAGCACCACCCGGCAGGCGTGCGCCGACCAGGGGCTCCCCGCGTGGGACGACCCCTGGAACGCCGATCCGGCCTACCGGCGCGCCCGGCTGCGCAGCGAGGTGCTGCCGCTGATGGAGCAGGTGCTCGGCGGCGGCGTCGCGCCCGCGCTCGCCCGCACCGCCGACCTGCTCCGGGAGGACCTCGACGCGCTCGACGAGCTCGCCGCGGCCGAGCTGGCCCGCCTGGCCGGCGGGCAGCGGGTCCCCGCCCACCCACTGCCCGCCGGCGAGGTCGGTGCGCTGCCCGCCGCACTGCGCCGGCGGGTGCTCCGCGGCTGGCTGCGCGCCGCCGGCGTCCCGGACGTCCAGGCGGTGCACCTGCACGCGGTCGAGGCCCTCGTCACGGGGTGGCGCGGGCAGGGCCGGGTCGACCTACCCGGCGGTGCGGGCGTCGTCCGGACGTCTGGCAGGCTGGTGGTGTCGCCCCCCGAAGCGCGGGGCCCCCGTCCCGGGAACGCACCCCACACCCGCGAGGAGTCCCGCCCGTGAGCGAGCCCGCCAGCGCTCCCGCAGAGCTCGGCAACGACCACGGCTACGGCCCCGACATCGACCACGTGCTGCTCAGCGAGGAGCAGATCCAGACCAAGATCACCGAGCTGGCCGACCAGGTCGCCCGCGACTACGCCGGGCGCGAGGTGCTGCTCGTGGGGGTCCTCAAGGGCGCGGTGCTGTTCATGAGCGACTTCGCGCGGGCCCTGCGGCTGCCCACCCAGATGGAGTTCATGGCGGTCTCCTCCTACGGCTCGGCCACCAGCTCCTCCGGCGTCGTGCGCATCCTCAAGGACCTCGACCGGGACATCAGCGACCGGCACGTGCTGGTCATCGAGGACATCATCGACTCCGGGCTCACCCTGTCCTGGTTGCTCAAGAACCTCGGCGGCCGGCGCCCGGCCTCGCTCGAGGTCTGCGCCCTCCTGCGCAAGCCCGACGCGGTCAAGGTCGACGTGCCGGTGCGCTACGTCGGCTTCGACATCCCGAACGAGTTCGTCGTCGGCTACGGCCTGGACTACGCCGAGCGGTACCGCGACCTGCCCTACATCGCGACGCTGCGGCCCGAGGTGTACCAGTGACACTGCGGTCCCACCGGACCGCACCGCGGCCACGTGCCGTCCCCCACCTGAGCTGAGCCCGCCGTCGCACCCGGCGGGGGCCCTGCGGGCCCGCCACCGATCGCGGCAGCCCACCCGCCAGGGGGTTGTCCGCCGGCACCCCGCCGCTGCACGGCTGTTGCACAGACCCCCCGGTGTACCGTCGATCTCAACGACGCTGCACCGAGCGCCAGGGTGCCCGCCCGGGCCGCAGGGAGCGTCCCCCGGACGATCAGGAGGGTGGACGGGTCAGGCCGGAGCACCCGGTCGCCCGGCATCGGTGTATGGAACGTAAGAAGCTCTTCCGCTCCGTGTGGTTCTGGGTCGTCCTCGTCGTCCTCCTGGCGCTGGCGTTCTCCTCTCTGTTCCGCGGCAACGGCGGCTTCCAGGAGGTCAGTACCGCCACTGCGATCGAGCAGATCGAGAACGGGAACGCCCAGCAGGTCACGATCAACGACAGGGAACAGACGCTCGACCTCGAGCTGGCCGACCCGGTCCAGGGCAGCGACCAGATCACCGCCTCCTACCCGCTGGGTGCCGCCGACGACGTCTTCGACCTCGTCTCCGGCCTGGGTGGCGGCGAGGGCGTCGACTTCAACACCAACGTCACGCAGGACAGCGTCCTGGTCAGCCTGCTGATCAGCTTCCTGCCGTTCGTGATCCTCCTGCTCCTGCTGTTCTGGCTGTTCAACTCCATGCAGGGCGGCGGGCGCGGGGTCATGGCCTTCGGCAAGTCCAAGGCCAAGCAGGTCACCAAGGACACCCCGAAGACCACGTTCGCCGACGTCGCCGGCGCCGACGAGGCGATCGAGGAGCTGCACGAGATCAAGGAGTTCCTCGCCAACCCGGTCAAGTTCCAGGCCGTGGGCGCGAAGATCCCCAAGGGCGTGCTGCTGTTCGGCCCGCCCGGCACCGGCAAGACGCTCCTGGCCCGCGCCGTCGCCGGCGAGGCCGGGGTGCCGTTCTTCTCGATCTCCGGCTCGGACTTCGTCGAGATGTTCGTCGGTGTCGGCGCCAGCCGCGTCCGCGACCTGTTCGAGCAGGCCAAGACCAACGCGCCCGCGATCATCTTCGTCGACGAGATCGACGCCGTCGGCCGGCACCGCGGCGCCGGCATGGGCGGCGGGCACGACGAGCGCGAGCAGACGCTGAACCAGATGCTCGTCGAGATGGACGGCTTCGACGTCAAGGGCGGCGTCATCATGATCGCCGCCACCAACCGGCCGGACATCCTGGACCCCGCGCTGCTGCGCCCGGGCCGCTTCGACCGGCAGATCGCCGTCGACCGGCCCGACCTGCTCGGCCGCAAGGCGATCCTCTCCGTGCACGCCAAGGGCAAGCCGCTGGCGCCGGACGTCGACCTGGAGACCGTGGCCCGCCGGACGCCGGGCTTCACCGGTGCCGACCTCGCCAACGTGCTCAACGAGGCCGCGCTGCTCACCGCGCGCAACAACGGCACGGTGATCACCGACGACCTGCTCGAGGAGGCGATCGACCGGGTCGTCGCCGGCCCCGAGCGCAAGACGCGGGCGATGAGCGAGAAGGAGAAGAAGGTCACCGCCTACCACGAGGGCGGCCACGCCCTGGTGGCGCACGCACTGCCCAACCTGGACCCGGTGCACAAGGTGACGATCCTGCCGCGCGGACGCTCGCTGGGGCACACGCTCGTGCTGCCGACCGAGGACAAGTACACCCAGACCCGCTCGGAGATGATCGACACCCTCGCCTACGCCCTCGGCGGGCGGGCGGCCGAGGAGCTCGTCTTCCACGAGCCCACCACGGGCGCCGGCAACGACATCGAGAAGGCGACCGCCATGGCGCGGGCGATGGTCACCCAGTACGGCATGAGCGCCAAGCTGGGCGCGGTCAAGTACGGCAGCACCGACTCCGAGCCGTTCCTGGGCCGCGACATGGGCTCCCGGCCGGACTACTCCGAGGCCGTCGCCGCCGACATCGACGCCGAGGTCCGTGCCCTCATCGAGGCCGCCCACGACGAGGCGTGGGAGATCCTGGTCGAGTACCGGTCGGTCCTCGACCAGCTCGTGCTCGAGCTCATGGAGAAGGAGACCCTCTCCAAGGAGGACATGGCCTGCATCTGCGAGCCGGTCACCAAGCGCCCCTCGCTGGCGCCGTACAACGGGTTCGGCAAGCGCACCCCGTCGGACCAGCCGCCGGTGCTCACCCCGGCCGAGCGGGCCGCCCGGAACGGCAACGGCCACATCGGTCAGGAGAGCAACCCCGTGGGGGATGTCGGCGCCCCCGTCCAGAGGTGAGGGAGCTCGCGCGCTCACCCATGAGCAGGGCAGCGCTGCGAACGCGTCCGACGAGCGCCGGCGAGGAGGGCAGGTGAGCGAGCTGGCGAGCTCACCCATGAGCAGGGCAGCGCTGCGAACGCGTCCGACGAGCGCCGGCGAGGAGGGCGCGTGAGCGAGATCCCCGCTGAACCGGACGAACCGGACGACGAGCTGCCCAGCCGGCCGCGGACCGGGGTCGACCACGCTCGCGCCGCGGCCGCCGTCCGCGAGCTGCTGCTCGCCGTCGGCGAGGACCCCGACCGCCCGGGCCTGCAGGACACCCCCGACCGGGTGGCCCGCGCCTACGCGGAGACCTTCTCGGGGCTGTGGCAGGACCCCGCCGACGTCCTGTCCACGACCTTCGACGAAGACCACGACGAGATGGTCCTGGTGAAGGACATCCCGATGTACTCGACCTGCGAGCACCACCTGGTCCCCTTCCACGGGGTCGCGCACGTCGGCTACATCCCCGGGGACGACGGGCGGGTCACCGGCCTGTCCAAGCTCGCCCGGCTGGTCGAGGTCTACGCCCGGCGCCCACAGGTGCAGGAGCGGATGACCAGTCAGATCGCCGATGCGCTGGCCGACGTCCTCAAGCCGCGCGGCGTGCTGGTCGTCATCGAGGCCGAGCACCTGTGCATGGCCATGCGCGGCATCCGCAAGCCCGGCTCGTCCACGGTCACCTCGGCCGTGCGCGGCATCTTCCGGGAGAACCCGGCGACCCGCAGCGAGGCGATGAGCCTCGTGCTGGGCCGGTGAGCGTCTCCTCCCTCCCGCGCCCCGACCACTGCGTGGTCATGGGGGTCCTCAACGTCACGCC
>DASQDP010000050.1:0-3694 GCA_035634095.1 Nocardioidaceae bacterium | reverse complement strand
CGTCATCGGGGGGTGCTCTCTGCTCCTCACGGCCCTCGACCAACAGCACACCACCTTCTCCTCGGTCCACCTCGTGGAGCTGCTCCTCAACTGGGTGATCCCGATCGCGGTCATCTGGGGACTGGTGAAGTTCACGGCTGCTTACCCCGACCACGTCACCGGAAGGGAGCAGACGGTCTCGACGCCGGCGCAGGACCACGACCGCAGGACCTGACCCGTGTCGGGGGACCCGGAGTACCAGGACGGGGGTGGTGTCGGCCGCGGGCTCACACGACCTGTCGACCGCAGGACGAGCCTGACCGCGGCTCGTCGGGCGGTCGGCGCTAGGGCGACCGCAAGGCGGGCAGCACCTCCGTGGCGACCAGGCGGTCCGAGCGCTCCCGCACGGCAGAGTCGATGTCGCGGGACCCGCCCACGACGGTCACGTGGGACAGGCCGAGCCCGATCAGCCGGCGCAGCCGCTGCACGCACTCGTCGGGGCCGCCGATGACGCCGAACCGCCGCAGGAAGTCACCGGACAGCGTCTCCGCCTGGGTCGCGTGCTCCAGCCCGTGGTGGTAGTCGTCGTAGTGTGCGCTGACGTCGGCGACGACGGCGGCGTCGGCCGTCGACAGGGACGAGGGCGAGCCGCGCTGGAAGTGGGCGGAGATGCTCGCGTTGCCGCGCACGAGCTCGTCGAGCGCGTCCTGGTCCGTTCCGACGCCGACCACGACGAACGCGCCGATGTCGAAGGTATGCGGGTCGAGCCCAGAGGCCGCGCGCGCCTCCCGTGCCGTCCGCACCGCCCACTCGACCCGGTCCGGTTCTGCCCCCACGGTGACGGTGACCCGGTCGGCCCGCCGGGTCGCGGCCGCGATGACGTGCGGACCGGAGCCGAACACGTCCACGGGGACTTTCTCGTCGCCGGCGACCGGCAGCCAGGTGATCCGACTGCCGAAACCGTCGACGTCGACCGTGCCGCCTCGCAGGTAGGTCTGCAGCCGGCCGACCTGCTGCTCGAACTCGTGCGCGGACGGCGGCCGGAGTCCGATGAGCTGGAGCGCCG
Organism: Nocardioidaceae bacterium; assembly: GCA_035634095.1. GTDB lineage: Bacteria > Actinomycetota > Actinomycetes > Propionibacteriales > Nocardioidaceae > Nocardioides_B. Next base: position 2,649 of record DASQDP010000050.1, on the reverse strand, counting down.
TGTCGCCCCGGCCCACGCCGAGGTGTGCCCGTCCTCCGGTGACGGAGTGCAGGGTGGCGAATGTGGAGGCCACGACCGCGGGATGGCGGGTGACCAGGTTGGTCACGGCCGTGCCGAGCTTCAGCCGTGATGTGGCCGAGGCAGCCAGGTACAGCGACCCGATGACGTCCATGCTGAGGTTCTGCGTGTCGGTCAGCAGTAGCCCGTCCCAGCCGTCGTCCTCCGCGGCCGCGGCGTGGGCGCGCACGTCGTCGGGCAGCGGATAGGACCGCAGGTAGAACTCGGTGGCGGGCACGTCAGCTCCCTCCTGCCGACCGCGTACCGGAACGGCCGGGTGTGGACGCAGATGGGGACCACCCACCGCCAGGATGTCGTCGGGTGGCGCTGGCTGTCGAGAGAGCCGCAGCGCCCACGCTCGGACGCAACGGCACCTGTGCGTGTCGCCGCCGGGTGCTCAGCACACCTCGCCGGTACCCACCGATACACCCCTCTGGCTTCCACTGCTCGGTCACGGGATGCGAGGGATCGGGATCACGAGGACCTGCGTCGCGGCCGCGTCGCCGTGATCCGGGGCGATCGCCGCTCGGCACCCGATGGGGTCGACGGCGGCTCCCGGCGGGGGCGGACGGGATCAGCGGGAGCCGGTGACCTTCCCGGCGCTCATCCGCGAGGGCAGTCCGGCTGGCGGTGGCGCGGCCGGCCAGACCGGGCACGCGGTCTCCGGGAAGAGCACGGTCGGTCAAGGCCCATGTCCGGCGCCGTTGCCCGTCTGCCTGAGGTCAACGGTGCCGCGCCACCGTGGTGGCCAGCTGGACCCGGGAGCCGAGGCCGAGCTTGCGCAGGCTGTGCGAGATGTGGGTCTGCACAGTGCGGGGTGAGACGTAGAGCCGGGCGGCGATCTGCGGGCTGGTCAGCCCCCGCCCGACGAGCTCGGCGACCTGCAGTTCCGTGGGCGTGAGGCTGTTCCACCCCGACGACGGACGTCGCCGCCGGCCGGTCACACCCAGCCGGATCTCGTGCTCGCGCAGCCGGGCGGTCAGCCGTCGCTCGACGGTGGTGGCACCGAGCAGGTCGGCCACGCTGGTGCACCGGGCCGCGCAGCTGCGGGCCCGTTCAGCATCCCCGCTGGCCGCGGCGGCCACGGCGGCCTCCTCCCAGGCACCGAGCTCACCGGGGACGTGGCCGCGCCCGGCGAACGCCGACGCGGCCGCCATCGCCCGGTCCGGGTCCCGCTCCGCGATGGCCCGGACCAGGTCGGTCGCCGGAGCCATGCCGGGGATCTCCTGGACGGGCGCCGCCGCGGAGTCGGCCATGACCTGGGCGAGCAGATCGGTGTCCCCGGCCTGCAGAGCGATGCGGGCGGTGTCCGGACCGGCGTACACCGCCCATACCAGGCGGCCGGAGTCGAGGGTCTCGATCCAGCTCCGCCGCGCCAGGGCGATGGCGCCGGCGAGGTCGCCACGGGCCTCGTGCAGCAGCATCTCCGCGTGTCCGACGGCCGGCAACCCGTACTGCTCGGGCAGCGCCCGCAGCTTCCACCGGGAGAGCCCCGTCGCGGCGGTGTCGAGCTCGCCGCGCCGCACCCGCATGCCGAGGCCGAGGCCGACCGCGCGGGAGAGCCATCCCGTCCCGGTGACCGCGGTCGCCTCGAGACCGGAGTCGAGAAAGGCGAGCGCGTCGTCCCAGCGGCCTGCGACGTATTCGATCGAAGCCGCGACGAACAGGTGGTACGGCAGTTGCCAGCCGCGCCCCGACTGCTGTGCCTGCCGGCGCAGCTCCACCGACCGTGCGCGGGCGCCTTCGATCCCGTCGGCGTACAGGGCGAACCACGGTGGCAGAACTGGAGCCGTCGGCCCGTCCGCCCAGTCCGGGGAGCCGGCGTCCACGCGCGCGCGCACCGCGTCGTCGATCATGTGCAGGGCCCGGCGGCAGCGGCCCGACAGGAACAGGTCCACCGCGGCCGGCAGCAGCGCGGCGCCGCTGCTGCCTGTGGGGACCCCGTCCCCGACCGGCTGGCGTCCCCCGAGCACGACCACCCACCGGCGCAGCTGGGTCAGCGCCTCGCGGGCGCTGGCGGGGAGCTCGCCAGCCAGATGACGGTCGATCTCGCTGAGCCCGCCGGGGACGTCGGCGGTGCTCACGATGTGGTGCAGGCGGAGCCGCACGAGCTCCGCGCGCACCGCGGGATCGGACGTGCGGTCCAGGGCCTCGCTCGCCACCTGCATCGCCTCCGCCATCCTGCCCGCCGTTGCCAGCACCCCGGTCCGGGCGACGGCGATCCGGTCCTCCAGCTGCGTCCGCTCCGGGCCCGCGGGGAGCGCGGCCACCTGTTGCGCGGCGGTGGCGAGCAGATCGGCCGCCTGCACAGGGGCGTGGGCGAGGTCGGTACCGGCGACCTGAAGCGCGACCTCCGCCTGCGATGCCGCGGACACAGCCGCGGCGGCGGATTGCTGCAGCACCTGCGACGGGATCTCCCCGCCTGTTCGCAGCTCCGCCGCGCACGCCGCGTGCAGCATCTCCCGCAGCGGGGGCTCGAGATCGGCATAGACGACGTCGCGGTAGAGGTCGTGCCGGAAGGCGAGCAGCCCGTCGTCGGTCCAGCGGGCCACACCCGAGCCGACGGCGGCCTGGATGGCGCGGAGCAGGGCG
>DASQDP010000049.1:0-66801 GCA_035634095.1 Nocardioidaceae bacterium | reverse complement strand
GCTCGTTGACCGCAGCAGCCAGCCGACGTTCGAAGTCGGCGGGATCCGCGGGGTCGAGGTCGACCAGCAGCCCGGTCTCCCCGTCCGCGACGACCTCCGGGATGCCACCCACCCGACTCGCGACGACCGCGGTCTCGCAGGCCATCGCCTCGAGGTTCACGATGCCGAGCGGCTCGTAGACCGACGGGCACAGGAACGCCAGCGCGCCAGTGAGCACCTGCCGGACCTCCTCGCGCGGCAGCATCTCCGACACCACGAAGACCCCGTCGCGCTGCTCGCGCAGCTCACCGATGAGCGCGTCGGTCTCCGCCTTGAGCTCGGGGGTGTCCGCTGCGCCCGCCAGCAGCACGACCTGCAGGTCGGGGTCGAAGGCGAGGCCGGCGCGGAGCAGGTGCGGCACGCCCTTCTGCCGGGTGATCCGCCCCACGAAGGCGACGTACGGGCGGGCCGGGTCCACGCCGATCCGCTCGAGCACCGAGGTGTCCGGATCGGGGAAGTAGAAGTCGGTGTCGATGCCGTTGTAGATCACGTGCAGCCGGCCCTCGTCGAGAGCGGGGTACGACGAGAGGATGTCGGCCTTCATGCCGTTGCTGACTGCCACCACGGCGTCGGCCGCCTCGTAGGCCGTGCGCTCGGCCCAGGAGCTGACCCGGTAGCCGCCGCCGAGCTGCTCGGCCTTCCACGGGCGCTGCGGCTCCAGGCTGTGGGCGGTCACCACGTGCGGGACGTCGTACAGCAGCTTCGCCCAGTGCCCGGCCATGTTGGCGTACCAGGTGTGCGAGTGGACCACGTCCGGTGGGCCGTCGGCGCCGATCGCGGCCACCATCGCGAGGTCCGTGGACAGCACCTGCAGGGCGGCGTTCGCCCCGGCCAGCCGCTCCTCCTTCTCGGGGTGGGCCGTGGCCCCCTCCCGCGGCTCCCCCATGCACTGCACGTCGACCTCGATCAGCTTGCGGAGCTCACGGACCAGGAAGTCCACATGAACCCCGGCGCCGCCGTACACGTCGGGAGGGAACTCGCGGGTCAGGACCGAGGCGCGCATCTGGGTTGGCATAGAGGGAATGTAGTCGTGCCCGCCCTGCTGCCCTAGGGTCAGTTCAACGGCCTGGTACCCGCCCGGGACCGGCGGAGGGGAGCAGACCATGCCCAAGGTGCTGGCGATCGTCATGGCAGGCGGCGAGGGCAAGCGCCTGATGCCGCTGACCCACGACCGGGCCAAGCCGGCGGTGCCGTTCGGGGGCAGCTACCGACTGATCGACTTCGCGTTGTCGAACCTGGTCAACGCCGGCTACCTGCGGTGCGCGGTGCTCACCCAGTACAAGTCGCACTCCTTGGACCGCCACATCTCGGTCACCTGGCGGATGTCCACCCTGCTCGGCAACTACATCACCCCGGTGCCGGCCCAGCAGCGCCTCGGCCCGCAGTGGTACGCCGGCAGCGCCGACGCCATCTTCCAGTCGATGAACCTGATCAACGACGCGCGCCCCGACATCATCGTGGTGTTCGGGGCCGACCACGTCTACCGCATGGACGCCTCGCAGATGGTGCAGGCGCACGTCGAGTCCGGCGCCGGCGTCACCGTGGCGGGCATCCGGGTGCCTCGCAAGGAGGCGTGGCAGTTCGGCGTGATCAAGGCCGCCGAGGACGGCGTCACGATCGCGGAGTGGCTCGAGAAGCCGGCCGACCCGCCGGGCCTCGCCGACTCCCCCGAGGAGTCGTTCGCCTCGATGGGCAACTACGTGTTCAGCACCGACGTGCTGGTCGACGCGCTGGAGCGCGACGCGGCGAACGCCGACTCCCGTCACGACATGGGCGGCGACATCATCCCGATGCTGGTCGCGGAGAAGCAGGCTGCCGTCTACGACTTCAAGCACAACGTGGTCCCGGGCGCCACCTCCCGGGACCGGGACTACTGGCGCGACGTGGGGACGCTCGACTCGTACCACGAGGCGCACCTCGACCTGGTGGCTGTGGAGCCGGTGTTCAACCTGTACAACACCGACTGGCCCATCTTCACCTCCCACCCGCAGCTGCCCGGAGCCAAGTTCGTGGAGAACGCCTTCGCGCGCGACACGATCGTGTGCGGAGGCTCGATCGTGTCGGGAGCCAACGTGGACAGCACCGTCATCGGCACGAACGTGTACGTCGGCGGTGGCTCCAAGGTGGAGCGCAGCGTCATCTTCGACAACGTCACGATCGGCCGGGCAACGGTGATCCGCAACGCGATCATCGACAAGAACGTCATCGTCCCCGACGGCGCCCAGATCGGCGTGAACCTCGAGGAGGACCGGCGACGCGGCTTCACCGTCAGCGAGAACGGCGTGGTGGCGCTGGCGAAGAACCAGCTCGTCGTCCCCTGAGCCGTCCGGCGCGACGCCGGGAGCCGGAGCGCGCTGGTCGCTAGGTGCACAGCCCGTTCTCGGCGGCCCTCTGGTCGGCGGAGCTCGAGGGACCCTCGGAGGGTGACGCGCCGGGGGAGGGAGTGGGGGCTGCGGTGGCAGGCTTGCCGTCCTCGGTCTTCGCGGTGGTGACCTCGCTCGCGAGCCTCTTGCCGACCGGCTTGTCCTCCTTGATGCGCTGCCAGAGCCGTTCCGCGCCGGGCGCCCACTGCAGACGGTTGGGATCGGCGGGGTACGGCTCGAACGGCACGGTGAGGAACTGGATGTTCTCCAGCCCGATCCCGTTGAACGACCGGGCCAACCCGGCCACCTCGCTCAGGCTGGCCAGTCCCGGGTCCGTGGTCAGCGACTTCGTCGCCGCGTTGAGGAACTTGTAGAGCCGCGGGACGTTGACCAGGGTGCCCGCCGACACGGCCTTGTTCGCCATCGACGCCAGGAACGTCTGCTGGCGCTTCATCCGGCCGATGTCGCCGTTCTCCGCGGTGCCGATGTCGTGGCGCACGCGCACGTAGTCCAGCGCGCGCTGACCCTTGACGTTGTAGGTGCCCTTCGGCAGGTTGATGTGACCGGTGGTGTCGTTGACCTCGCGGGGGACGCAGACCTCCACTCCGCCGAGCGCGTCGACCATCTTCTTGAAGCCCTTGAAGTCGACGACCACGAAGTGCTCGATGCGGATGCCGGTGAGCTGCTCGACGGTCCGCATGGTGCAGCCGGGTCCGCCCACGGCGTACGCCTCGTTGAACTGGCTCAGCCCCCCGGGATCGGTGCCCTCCCCGTCCTGGCGCTGGCAGGTCGGCCGCTCGACCATCGCGTCACGCGGCAGGCTCACCCCGTAGGCCAGCTTCCGGTCGGCGGACAGGTGCAGCAGGATTGTGGTGTCCGAGAGTCCAGGGGTCTCGCCGCCAGGAGCCTTGCCCTGCCCCTCGCGGGTGTCGGACCCGATCAGCAGCACGTCGAGCGGCTTGTCGGGCTCGTCCGGCCTGGGCGCGGCCTGGGTCGGGCGGTCCGTGCCGAGCTGTGGGGCCACGTCGAGCGCGGTGATGTTCTTGTCCAGGTGCCGGTAGACGAAGAAGCCGGCCACCAGCCCAACGACGACGAGCACGGCCACGATGACGGCAAGGGTCTTGACGACCCGGCGCACCCGCTTCGGGTCGTGACTTCTTCTGTGTTGGGACAAGGCGAATCCAGCGGTCGACGTGAGAGTCAGATGGCCCCTCCCCGTGCGAGGCCCGCCCACCAGCCTACGGGACAGGTCCCCAGCACAGGTCCGATGCGAGGAGTCTCACCGGGCGGCGAGGCGGTAGACCCTCGACTCCCAGGGCCGCAGGGCGAGCCTCTCGGCCACCGGGTGCGTGCCCAGCAGGACGGTGCCGCCGGCCAGGTCGGGTACGTCGGACGAAGGGACCGTGGCCTGCTGCGAGGAGCAGTTGGCGAGCACCAGCAGCACGTCGTCGCGGAGCGTCCGGGTGAACGCCCAGAGCTGCTCGTCGTCGGGGAGCAGGAGGTCGAAGCGCCCGTGCACCACGACCGGCTCGCGGTGGCGGAGCTCGACCAGCCTGCGGTAGTGGTGGAACACCGACTCGGGGTCAGCGACCGCCGCGGCGGCGTTGATCTGGTCCTTGTCGGCGCTGGCCGGCAGCCAGGGCTGGCCGCGAGTGAAGCCGGCGTGCTCCGAGTCGTCCCACTGCATCGGGGTCCGGGCGTTGTCACGGCTCTTGGCCGACAGCGACGCCAGCACGGTCTCGGCCTGCACCCCGAGACCGAGGGCGTCGGAGTGGTAGTTGACCGCCTCGATGTCGCGGTAGTGCGCGATGTCGGCGAAGCCCGCATTGGTCATCCCGAGCTCCTCCCCCTGGTAGACGTACGGGGTGCCCTTGTGCAGGTGCAGCACGGTGCCGAGCGTCTTGGCCGAGGCCACCCGGTGCTGCGGGCTGTCGTCGCCGAAGCGGGACACCGCCCGTGGCTGGTCGTGGTTGTTCCAGTAGAGCGAGTTCCAGCCCGCCTCGGCGAGGCCCTGCTGCCAGCTGTCCAGGTTCGCCTTGAGCACCGGCAGCGGCAACGGGTGCAGATCCCACTTGGTGCCCCCGGCCTGCTGGTCGAGCCCGACGTGCTCGAAGGTGAACACCATGTCCAGCTCACCGCGCCGGGGGTCGGTCACGTCCCGCGCCAGCTCGATGGTGCTGCCGGGCATCTCCCCCACGGTCATCAGGTGACCGGCGCTGAGTCCGACCTCGCGGTTCATCTCCTGCAGGAACTCGTGCAGCCGCGCTCCGTTGGCCACCGAGTCGAACGCCGGGCTGAGCAGCCGTCCCGGCGGCACCAACCCATCGACGAGCTCGGCCGGCTTGGAGATCAGGTTGATGACGTCCATCCGGAAGCCGTCGACGCCGCGGTCGACCCACCAGCGCATCATCTCGTGCACCCCGGCGCGGACCTCCGGGTTCTCCCAGTTGAGGTCGGGCTGCTTGCGGCTGAACAGGTGCAGGTAGTACTCGCCGCTGCGCTCGTCGTACGCCCAGGACGGGCCGGAGAACGCCGATTCCCAGTTGGTCGGCTCGGCACCCGGGGAGCCGGGCGCGAAGCCGTCGCGGGCGGGTCGCCACCAGTACCAGTCCCGCTTGGGTGAGCCGGGCTCGCGGGACTCGAGGAACCACGGGTGCTCGTCGGAGGTGTGGTTGACCACCAGGTCCATCAGCAGCCGGATGCCCCGATCGTGCAGGCCGGCCACCAGGTCGTCGAGGTCGGCCAGGGTGCCGAAGGTCGGGTCGATGTCCTGGTAGTCGCTGATGTCGTACCCGTTGTCGTCCATCGGCGACGCGTACACCGGGGAGAGCCAGAGAACGTCGACTCCGAGCTGCTCGAGGTGGTCCAACCGTGCGGTGATGCCCGGGAGGTCGCCGATCCCGTCTCCATTGCTGTCGGCGAACGAGCGGGGGTAGATCTGGTAGACGACGGCCGACTTCCACCAGTCGGCGCTGCGGGGCTCGAGGGGCATGGCTGCCACCATTCCATGCCGCGCGCCGGTGCCGCCGAGGTGGGCGCACGGCGGTCGCTGCCGGGCCACCGCCCCGGCGTAGGTGAGTTCCTTTGATCCCGTCGGGCCCATGGATGCGGCCGAAACCCCGACCCGCCGCCCGTCATGCCCCCCTCGTGGCCAATGCCACAGATGTGGGCCGCTGGAATTGGGTACGCCGCCCGAGCGACCGGCGGGGATGCTCGCGAGAGGCACGGGGGAAGAGGAACACGGTGACATCGCCTGAGATGCGCGTGGCGGTGGCCGGGGCGGCTGTCGTCGGCGTCGCGTTCGGGATGGTGCGCTACGCCTTCGGCGTGACGCTGCCCGACGTGCGCAGCGACCTCGCCATGTCCGACCAGCAGCTGGGCCTGATCGCGAGCGGCACGTTCGCGGGATACCTGTGCGGGCTGCTGATGGCGATGCCGCTCGCGGCGCGCAAGGGGCCTCGAGCCCCCACGACGGTGGGCGGCGCCTGCGGTGTGGTCGGTGCCCTGGTGGTGGCCGTGGCCCCGTCCCCGCTGCTGCTGGCGGCCGGGGCCACGCTCGCCGGGACCGCCGCGGGGTGGGTCTGGGCGCCGTACTCCGACATCGTGCCGCGCGTCGCACCGGTGCACCTGCGTGCGCGGATGCTCTCCGTGGTCAACACCGGCACCAGCATGGGCTTCCTGACGCTGGCCGCGTTCATCGTGCTCGCCGCCGTCCTCGACTCCTGGCGGCTCGTCTGGGTGGGGACCGCCGCCGCTGCAGCTGCCGCTGCCGTGCTGAACCTTCGATACGTCCCGCGTCTCGAGCCGCGCGCGACCCTCGCCTCGACTGTGCTGCGGGTCCTCGTCAGTCCGGGTCTGCTTCCGGTGCTGCTGTACGCCGCTGTCTACTCGGCCGGCTGCACCGTGTACTTCACCTACGCCAACCAGTCGATCAGTGACGCCGGCTTGCCTCGCGTCATGGGGGCCGTCCTGTTCCTCGCCCTGGCGACGTCCGGGGTCTCCGCTCTGTGGACGGATCGCGTGGCCGCGAGGATCGGCACGGCTCAGGTGGCTGCGCTGTGTGTGGGCGCGCAAGGCGTGGCGCTGGGCCTGCTGGCCACAGCGCATGGCTCGGTCTCGCTGACTGTGGCCTCGTCCCTCGTCTATGGCGTCGGCTACATGGCCGGCGGCACGGCGCTGGCGATCTGGACCGCCGAGGCGCTGCCAGCCAGCCCCGGTGAAGGGTTCACCGCTGCCCTGCTGGTCGGGGCAGTCAGCGCCATCGCCGCCCCCACCGTGGTCGGGGCCCTCACGCCGGTCTATGGCCTCTCGGCGCTCCTCTTCGGCGCCGGGACCGTGGCCACGGCCGCCGGATTGTCGCTGGCCACCCACTCGCGACTGGCGGCGCTGCCGCGCTAGACCGATCGGCGGCGGGAGCATGCCCGCCGTGGTCTATCCTCGCTCGAGCAGGGCTGGCACCCGGCGGCAGTCTCGAGGCTGCTGCCGCAAGGGTCCTGCCATCCCCGCCCTCGTAGCTCAGGGGATAGAGCGTCGGTTTCCTAAACCGTGCGTCGCAGGTTCGAATCCTGCCGGGGGCACCATGTGATGTCTCAGCACATCGGAAACTCCCGAACCCACGGTTGTGGGTTCGGGAGTTTGTCATTTTCGGGGTGGGCCGGGTGGTCGTCCGGTTCCTTGGTAGCGCTTGTTGCTCATGTCAACACCTCCGCCATTCGCCGCACTCGACCATGCGGTATGCGAACTAGCGTTGGCCCCGCGCCCCGTGCGTCGCATCTGTGCGGTTACCAGCCCATCAAGTCCCACCGCATCGCCGATGGGGCTCGAGACCATCGACCAGCCCTCGGCGCGAGAAGGCTGCACTGTCACAGTGCCAAGCGAAGCGCGACGTCCTTGGGGCACCGTGACGAGGCGTGGCTCAGGGGACTGCCCGTGCTGGACGTTCAGCTCCGGGCCGAGCACCGAGGGCGACGAGGGTCTGGTTGCCCCCCTCCATCTTGCTCAGCCAGTCTTCGGACCGGCAGACCAGTGCCGCGACCCAGGCCTGAGTCAGTCCAGACCGATCGCAGAGCTGTCGAGGGAGACGTTGCGGTGCTAGGTCTCGAGGAATTGGTGGCCGGAGGTGAGAATGCCCGTGCGGTCGGCCCGCTCATGAACCGGTCTGAGCAGGTGGCTGACTGCGTCGCGGGCGGTGCGCCCAACCCCGATGAGCGTGGCGGAGGCTGGGCCGGTCCAGTCGCCGTAGCCGAGGAGATGGACGCCGGGAGCATTGACCGCTTCGGTGCCGCGGGTGCGGGGGTGGCCGTCCTCGCGGGTCAGTCGAAGGGGGGCCAGGTAGGCGAGTGCGGGGCGGAAGCCGGTGCACCACACGATCGCGTCGGCCGCCTGCCGCCTGCCGTCGGCCCACACGACGGCGTCGTCGGTGAGCAGCCGGAACGGCGGGACGGCTCGGAACACTCCGCGGTCACGTGCCTCCCGGACGGGCGGCACCATGACGATGTCCCCGAGCCCACCGACTCCTCCTGAGTCGGGTGCGCCGCTCGCCAGGGCGGTCGCCCGCGCGGTGGCCACGTCGAACAGGACCCGTCCGTCCACGTCGTCGGGCAGGAACCGTGGCGGCCGTGGCGTGACCCACGTCGTGGTGGCCACGGTCGAGATCTCGGCCAGCAGCTGCGCGGCGGAGTTCCCGCCGCCGACGACAACGACGTGCTGACCAGCGAAAGGACCCGGGGATCGGTAGTCGGCGGTGTGCAGCTGGAGTCCGCGGAAGTCTCGCTGTCCCGGGTAGGTGGGCCAGAAGGGCCGCGTCCAGGTGCCGGTGGCCGAGATGACCGCGTCAGTGCTGACGGACCCGGCGTCGGTCTCCAGCCGGTAGCGAACTGGTCCTCTGCCAGCGCGCTGGACCGCCGTCACCGTCACTGGACGATGGACAGGGAGGTCGTACCGCCGCTCGTAGTCGGTGAGGTAGTCCTGGACGTGGTGAGCCGGCGGGAATCCCTCGCGCCAGGTCGGCATGGGGCGACCGGACAGCGAGGAGTACTCAGAGGGCGAGAAGAGGCGTAACGAGTCCCAGCCGTGCCGCCACGCGCCGCCGGGTGAGGCATTCGCATCGAGGATGGCGTACTCCTCAGCTGTCAGGCCCGCGCGGCGAAGGTAGAAGCCGGCAGACACTCCGGCCTGGCCCGCGCCGATGACGACGACCTTGAACGAGCTTCCGTCGAGGGACTTCACGCGAGGGGCGCGCCACCGAGGCGATTCGCCAGCTCGCGGACTCGTGTGGCGATGTCGTCTCGGACCAGGCGCATCCGCTCGATGCCGTCGAGGCCGCGCTCGGAGGGCTCGTCGGTGTCCCAGTTCTCGACCGGTGTGCCAGGCACGGCGTCGACGCGGGCGTCGCGGCCCAGGGTCACCACGATGTCGGCGGACCGGACGAGCTCGTCGGTCACTGGCTTCGGGGTCTGGTCGCTGATGTCGACCCCGACCTCGGCCAGCGCGGCGGCAGACAGGTCGTTGACCGCGACGCCTGGTCGGGTGCCCGCGGAGTCGACTGTGATCGCGTCACCCGCCAGCTGACGCATCAGGCCGGCTGCCATCTGGGACTTGCCGCCGTTCTTGACGCAGACGAAGAGGACGGACGGAGTGTCAGGTCGGTGGTCACGCATGGTGGGTTCCTTCGGTCGTGAGGGTCGCAGGCGACGACGGGCGCCCGTTCGGAGAGGCGTAAGTGAACAGGATCGCGGCTACTCCGGTGAGGCCGGCCAGGACGAGGAAGGCGTCCGTGTAGCTCCCGAGGACCTGGGCGAGGGCAGCACCGATGAAGGGGGCGGCGGCGGAGGCGATGAGGCTGGGTGCGGTGAGCACGCCGTTGAGCGTGCCGTACGCAGCGGGGCCCCACCGGTCGGTGACGGCAGTTGCCTGGATCAGGGTGTAGATCCCCCGGGCGAGACCGGCCAGCATCCCCAGCCCGACCAGGACTGCTGGGACGTCTGGGGACAGCGCCAGGGCTCCCGTCGCCACAGCGAGGGCAGCGGCAACGATGACGGTCCGAGCGGTGATCGTGGTGCGAGCGGCGAACCGTGCGTACCCGAGCCGGCCCGCGACCTGGCCGACACCACCAAGCCCGAGCGCCACTGCAGCGAGATGGGGAGTCATGCCCTGTTCCACCAGCATCGGGACGAGGTTGATCACCACGGCGAACACCGACAGTGACGTGAGTGCCATAGCGACCGTCAGCAGGACGAAGGCTTGGCTCCCGATGACCTCGCGGACGTCGAGCGTCGGGGCAGTCGTCGTCTCGCCCGTGTCGAACGTCGGATCGTCATGCGGACCGGTGAGCCAGGGGTGGCGAAGGCCCCACCAGTGCAGCGGCACCGTGATGGCGACCAGCCCGCCGAGTAGCACGAGGTACGCGCCGCGCCAGTCGAGCCAGCCCTCGAGTCCCGAGGCGAGCGGAGCGAAGACGGTGCTCGCCAAGCCGGCGACCAAGGTCAGCGTCGTCAGAGCCTCGACTCGGCGCCCACCACCCCAGCGGGTCAGCGCTGCGAACGCAGGCGGATACAGCACCCCGGCCATCGCGGCGCCCGCCATCAGCCAGCCGACGTAGAACACGACCACGTCCTGAGCGGTCGCCACGGCCAGCAAGCCCGGGACGGTGAGCAGGGAACAGGCCGTCATCACCCGGCGCGGGCCCACCCGGTCGATATGACGGCCAACCCAGATGCCGGCGACGGCGGACACCAGCTGTGACAGCGAGAACGCGCCAGTCACCTGCACACTCGACCAGCCGGTGTCGGCCATGATCGACGGAGAGAGGGCCGCGAAAGCGTAGTACAGGACCCCCCAGCTGGTGATCTGGGTGAGCGACAGGGCAGCGACCACTCGTCGCAGCCCGGGACCGTCGAGGGCGCCGGGCTGCATCGGAGCCGCCGGGTGGGTCACCTGTCCACGTGGTCATCCGAGTGGTGGACTCTCATGAGTGGCCGGTCGAGCGACCCAGGGTGACCAGCTGAGGCTCCGAAGCGGCCGGTGCGCCGCAGCAGCCTCCGGCAGCGGCGGGGTCGTCGAAGAGCCCGGACCCGCCGCACACGCCGGTCTCGGGGAGCACCAGGTCCACACGTGCGGCTGCCTCGAGGTCTCCGTCCAGGGCTGCCACCACGGACCGGACCTGCTCGAAGCCGGTCATCGCCAGGAACGACGGCGCCCGACCGTAGGACTTCATGCCCACGATGTAGAGGCGCTCCTCGGGTTGGGCGAGCTCCTGGTAGCCGTGCGGGGAGACGTCCCCGCAGGAGTGGAAGGAGGGGTCGATCTCTCCTGCGAGCGCTCGCGCGGAGGACAGCACCGGGTCCAGGTCCAAGCGGACCTCGCTGAGGAACGACAGGTCTGGGCGGAACCCGGTCACGACGATCACCTCGTCCACGTCCCTGACCTGCCGCCCGTTCACGGAGGCGAGCGTCAGGCGGCCGTCGTCCTGGGCGCTGACCGACTGGGTGCGGAACGAGGTCACATCGGTGACGTGCCCGCTGGTGGCGGCTGCCTTCGCCTGCAGGCCGAGCGCTCCCCGCTGCTCGAGCTGGTCGTTGTCGCCGCCACCGAACGCATCGCCGACGCTCCCGCGGCGCAGCAGCCACGAGACCCGCGTTCCCGGGGCGTCCTCGGCGAGCTGCGCCAGCCCGATCAGCACCCCCTGGGCGGAGGCGCCCTTGCCGGCGACGGCGACGTGCCTGCCGGCGTACCGGGCGCGCACAGCCGTGTCGCGGAAGTCGGGGATGCCGTAGGTGATCCGGCCGGCGTGGGCCTGCTCGCCGATCGCCGGATATCCGTCGGCACCCAGCGGATTCGGCCTCCCCCACGTGCCTGAGGCGTCCACCACCGCGCTCGCCAGGATCCGCTCCGGTCCGGCTGGTGTGTCCACATGGACCACGAACGGGTCGGCTGAGCGGCCGGAGTCGACCACCCGGTCGCGGCCGTGGACAGCCACACCGGTGACTCTGGTGTCGTAGCGGACGCGGTTCGGCTGCACGTCGAGGGCGGCGGCCAGCGGCTGGAGGTACTCTGCGCGCCAGTCCCCGCCGGTGGGGTAGGCAGTGTCGTCCGGAGCGGTCCAGCCGGTCTCCTCGAGGATCCGGCGGGCGGCCGGGTCGATGAGCTCGGACCACGGCGAGAACAACCGCACGTGCGCCCATTCTGCCACGGCCGCGCCAGCCGCCGGACCGGCCTCGAGGACGACGAAGATCATCCCCCGCTCGGCCGCGTTGGCAGCCGCCGCGAGCCCTATCGGGCCGGCACCGACGATCACCATCGGGTGCTGCGCAGCCGGGACCGACGAATCGAACGCTTTCATGTGGCTCCTCCGAAGACATAGAGCGTGCGGATCAGCTTGCATCGACGCTTATCGATGTCTCCTACGTTGCCACGGACATTGATGCATGTCAACATAGACGTGTGTCGAACACTATGACCGACCTGTCGCCCGTGGAGACGGCAGCGTGCTGCTCACCGCTGCAACGGGAGCCCCTGTCCAGGGAGCAGGCCGAGCGGGTGGCGCCGGTGCTGAAGGCGATGGCCGACCCGGTCCGCCTGCGTCTGGTGTCGTTGGTGGCCTCTCACAAGGGTGGCGAGGCGTGCGTGTGTGACCTCACCGACGCCTTCGACCTCTCCCAGCCCACCATCAGCCACCACCTCAAGGTGCTGCACGAGACCGGCCTGCTGGACCGGACCAAGCGTGGCACCTGGGTTTACTACAAGGTCCGCCCTGAGGCGCTGGCGAGCATCGCGGCGCTGATCGGCGGAGCCGGCGCGTGAGCACGTCCTTGCCTCGTCGGGCCGTGGCGGAGCTGGTCGGGACGGCCTTCCTGGTCGCGGCCGTGATCGGGTCCGGGATCGCAGCCAGCCGACTCTCCCCCGACGACGTCGGGCTGCAGCTGCTGGAGAACAGCCTGATCACCGGCGCCGCCCTGATTGCCCTGATCCTGGCCCTGCAACCGGTCTCCGCGGCGTTCAACCCGGTCGTCACCCTCGTGGAGCGCGCACTCGGAGCAGTCAGCACCCGCGACGCAGGTGTGCTGGTCGCGGCCCAGCTCCTCGGCGGCGCGCTGGGCGCCGTCGTCGCCAACCTGATGTTCGACCTCGACGCCGTGACCGTCTCCACGAACGTCCGCTCAGGCGGCGGCCTCTGGCTGGGCGAAGTGGTCGCCACCCTGGGGTTGCTGCTGGTCATCTTCGGGACCGTGCGTTCCGGGCGCGCCGACTCGGTGGCCTTTGCGGTCGGCGGCTACATCACTGCGGCGTACTGGTTCACCAGCTCCACCAGCTTCGCCAACCCCGCCGTCACCGTGGCGCGCACCCTGTCCGACACCTTCGCCGGCATCGCGCCGAGCTCGGTGGCCATGTTCGTGCCCATGCAGCTGATCGGCGGAGTCCTCGGATACGCACTCATCCGTGCGCTCTACCCGGGAGCCGAAGTCCGAGCGGCCGAGCTCACCGACCGCCACCGCGGGCCCGACCCCGGCCGTGAGCGCAACAGGGAGCTCGCTCCATGAGCCAGTCGACGAGTCGGCGTACCTGCACCGGCGCATCACCGTGACGGGGAGGCCCGCCTTGACGCCCGGCGATTGACTCAGGCAATGTTGAGTCAATGACTGTTGAGCGAGGAGCAACGGCAGAGCATCGGGCTCACGTGCACGCCGCTCTCGCCGATCCGGCCCGAGTCCGGATCGTCGACACGCTGTTGCTCGGAGACGCCGCCCCGATCGAGTTGCAGAGCTTGTTGGCGATGCCCTCCAACCTGGTCGCTCACCACCTCAAGGTCCTCGAGAGGGAGGGGCTGGTGGTGCGGACCCGGTCCGAGGCCGACCGGCGAAGGGCCTACGTCCAGCTGGTTCCGGCCACGCTCGACAGCCTGACCCCCGTGCCCGTGGCCGCTGTCCCTAGGGTGGTCTTCGTCTGCACCGCGAACTCGGCCCGTTCGCAGATGGCAGCAACGCTCTGGCGCCGTTCGAGCTCCGTTCCAGCGGTATCAGCCGGCACCCGCCCCGCCCCCGCGGTGCATCCCGGCGCTGTGGCAGCAGCCCTTCGGCACGGAACACCACTGCTGGACGCCAGCCCGTGCTCGCTGCAGGACGTCCTCCGAGCCGAGGACCTCCTCATCACTGTCTGCGACAACGCCCACGAGCAGCTCGCCGCAGAAACGCGAGTCAGCGCCTTGCACTGGTCAGTGCGCGACCCGGTCCGCATCGGCACCGACTCAGCATTCGACGCGGCGTACACCGAGCTCACCCACCGCATATCCCAGCTCGCCCCCCGACTACACGCCTCTTGATCGGAGCATCGCCATGACCGAGACCCGCCCCGACATCTCCCTCGACCAGATCGTCGCCCTGACGTCGGCCGCGACCCGACTCGCCCGCGCTTTCGAGGGCGTCTTCTCCGCCGAGACGATCGAGCGATTCCTGCACACCTCCTACGACCAGTTCGCAAGCCGAGCCACCGTCACGAGCTTCCTGCCTCTGCTCGCCGAGCGGTTCGCCGAGCAGCGACTCAAGGCCCTGGCCAAGGTGGAGGGCCTCACCTCGGACGGGAGACCAGTCGTCCTCTTCCTCTGCACACACAACGCGGGCCGCTCGCAGATGGCGATGGGATTCTTCGAGAGGTACGCCGGAGACGCCGCCATCGCCTGGTCCGGTGGATCCGAACCCGGCCACGAGATCAACCCAGCCGCCGTCGCCGCCATGGCCGAACGCGGCATCGACATCAGCACCGAGTACCCCAAGCCCTGGACCGACGAGGTCGTCCGAGCTGCCGATGTCGTCATCACCATGGGCTGCGGCGACGCCTGTCCCATCTTCCCCGGCAAGCGCTACGAGGAGTGGACCCTCGACGACCCCGCCGGCCTCGACGTTGACGCCGTTCGCCCCGTCCGCGACGAGGTGGAACGCCGCGTCATCGCCCTACTGGACCAGCTCCACGTGCCGCGAGCTCACCGCGCATGAGCGTCTCCCCCATGGGGCGGACGCCGGAACCGTGTTGCCGTCGGGGCCTCACCCGACAATAGATCGTGCTTCTCCCGGGCTACCCATCGCTGCCCCGCCGCCCGCCGTGGTGGGCTGTCAACCGAGTGGGTCGCCGGTGGCTGGGTGACATCGGCAGCGATCCGCTGAGGTTGTGGACGTTCCAGTCCGAAGATGCGTATCGACAACTCGCCGCAACCGGCTCGCTGGTACCGCTGCCCGAACACCGCGGGTCGGACTTCGTGCGCTCCTATGAATGGATGGAACAAGTGGCGGGAGACCGCCTCACGACTGATGGTCCGAGCCTGTTGTGGCTGTGGGCGCGAGTGACCCGAGCGGATCTGTGCCGCAACGCCCAGCATGCTCGCGGTGACGTACTGCTCGAGCTTCTGCTTCCCCGCTCGCGGGTGGTGCTGTCCCACTACGACGAGTGGCACTCCGTACTCAACGAGAGCATCGTCGTGACACCCCGACGTGGCGTGAACGACGATGAGTGGTGGGCACGAACCGAGCCGCTGCTGGACGCCTTCCGCGAACGGCTCACGGCACTCGGTCTCCCCATCGGCCTCGGGAGGATGCGCTCGTGGCCCGACGCATGGAGGCGCGAAGTGCGGGCCACGTGGCCAGGTGTGCTCGACCAGTCCTGGTGGAAGCCCACTGACTACGTCCAGGCAGTCACCCACCAGCTCCACGCGGATGACGTCGTCCAGGCGGTGAGGATCACCGGCACCCGGAGCCCGCCGATCTGAGAAGCTGGTTCCCAGCAGACCGCACTAGAGCAGCCTGGCAGCGGAACACGGACAACGCGAACTCCTCTCCTGACGCCGCAGGAGGACCCCTTCAGGTGACTCTCCGGCCTAGCAGCTCGATGAACTCGTCAGCCATCGCCAGTTGGCGCATCAGCTTCAGCCGCCGCTCTCCGGCGTCCCGGAGGATCCCCGCGAGCCGCTCTTGCGCTGCCGTCCTCTCCGCATGCGTGGCGGTCGGCCGCTGGAGCGTCTCGATGTCGCGCATCGCCGCACTCATCTCCTCGAGGGTGAATCCGAGCGGCTTCATGCGGCGGATGAGCAGAATCCTTGCCACGTCCGCTTCCGTGTAGAGGCGGAACCCACCGGCGGTGCGACCGGACGGCTTGAGCAGTCCGACGTCGTCCCAGTGCCTCAAAGTGCGCAGCGACAACTCGGTGCGCGCGGCGACCTCCCCGATGTGCATGACCGGGACCACCACGGGTGCGGGCTCGGGCGTCATCTCGCTCCTCACGCTTGCCCTCTCGCATCGGCCGGACTTCAACTCTAACGCGATGTGAGGGTACAGTGGTACTCAGACTTCGCTGGCAAGCAGCGCCAGCGCGCACCCATCGTGGAAGGCGGTCCACCCCGCAGCCAGGTCGATCGTGTTACGCGTCCCCGTGGTGATCGAGCCCCACGCCTGCCCCGAACGGAGCCTGCACCCGTGAGCAGCCCTTCGCCGACGACGTCGGCCGCCCCAGACCACACCACCTCGACGGAACCGACCGTACGCAATGCGCTGCGGTCGCCGAGGCTGCTGCGCACGGAGGGCCTGGCGGGACTCGTGGTCGCGCTGGCCCTCATCCCGGAAGCGATCTCGTTCTCCATCATCGCGGGCGTGGACCCCCGGGTCGGGCTGTTCGCGTCCTTCACGATGGCGGTCTCCATCGCGTTCCTCGGCGGCCGCCCAGCGATGATCTCCGCCGCGACCGGCGCGATCGCGTTGGTCATCGCTCCGGTGATGCGCGAGTACGGCTACGACTACCTCATCGCCACCGTCATGCTCGGTGGTCTCATCCAGGTCGTGCTCGGTCTTGCCGGGGTCGCCCGGCTGATGCGGTTGGTCCCCCGCTCGGTGATGGTCGGGTTCGTCAACGCCCTGGCGATCCTCATCTTCCTGGCGCAGGTCCCGTATCTGGTCGACGTCCCGTTCGCCGTCTACCCGATGGTCGCGGTCGGTCTCGCCGTGATGGCCGGCCTCCCGAGGGTCACCTCGGCGATCCCCGCGCCGCTGGTCGCGATCGTGGCACTCACCGCGTTCACGGTGCTGGCCGCGCTCACCGTTCGCAACGTCGGCGACGAGGGTGCGCTGCCCGACAGCCTTCCGGAGCTGTTCGTCCCGAACGTGCCGCTCACACTCGGGACGCTTGAGGTCATCGCCCCCTACGCGATAGCCATGGCGCTGGTCGGACTGCTGGAGTCGCTGCTCACGGCCAAGCTCGTCGACGACATCACCGACACCCGCTCTCACAAGACCCGTGAGGCGTGGGGTCAGGGTGCCTCGAACGTCATCACTGGGTTCTTCGGTGGGATGGGCGGCTGCGCGATGATCGGTCAGACCATCATCAACGTGAAAGTCTCTGAAGCGCGGACCCGGATCTCGACGTTCCTGGCCGGGGTCTTCCTGCTCATGCTCGTCGTCGGGGCCGGTGACGTGGTCGCCATCATCCCCATGGCCGCGCTGGTCGCGGTGATGATCATGGTTTCGGTCGGCACCTTCGACTGGCACAGCCTCCAGCCCGCCACCCTGCGTCGGATGCCGAAGTCGGAGACGACCGTGATGCTCGCCACCGTCGTCACCACGGTCACCACCCACAACCTCGCCATCGGCGTCATCGTCGGCGTCCTGGTCGCGATGACCCTGTTCGCTCGCCGGGTCGCGCACATGACGGAGACCCACAGGGAGCTCGTCGAGAGCACCGACGGCAGCGTCACGGCCGTCTACCGGGTCACCGGCGAGCTGTTCTTCGCCTCGAGCAACGACCTCTACACCCAGTTCCACTACTCAGCCGACCCCGACCGAGTCGTCATCGACCTGTCCGACTCCCACATCTGGGACGCCTCCACGGTCGCCGCCCTGGACGCCATCACCACCAAGTACGCCCGCAAGCACAAGCTCGTTGAGATCGTCGGCCTCGACGACGCCAGCGCCGAACGGCATGAACGGCTCACCGGCGAGCTGCCCTCCCACTGACAGGACCGACCCCCTCGAAGGAGCCACCGTGTCCCACTCCCGACCCCGTGGCCACAACCGCGTGCTCGCCCGTGGCTCGTTCGCCGAGTCGGCCCGGGTCACCGAGATCCTGCGCAAGGAAACTGTCGGCGGCGCGCTTCTGCTCCTCGGCACCCTCGTCGCGCTGATATGGATCAACTCGCCAGCCAGTGAGTCCTACACGACGCTGCGCGATCACACCCTCGGCCCGGAGTCGCTCCACCTGGACCTGTCGCTCGGCACCTGGGCCGCCGACGGGCTGCTGGCGGTCTTCTTCTTCGTCGTCGGGCTCGAGCTCAAGCGGGAGTTCGTTGCCGGAGACCTCCGCGACCCGTCGCGGGCAGCGCTCCCCATCCTGGCCGCGCTCGGCGGGGTGGCGGCGCCGGCGGGCATCTACGTGCTGGTGACGCTCCAGACCGGCGGCGGGGCCCTCAACGGGTGGGCCATCCCGACCGCGACCGACATCGCGTTCGCCCTCGCCATCCTGGCGATCATCAGCACCCACCTGCCCACAGGGCTGCGCACCTTCCTGCTCACCCTCGCTGTGGTCGACGACCTGGTGGCGGTCACCATCATCGCGGTCTTCTACACCGACGACCTGCACCTGCTGCCGCTCGCCGGTGCCCTCGTTCCTCTGGCCCTGTTCGCGCTGGCCGTGCAACGCCGGATCCGATCCTGGTGGCTGCTCCTCCCGCTCGCGGCGGCCACCTGGGTGCTGGTTCACGAGTCCGGCGTCCACGCCACCGTGGCCGGTGTCCTGCTGGGCTTCACCGTCCCGGTCATCCGTTCCGCGGCCGCGGGCGGCCCGGACGCCGGCCCTGGACTCGCCGAACACTTCGAGCACCGCATCCGACCCATCTCCGCCGGCATCGCGGTCCCGATCTTCGCCTTCTTCGCCGCCGGCGTCGAGATCGGCGGCCTCACCGGGCTCACCGAGTCCCTCACCGACCCGATCGCTCTGGGCATCATCGCCGGGCTCGTGCTCGGCAAGCCGATCGGCATCCTCGGCACCGCCTGGCTCACCGCCCGATTCACCCACGCCACCCTCGACGACGAGCTGACCTGGCTGGACGTGCTCGGCGTCTCCCTGCTGGGCGGTATCGGATTCACCGTCTCGCTGCTCATCGGCGACCTCGCCTTCGGCGCCGGCAGCGCCGCCGACGACCACGTCAAGGTCGGCATCCTGACCGGCTCCCTCGCCGCAGGGCTGCTCGCCGCGGCCCTGGTGAAGACCCGAGACCGCGCCTACGAGCGCATGGCAGCCGACGAAGCAGTCGACTCCGACGCCGACGGAATCCCCGACGTCTACCAGGAACGAGGTCGACCCGGGAGCACAGAGGGCTAGGAGGTCGCCCGTCTCATCGCCAGCCGGCCACAGCCGTCCGTCAGGCCGCAAACCCCTGCTCGACTTCTCACCGCACGCGCATCGACGCCGTGACGTCCCTTCCTCAACCGTGCGTCGATCAGACCGGCCCGTCCTTCATGGCGTGTCGCGGTCGGATTGAGCAAGGGACGGGTCGGTGAGGCTCGGGTACGCCTGGGGGTCGGTGACGACGGTCTGGGCGACCTCCACGAGCTTGAGTCGTCGCATGCGGCTGTAGCTGCGCAGGAGCAGGAACGCTTCGTCAGGGGTGGTGCCGTGGATCAGAGCGAGTGCCCCTTTGGCTTGTTCGATGGCGACTCGGCTGTTGAGGGCCGCTTGCAGCTGCTCGGCCAGCTCTGTCCGGCGTTTTAAGGCCCGCTCCTGCAGCAGGCCGATGGTGGCGACGTCTGCCAGTCCCTGGACTACTCGGGCGTCGTCTGTCCGCAGGTCTCCGGGCTCGTCACGGAAGACGTTGAGCGCGCCGATGACTTCGCGCCGCAGTCGCAGCGGGAACGCGTGCACCGACCGGAACCCGGCCTCCGTCGCCTGCGGGGCGAACGCCGGCCAGCGGTGGTCGGCCTGCGCGAGGTCGACGGCGACGACCGCGGCACCAGTTCGGAAGCAGTCCAGGCAGGGGCCCTCGTCGCGCTGCACCTGGAAGAGCTCCAGCATCTCGGCGCGCTCATCGGAGGCGACCATCAGCTGCAGCCGCCCTCGCGGGTCGGCGAGCATCAGGCCCACTGCTGTCGCGTCGGCCACCTCGGCGGTGTCGGCCGTGATCAGCTGCAGGAACTCGACAAGGTCGAACTCGTCCACCAGCGTGTCCGCGACCTCGACGAAGATCTCCGCGAGCCGGACGGTGGAGACCTTGTTCATCTGCCTTGCTCCCTCACGGCCGCAGCCTCAATGGGCGAGGTGGCGGCTTCCCGTTCGAGCCGGTGACCGTTGGTGGCGTCCCAGCGCGCGAGCAGGACGGTCGCGTCGTCCCGGAGAATCCCGTCCTGGTGGCTGAGCACCGCGTGCATGAGGCGTCGAACGCTTTCAGAGGGAGGGTGGCCGGAGGCGGCCTCGCGTTCCAGGAAGTCGATGAGGCGTTGCTCCCCGAAGAGGCCACCGTCGGCGTCACGGGCTTCGGTCACGCCGTCGGTGTACAGCATCAGCACGTCGCCGCGCTCGAGGTGTTCCTCACCAACGGAGAACTGGCGACCGTCGACACCGAAGGGGGTGCGGCGCCCACCCTCGAGGGCTTTGACGACCTGTCCGCGCCGCAGCAGCAGTGGGTGGGGGTGGCCGGCGGCGACATAGCGCAGCTGGCCGGTGGTGAGGTCGAGCTCAGCGAGCACGCCGGTGACCAGCGCGTCGGGGTACTGCTCGGCGAGGGCGTCGTCGATCGCGCGTGCCTGCTCGTCGACGCTGCCGCCGTCACGGCGGACGGCGCGGGAGGCGACCAGTGCCGCGGAAGCCATCAGCCCGGCGGCGAGGCCATGCCCCATTCCGTCGAGGATCGCCAGTGAGACGCTGGTGGCAGCCAGTGCATAGTCGAACGCGTCCCCGCCGACCTCCGAGCTGGGTTCCACCAGCCCTGCGACGCTGAAGCCGGCGGTGCCGGCGGCGAGCGGGGGCAGCAGCGACCAGATCAGCTCCGCGGCCGGGGTCCGCACTCGGCTCAGCCTCGGGGCATGAAGGCTGTCGCCGTACCCGCTCAGAGCCGTCAGCAGGTGCCCGAGCTGAGCGCCCACCCACGTCAGCTGCTCGCGCAACATGAGGTCGTAGAGGTCGGCCACATCGCCGAGCGCCACCTCGAGC
The DNA here is from genome assembly GCA_035634095.1 of Nocardioidaceae bacterium. Taxonomy (GTDB): domain Bacteria; phylum Actinomycetota; class Actinomycetes; order Propionibacteriales; family Nocardioidaceae; genus Nocardioides_B. The sequence continues at coordinate 46,225 of DASQDP010000049.1, read as the reverse complement.
ACGCCGAGGCGTTCCGCGCCGTCGAGCAGCGGCACCCACAGCCGCGGCGTCCCATCAGCACTGCTGGCCACGACCTCGGTGCGGCGGAACGCGCGACCGGCCAGGCTGCTGTCCACATCCAACCGCTGCCCCTCACCAGGCAGGTCCGGATGCGGCAGCGGGGTCAGCTCACGCTGGGCGTAGTCCACCAGGTAGACCACGATCTGCGTGTCCAGCGTCCGGCCGGCGGCCGCTGCGAGCACCGGCAGGTCCTCTGGCGGGGCGAGGCGGGCGCCCTTGAGGAGGCCGACGAGTGCAGGCAGCGGACCATCCGCCGGGGGGGCCTCCCGCAGGGGGCGGCTGTACGGCGCGGGACCGGGGCCGGCGAGCTCGGTGAGCCGCTCGTTCACGGCATGGGCGAGCATGTCCCTCTCCCCGGCAGGTAGGGGCATCAGGTCGTGCACGTAGGCCTCGAGCTCCATCAGCCCGGCGGTGCCACCGAGCCCGAAGTAGCGCAGCCACAGCTCTTCGTGCGTCAGCTCCGCGCCCGTCAACGCGTCGGCGATCCCCTGGCGCTGCTCCTGTTCGGAGGCGCCGCCTGTCATGGGCGCAGACGCAGCCGGCGAACCTCGACCGACTCGACCATGTCCTGGGCGACGTCGCGGAGCTTGCGGTTCTCCCGCTGAGAGGCGGCGGCCAGCATCGCGAAGGCGGCGTCGCCGTCGATGCCGTCCTGAGCCATCAAGATGCCCTTGGCCTGACCGATCACGTCCCGGCTGGCCAAGGCGTCCCTGAGCCCGTCGCTGAGCTGCTGTGCCCGCTCATGAGTCTGCATGTTGGACAGCAGGATCGCGGCCTGCGCGGCGAACAAGGTCAGCAGGTGCTCCGACCGGTCGCCGTAGGCGCCTGGCTCCCGGGCGTACACCTTGATCGCCCCGAGCGCTGTGTCCCCCGCGACCATGGCCGCACTCAGCGCCGAGCGCAGCCCCAGCGGCTGCACCGCACCGCACCAGCGCGACCACCTCGCCTCGACGGCGGTGTCCTCGACGCGGACCACGGCGCGCTCCGCCCACGCGCTCAGACACGGTCCCTCGTCCAGCTCGTACTGCAGCGCGTCGGCCTGCTCCACCAGAGCGTCGGTCGCGGCCGCGCTGGTGCGCCGGCCGCCCTCGATCAGCGTCACTCCCGCACCCACGCTGCCCGGCACCGTCTCCAGGGCCAGCGCGGTCACCAGCTGCAGCGCAGTGGTGACTGTCTCCTGCGACAGCAGCACGCCAGACATCCGCGCATACACCGCTGCCAGCTCATCGGCCAGCGGCAGGTCCTGAACCATCGGTGCTGCTCCCCACGCCCCGACCCCGTCGGGGCAGGGCAGGATGGTGGAGTTCCGCGTCCACCACGGCGCTGCTCGGCCACTGCTTGACCGGCAACGGGCCCAACCTACACGCTCCACGGCGGTATCGGTGACCCTGGAGAGGCCGTTCGTCGAGCCACCCGGCTGCGGCGACCACTGCCCCCGTGCCAGCCGAGGCCGAGGTCGACGAACCCGACACGAGAGGCACGACCCCACCACGACCCTGGACCGTCGCGAGCAGCTCAGGCGGGCGTCGCTTCGTCCTGTGCGGGCTGCGACTCGTCCAGCATGTCGGCCAAGGCGTCCGCCTCGAGCGGCGGTGAGAAGTAGAAGCCCTGCCCGGTGGTGCAGCCGAGGCGGCGCAGGCTCAGCACTTCTTGTGGCCGCTCGATCCCCTCCGCGACCGTCTCGAGCTGCAGCGTGTGACCCAGCCGCAGGATGGTGTTGACGAGCGCGGCGTCACCACCGTTCGAGAGCCGCTCGATGAAGCTTCGGTCGACCTTCAACACGTCGACAGGGAAGCGGTGGAGGTAGCTCAGGGAGGAGTATCCCGTGCCGAAGTCGTCGAGTGCGAGACGTACACCCAGGTCGCGCAGCCGGGTGAGCGACCGCAACGTCTCGTCGCCGTTGTCGATGAGCACACTCTCGGTCATCTCCAGCGTCAGCTGTGCGGGAGGCAAGCCGGTGTCTTCGAGCACGTGGCGGACCTGGTCCGGGAATTCCTCCTGCAGGAGCTGCCGGGGAGAGACGTTGACGGAGACCTTGAGCGGGCCGGGCATCGAGTACGCGGCCTGCCAGCGCATCGTCTGTGCGCAGGCTTCTCGGAGCACGAACAGGCCGATGTCGCGGATGAGTCCGCTCGCCTCCGCGATCGCTATGAAGCTCTCGGGAGAGACGAGGCCCCGCTCGGGGTGCTGCCAGCGGACAAGAGCCTCGGTACCGGAGATCCTGCCGGTTCGCAGGGAGATCATCGGCTGGTAGTGAACGACGATCTCGTTGTCGTCGACGGCCGTGCGCAGGTCGCTCTCCAGTCGAACGCGCTCCACGAGACCCGCGTGCATGTCGGGATGGAAGACGGAGTACCCGCCGGCGCCGGCAGCCTTCGCCTGGTACATCGCCAGGTCGGCGTTGCGCAGCACCTGCTCCGCGCTCGCGGAATGCTCGTCCATGCGGGCGATGCCGACGCTCGCCGCGATGTGAACTCGCTCGCCCTGCAGCTCCACCGGCTCCTGGACAGCCTGGTTGACGCGCTCGGCGAGCACGATCTCCTCCTCAGCGGTGGCGCCCTCGAGCAGGACCGCGAACTCGTCTCCGCCGAACCGTGCCACTGTGTCGCCGCTACGCACGACCGCGCGAAGCCGCTCCGCGACAGCCACCAGGAGCTCGTCGCCGGCGCTGTGTCCGAGCGTGTCGTTGATGGACTTGAACCCGTCGAGGTCGAGAAAAAGCACCGCGACGCCGCGGTCGTCCGTGCCGCGGCGTGTCAGTGCATGCTGCAGGCGGTCTCTGAACAGTGCCCGGTTCGGCAGGCCGGTCAGTGAGTCGGAGAACGCCATCCCGGTGAGCTGTTGCTCCAGCTGCACCCGGTCGGTGACGTCGCGCGTGTTGAGCACCAGTCCGCTGAGGTGGGGATTCGACAGCAGGTTGGTGATGGTGATCTCGACGCGGCAGTCCCGGCCGTCCGCATGCCTCCAGGTGCTCGTCACCGTGTGCATGCGCATGTCCTCGGCGGCAGCATGCTCCAGCGCCTGCTCGAGGAAGGCAGCCTCCTTGGCATCCATGAGGCAGCTCAACGGCTTGCCCTGCATGTCGAGGGCGTCGTAGCCGAGTATTCGCACGATGGACGCGCTCTGGTAGCAGATGAGTCCTTGGCGGTCGACCAGCGTCACGATGTCCGAGCTGTGCTGGACGAGGGCGAGAAAGCGCTCGCGGCTGGTGGCCAGCTCGGAGGTACGGGCACGGACCCGGTCCTCGAGGGTGCGCGTGAGGGCCTGGTTCTCCAGCAAGGTGAGAACCTGTCGCCCGACGAGCAAGACGATGATGGCGGTGCGCAGCCACATGAGCACGAGGTCGGAGTGACCGGTGCGCACCACCTCGGCGACCGAAGTCAGCAGGGCGGCAAGGACAGCGGCGTACGGCAGCCAGCTGCCCAGGGGAAGGCTCTGCACCTCCTCGTCAGCCTCGGCTGCGTCGTCGCCCGGTTCATCGCGCAACGCTGAGACCAGAATGAGGGAGAAGCCAGCGAACCAGCCGAGGTCGATGATGCTGCCCGAGTTGTAGCTGCCCAGCGTCGTCTCGTAGGTGAAGCCGGAGTCCGCCGCTGCGAAAGCGAGCAGACCGGTCGCCAGGAAGGGCAGGGAGACGGGCAGCCGGCGGTCGGTGCGCCGAGCGCGCAGCCACGTCGTCACCACCATAGTCATCAGCACCACGTCCCCGACCGGGTAGGCCAGCGAGATGGTTGTGTTCACCAAGCTGTCCACCCCAGCGCGAAACACGTGCTGGAGCACGAGCACCCAGCTGCACAGGAGAAGCGACGTGGCGACCATGAGTCCGTCGAAGATCGTGCGAAGCTTGCCCGCCGCCGACTGAGCCGCCATCGGCAGCACGAGCATGGCGGCAGCCGCCAGGGGCGCGAGGCCCAGATAGCCAAGGTCAGACGGCGACGGGAACGGCACCTCACGGCTGAGAACCGACTCGTACCACGTCCAGACCAGCTGCCCCATGGCCCACGAGGTCATGGCCGCACCGATGAGCACCCAGAACCGCCGGTCCATCCCTTCGTGTCGAGCGCTCCGCCGGAACGCGCCCACGCCGGCGGCCTGGGAGATCGCCCACAGACCCACGTTGGACAAGGTCTGCGCGATCAGCGGCTCGTCCCGCAGGTGCAGCAGCACCCCGGACCACACCAGGGCGATGACAGCGACTACCAGTTCGGCCGGACGGGGCCGGGCAGCGTGCCGCGCGACGGGGAGCATGACAGGAGTATCGGTACGGCCGCCGCCTGCCTGCTGACTAATCGCAAAACTTTGCCGAAAGCCCCCAAAAGGGACACGGGACTTTCCTACCCTCGACCTTGGCGACGGTCCGTGGCGGCAGGGAGGCCGCCCAGTCGCCGGACCTGGGAGTGAAAGTGACCGTTCTTGATCTGGGCGCCTTGACCGACGTCCCGCGATCGTGGCCTGACAGTCTCCATCCGCACGAGCTCGGCTTGCTCGACCTGCCTACTCCCTTTCTTGCTGGGGACACGCGTCTGGTGGCGCAGCGGCTGCGTGCCTTCGAGGCGGCCCTGCCAGGGGTCCAGCCCTTCTATGCCGTCAAGTGCAACTCCGAGCAACGAGTGCTGCGCACCCTGGCCGACCATGGTTCGAGCTTCGAGATCGCATCCCTCGGAGAGCTGCGGGTGCTGCAGGGAATCGGGGTGGACCCGAAGGAGGTGCTGTACAGCAACACGGTGAAGCCGGCAGCGCATGTGCGTGCTGCGTACGAGTCCGGCGTGTGGCGGTTCGCGATCGACTCCGAGGGCGAGCTCGAGAAGATCGCGCGCTGCGCGCCGGGAGCAGCCGTCTACGTCCGCGTACGGGTCGATGACTCGGGCAGCGTCTTCCCCCTGTCGCGGAAGTTCGGCGCGGAGGCACATCACGCGCGGGCGCTGCTGCTCCAGGCTCGGCACCTCGGGCTGCACGCGTACGGGGTGACCTTCCACGTGGGTTCACAGTGCACGTCCACGTCGGCCTGGGTGCAGGCGCTGGCCTCGGTGGGACGCCTCATGCGTCAGCTCTCGAAGGACGGCGTCTACCTCGAGATGCTCGACATCGGCGGCGGCTTCCCGGCTCGCTACGGCGAGCCGACCCCTACCATCGAGGAGATCGGCGTTGTCGTGAACAGGGCGCTCGACGAGATGCTGCCCTATCGGCCGGTGTTGGTCGCAGCGGAGCCGGGGCGGCACCTCGTGGCGGAGACCGCTGTCATGGCCGCCGAGGTGCTCGGCCGTGAGGTTCGTGCCGGAGAGGAGTGGTTGTACCTCGACGTGGGCGCCTACAACGGCCTGATGGAGACCCAGCAGAGCGTCGGCCAGTGGCGCTTTCCCCTGTGGTCGTCTCGTCAGGACCATGGCGCGGTCGAGCACATCCCCTTCACCGTGACGGGTCCGAGCTGCGACAGCTCGGACACGATGTTCTTCGGGGCGCTGTTGCCGATCACGATGAGCGAAGGTGACCGCGTGTACGTCGGTTCGGCCGGCGCCTACACGCTGAGCTACGCATCACACTTCAACGGCTTTCCACCGCCAACGCCCCACTTCGTTGGCTGAGACATGACGGGGACGGCGGCTCGGCGGAGCAACCAGAACCGTCGCCGGCTGCTGCAGCTCGTGGCGGCCGGACTGGTCGACTCGTTCTGCCTGTCCTTCGCGTGGACCGTCGTCCTCCTCGAGCTGACGCGCCAGCACGGGCTCGTCGCGGCCGGCCTGTGCAGCACGGCGATGCTGGTCGGCGTGGCGCTGTCGGCACCGGTCGCAACGTGGATGTCGCAGCGGCTCGACGGTCGTCGGCTGCTCCGCAGCGCGGGTGGCGTCGAGGCACTGCTGCGCGCCGGCGTCATGGCCATGCTGGCGGGCGGCGCTCCGATGTGGATGCTCGCGGCCTCAGTGACGCTCATGAACGTCGTCGCCTGGACCGGCTACGCCGGCATGCGTGCTGAGGTGGCGGCTGTCTCCGACGGCGCCGGGGGCATCACCTGGTACGGGACCGTCGTCGCCGCGGTCGAGGCGGTGGGTGTGGCGGCTGGCGCACTGGTGCCGCTGGGGAGCGGCGACCGACCGTCGCCAGAGGTCCTGGCGGGCGTCGGCGTGCTGTACGTCGGCGCGCTCGTCCCCACCATCGTCGTCGCCGGCGGTTCGCGGGTACCACGGGCGGCACTCACGGGCCGACGACCGGCCTCACGGTGGTTGCGGCGGTCAGGGAGCCGCCTCCGGTCGCCGAGCACGACCACCATCCTCGGTGCGCTGCTGATGGCGGTGGCGTCGGCACCGACCCTGCTGGCTGTCGCCCTGGCCGCCGAGCTGCACGGTCGCGGGTCCGTGGGGTTGTCGGCTGCCGCGTTCACGGTTGGTTCCCTGTTCGCACCGGCGGTCGCCCAGTACGTCGAGCGCACGCACCGCAACGTCCTGCGCTGGTGGCTGGTGTTGGCCGTAGGCATGGTGCTCGGATGGACGACGGCGGCCCAGGCGGTGATCTGGCTCTGCGTCGCCCAGATCCTGTCCGGGCTCTGCATGACGACCTTGGAGGGGCTGCTCGACACTCGGGCGTCGCGCGACAGACCGGACGCCGTCACAGCCGCGTTGGCAAGTGCCACAGCGGCGCGCGCGCTGGGCTCCTCGGTCGGCACAGCCGTTCTGCCGATGCTCGTCGCAGGAGCGGGACTGTCTGGCACCGCGTTGACACTCACAGCCGTCCTTGTGGCCGCGACGGTAGCCACGACCGTGGCTCGGGCGCCTCGCCCCGCCGACGTGGTGGTCGCGCCACCGCGGTCGCCCAGCGTGACCGCGCCTGCGTGTCGAACGGGCACTGCCGGCGCAGCCGCAGGAGCCTCCGAGGCGGCAGCCGTGAGTTGAGGGACCCAGGACACGGGCGGTAGTGGGGGAGCAGAGGCGCCGCTGCGGTGCGCATGCCCGGTGTCAACGGGGGTAACGACCGACCCACCGTCCCAGACCCTGACGGCCCGTGCGGCTGGGAGATGGGGCGGTCGGCGTGTTGACGACAAATGCACTCGGAAGCGATGGTGCCACCATCCGCTCGCCCGGACGGGGCACGGAGCCGCCGGTCACCCTGCCGTCCGGGCCGGCTCCGGAACGGCGCCCTTGACCGACCCCGCGATCGGATTCGACGAGGCAACGGCACTCGTTCGGGAAGAGCCGTCGCTGGAAGGGGACAAGCCGCACCTGACCGGGTGGCTGCAGCGACTCTGTCGGGTCGTGACTCGTCAGCTCGGTGTGTCCGGAGTCGGCCTCAGTGTGCTGTCCGAGTCTGGCGAGCCACTGGCCACCGCGGCGTCCGAACCGGGCCACGCGCGGGTGCAGGAACTGCAGTTCACCCTCGGAGACGGCCCCTGCCTCGAGGCCTTCCGGACGGGCAGACCCGTGCTCACCCCGGATCTGGCGGAGGTGAGCACTCGTTGGCCGGCGTACGTGCAAGCGGCCAGGGCCGATGGCCTGCGGGCGGTGTTCGCCTTCCCGCTGCAGGCAGGGGCTGCGCGCCTGGGCACCATGGACATCTATTCACGGACCGTCGGCTCGCTGCCTCCCGTTGGCGTGTCCACGGCGTTGACCTTCAGCGACGTTGCCTTGTGGCTGCTGCTCGACGCGCAGGATGACCAGCTCCGCGTCGTCGCTCGTCATGGCGACCAGGCCGACGGGTGGAGGCCCGACACCACGGCCGCCGTCTTCTCCGAGGGCCAGGACGACCGGCTCGAGGTGTACCAGGCGCAGGCGATGGTGGCGATCCAGCTCGACGCGTCCATCGCCGTGGCCGCGGCCCGACTGCGCGCGTACGCCTTCGCGCACGACCCGCCGGTCACCGAGGTCGCGCGCGCCATCGTGGCCCGCCGACTGGTGCTCGAGCGAGACGCACCCCATCGCCAGTCCGACCAGCGGGCCGTGGGCGTGCGGGGCACATCGTGTGTCCACGACGTCCTGGGCAACGTCGAACAGCTTGCGGTTCTCGTAGGAGGCCACCCGCTGGAGCACCGCGAAGGCCTCTGACCGGGTCGAATAGATGTTCAGCGCACCGAGCTGCTTCTGGTTGGTGAACAGCTGGGTGCACAACATGCTGCTGATCCCGAAGTCCGACACCATCCTCGGACCCCATGTCGGCCATCCAGGGTCGACAGCCGCCGCGCTGATCCGGTCACCGGCGCGCGCACGTCCCCCGACCTGCCCGCCGCCGGCGATCTGACACGCCGGCTCGAGCGAGTCGCGCCGCTGCTCAGAAGAAGCGGCGCCTGCGGCGTGCCGCGACCGGACGTACGCCGTCGTCGACGTAGCCGACGGGCTCCTCGAGCACGGGCTCGGACTCGACGACGGTGTGGTGGTGCCGCCGCTGGTTCTCGGTCACCAGCCACAGCGCGATCGCGAGGGCGCCGCCCAGCATCAGGATGACTCCCAACGCGTCCTTGCCGATGCCAGGGATGTCGATGGTCACCGCGAAGGTGAGGATGGCACCGATCACCAGCAGGGTGATCCCCGCTCCCAGCTTGCCCATGAACGACTCCTCGGTCTTGTGCCGTTGGCTCACGACGAGGGTAGGGAGCAGAGCGACACCTCCGCAGCGAAATCCCCTGATTGTTCGGTTCGTCCGGCGTAGCTCGGGCCCGGGGTCCCCCGGTGTGGCGAGGTGCGTCGCTGCAGCGGCAGCACCCCTGACAGGATGGAGAGCGTGGCCGAGCGGGTGTGGTTCTCCAGCACGATGGGGCCCAGGCTGGCGGGGCTGATCGACCATCCCGAGGGTGCCCCGCGCGGCTGGGGCGTGTTCTCCCACGGCTTCACCCTCGGCAAGGACAGTCGTGCCGCCAGCCGGATCTGCAAGCAGCTGGCCAGCGAGGGGATCGGAATGCTCCGCTTCGACAACCTCGGCCTCGGCGACTCCGAGGGCGACTGGGGCGACGGCTCGTTCTCCCACAAGGTCGCCGACACCGTGCAGGCGACGCAGTTCCTCAACGACTCGGGCCGGACGGTGCGGCTCCTGGTCGGGCATTCCTTCGGGGGTGCGGCGGTGATCGCCGCGGCGCACCAGGTCGAGTCGGTCCGAGCCGTGGCGAGCATCGGCGCGCCGTACGAGCCGGGGCACGTGGAGCACACGTACGACGCGCTGGTCGGCCGGATCCTCGCCGAAGGGGAAGCGCCGTTCCTCATCGGGGGCAAGGCGCTCACCCTGCGACGGCACTTCGTCGAGGACGTGCGGGCGGTTGACCTGCACGAGCGGATCCGAACGCTGCAGAGGGCACTGCTCGTGATGCACTCCCCCACCGACACCACGGTCGGGATCGAGAACGCCAGCCAGATCTTCGGCGCGGCGAAGCATCCGCGCAGCTTCGTCTCCCTGGAGGGCGCCGACCACATGCTCACTGGAGCGCACCAGGCCAGAAGGGCGGCCCGCATCATCAGCGCGTGGGCCGAGCCGTACCTCGTCGAAGGCTGAGGCGTCGCGACGACCCCCTGGTCGACCGGGGCTGTTTCCGGACGCCGGCGCGGGGAACCTCACGTCATGCAGACACGACAGATCGGCAATGAGCAGGTGGGCAGGATCGCTGTGGGGGCGATCGGCCTCGGGCTGATGACCTTCGACCAATCGGGGACGCAGCCGCGCGAACAGCTCGCGGACACCGTGCGTGCCGCCCTGGACGCAGGCGTCACGCTGTTCGACACGGCCGACGCCTACGGTCCTGGCGATGAGCTCGGTGCCGGGGCGCAGGGCGCCAACGAGCGGCTGATCGCCGGTCTGCTCGACGAGCTCGGGGTCCGCGACCAGGTGCTGGTCGCCACCAAGGGTGGGCACGTCCGCACCGACGGAGGTCGCTGGGAGACCGACAGCAGCCCAGAACACCTCCGCAAGGCGGTGGACGCCAGCCTGCAGCGTCTGGGGGTCGAGCAGATAGCTCTGTGGCAGCATCACCGGCCCGATCCGAGCGTTGACTACGCCGACCTGATCGGCACGCTGGCCGAGATCCACTCGTCCGGCAAGGTGCGCATGGTCGGGCTGTCCAACGCCGACCCGGAGCAGATCAGGCAGGCCCACGAGGTTCTCGACGGTGCGCTGGTGAGCGTGCAGAACCAGTTCTCCCCGGCCTACCGGAGCAGTCGACCGGAGATCGACGTGTGCGCCGAGCTCGGCCTGGCGTTCCTCCCGTGGAGCCCCCTGGGTGGCCTGTCCGACGCGAAGGCCCTGGCCGACAGGCATCCGGCCTTCAAGGAGGTGGCCGAGACGCGAGGGGTCAGCGCCCAGCAGGTCGCGTTGGCCTGGGAGCTCGCCCAGTCCCCCGTCGTCATCCCGATCCCCGGCGCGAAGCGCCCGCAGTCGGTCATCGACTCTGCGGCAGCGGCTGATCTGGAGCTGACCGGCGAGGAGCTCGCGCGGCTCGACGCCGACGGAACGCCGCGGTGACACCGCGAGTCGACATACTGACCGCATGGCACGGTTGAGCAGCACGCAGATCCTCGACGCCCGGCTGGACGACTGGCGGATGCTGGCAACGGCGCTGCACGCGCGTTTCCTGACCGCCGACTTCACCACGGGCATCAGCTTCGTCACGGCCGTGGCCGAGGCGGCCGAGCAGGCCGACCACCATCCCGACGTCGACCTGCGCTACACCTTCGTGGACATCGCGCTGGTCAGCCACGACGTCTCTGGAGTGACCCGGCGTGATCTGGCGCTGGCCCGGAGGATCAGCGAGATCGCTCTCGAGCAGGGGATCCCTGCCGACCCGAGCGCGGTGCGCGAGGTCGAGCTCGCGCTCGACACCGCAGACCTCGCCGGCCTGGGGCCGTTCTGGGCGGTGCTGCTGACCGGGAGCGCCGAGGCCGTGAGCGGCACCGACGTGGTGGACCCCGGCGGGCGGGTGCCGTTGCTGTGGTTCCAGGAGACCGACGCGCACGACACCCCTCGCCAGCGCTTTCACGTCGACCTCTGGGTTCCGCACGACCTCGCCGACCAGCGCATCGCCGCTGCGGTCGCCGCGGGCGGGCGCGTGGTCAGCGACGTGGCCGCCCCGTCGTTCGTCGTGCTCGCCGACCCGGACGGCAACCGAGTCTGCGTGTGCACGTTCCTGGGGCGATGACGCCAGCGGTGCCACCGGGCGGTCCGCCACGAGGCGAGCTCCGCACCGACAGGCCTCGAGCCGATGTCGCCGGGAGGCAGTGACCCTCGTGACAGGGCATCATGGGTGCCCCCGACAAACGAGGAGAACCCATGCCAGCGAAGAAGCGATCGACCACCGCCGAGAAGAAGCGGGCGACGTCCAGCGACAAGCAGCTCAAGGCCACCATCAAGAAGCTGCGGGCCGAGGTGGACCGCGCCGACGCGAAGGCCGACCGGTACAAGAAGAAGAACGACCGGCTGGAGAGGACCGTCAAGGAGTCCAAGGCGGAGGCGGCCAAGCTGAGCAAGCGTCTCGACAAGGCGACCAAGCAGGCGGCGAAGCAGGCCACGAAGCAGGCGGCGAAGCACGCCGCGTCGGCCGCGACGGCAACCGTCCCGCAGCTCGACGCGAACTCCGACCCGTTGGAGGACTCGGCACAGCCGACACTCGTCGAGGTGGCGGAGCCGTCGACGGCCACCGACGAGGCGGCAGATGCCACGGCTGCCGACCTCGCGGAACAGTCGGCGGAGGAGGGGTCCCCGGACGCTCCGGATGACACCTGGACGGTCGTGCAGCTGCGGGCGGAAGCGCGATCGCGCGGCCTCACCGGCATGTCGAACAAGTCCAAGGCGCAGCTGCTCGACGCCCTCGCCGACTAGCAGGCGCCGGCGTGCAACGCCTCCCAGAAGGCTGCTCGCACGCCACCGGCGCCCCAGGCGTTGGGCTCGATGATGTTGCAGTACCAGAGCTCCTGGTTGCGGGGACGCGGGTCGCCCTGCGCCGGGTTGCCGACCGTGAGGCCATGACCGAGGAAGTGTCCGTGGATGTCGGCGACCGCGGCGCCGTGGCGGCCGGCGACCTCCCGCAACGTCGAGTTCAGCGCCGCCAGCACCTCCACGACCTCCGGCCAGGCCGGCAGCCCTGCCGCAGCAGTGTCCCCCGTGCCGTCGCTCGGGTCGTAGACGGTGCCCACCACGATCCGCGCCGACGACGCGGTCAGGCTCGAGAGCCGGTCGAGCGCGCGACCGACCCGCTCGCCGACGAGGGTGACGACCCGCATCGCGGCTACGGTGTCGCCGTAGTCGCCGAGTACATCGTTGCCGCCGATGGTCACCGTGACGACGGACGCTCTCACGGGCAGCCGCTCCAGACGATGCAGCTGAGCGTCCAACGTGGCCGTGGTGGCGCCGTCGGTGGCGAGCACGTGCCAGGGCAGCCCGCCGAGGTCACGACCCTGCCACTGCGGGAAGTCCTGGGCGCGGTTGCGGGCCAGGAGACGTGCGCCGCCCCGCCCGTCCCCGCCGGCGTAGTCATCGATCGAGATCGAGTCGCCGAGCGCCACGTAGGCGCCACCGTCGGCGTCCGGCCGAAATCGCTTCATCGTGCGCCCGTGCCCGCACCGTCCGCGCGCACACCCGTCACCTCACGGCAGCTCGACGACGCCGGCTGCTGGCGCTCAAGGCTGCTCTTCAGGGCGCACCGTCTGGTACACGTCCGGCACGCCGTCCTGGTCGGCGTCCGCTGCCTCCGCCTCGGCGATCCGGCGGTAGACACGGTCACGCCCCTTGACGATGACCGCCGCGACGAGTCCGGCCAGGACCGAGCCGGTGAGCACGCCGACCTTGGCATGCGCGTGAGCGGTGCTGCCTGCGCTGAAGGCCAGAGCCGGGCCCCGGGGGGCGGAACTGGTGCAGCCATCCGGGGCTCCTGGGGGTCGACGACACTGTGCCGACCAGACTTCCCGGCTCTCCGCGGGCCCATGATAGCGGCTCCGGGCTCCTCGCCGGCGGCCGCCCGCCCGCCCGGGACCGTCACGGCGTGCGGGAGCCAGCGAGCGTGCCCGTCGTCACCGAGCGGCGGAGATGGCTTGCCAGAGGCCGTCGACGTGCCGCTGCTCGGTGCCGGTCTGCCCGATGGAGACGCGGACGTACGACGTGCCGTCGGGAAGCACCGACGGAGTGACGAGGAAGCGTCCGGTCCTGTTGACCGCCTCGACGACTGCTGCGGTGGGGGCGTCCCCATCCGTGTGCCGGAAGCAGACCAGCGCGAACGGCACCGGAGCCACCAACGTGAGGCGGGGGGACCCGGAGATGCGGTCGGCGAGCTCGCCCGCCAGGTGCATGTGCGCCCGGAGGTGGTGCCGGATGCCTTCGGCGCCGTACGAGCGCAGCACGAACATCAGCTTGAGAGCGCGGAACCGTCTGCCCAGGGGCACGTGCCAGTCCCGGTAGTCCACCACCTCACCGGACTCCGAGGCGGCGTCCCGCAGGTAGGGCGGCAGCACTGACAGGGTCTCGACGAGCCGGCGCCGGTCGGCGACCCAGAACGCCGAGCAGTCGAAGTTGGTGAACATCCACTTGTGCGCGTTGAACGTGTAGGAGTCGACCAGCTCCAGCCCGTCCTGGTGGTGGCGGAGCTCCGGGCAGACCATCGCGGCACCTGCGTAGGCGGCGTCCACGTGGTGCCACAGACCCTGCTCGCGTGCCACCGCGCCGATCAGGCGCACCGGGTCCACGGCGTTGGTCCCGGTGGTGCCGACGGTGCTGACGACCGCGCACGGCACCAGCCCTTCGGCCACGTCCCGCTCCACGCTGGCGCGGAACGCATCGGCGTCCATGGCGAGCCGGTCGTCCACCTGGAGCGTCCGGAAGTGCTCGAAGCCCGCCACCCGCGCGCCCTTCTCGACCGAGGAGTGCGCCTGCGAGGAGGTGTAGACCACCAGGCGTCGGATGTCGTGACCGGCGCGGACCGCCCCGTGCCGGGCCACCACCAGAGCAGTGTGCACCGCGTCCGAGGCGCTCGCCTGCAGCACACCGCCGCCGGGACCGGTGTCCATCCGCCAGGACTCCGGCAGTCCCATCAGCTGCACCAGCCAGTCCAGCACCAGGCTCTCCACCTCGGTCACGGCGGGGCTGGTGGACCACAGCATCCCCTGCACGCCCAGGCCCGCGGCCACCAGCTCACCGAGCACCGAGGGCCCGGAGGTGTTCGCTGGGAAGTAGGCGAACCAGCCGGGGTGCTGCCAGTGGGTGATCCCCGGCATGACCACGGCGTCGAGGTCCCGCAGCACCGACTCGAACGGCTCGGGCGCCTCGGGAGCGGACGCCGGCAACCCAGCGCGGACCGACCCGGGCTCGACCGCGGGCCGGATCGGCCGCTGCTCGACGCCGGAGAGGTAGTCGGCCACCCAATCGACCAGCGCGTGCCCGTGGCGGCGGAACTCGTCGGCCGGCATGTGGTAGCCCGTCTCGGCGGACCCGACCGGGGCGGCCGGCGGGACGTCGGCGGCGCCGGTCGCGCCGTCGCCCCGGTCGCTCTCGGGCGTCCCAGCTCCCATCGCGGCCTCCCTGGTCATCGGCCCGCCACGGCGCTGGCCCGGTGTCCCTGCACCCTCTCGCAGGGCCGGGGGACGACTCCTCCGGGGGTGGGTCAGCGGGTCGCGATGTCGGCTGCGGCCCGGTGCGCGCGACGAGCCGCCTTGGCGGCGTACATGGCGGCGTCGGCCTCGGCCAGCGCTGCAGGAAAGCCCTTGAGCACCGTGATCGGCGCCCAGCCGATGGATCCCGCCACGCCGGCGTCGGACAGCGCTCGGTACATCCGGGTGACGGCACCCTCGGCCTGGGACTCGGTGCAGCCGCGCAGCAGTACCCCGAACTCGTCCCCGCCCAGACGCGCCACGACGTCGGTGTCCTTGACCGAGGCGAGCAGGGCCGTGCCGGCCCGCTGGATGTAGCGGTCGCCGGCGGCGTGGCCCTCCGTGTCGTTGACGGTCTTGAGCAGGTCGAGGTCCAGCATGACGGCGACGGTGGGGTCCGCGAGCCGCTGGAAGCGCCGCTCCTCCTCCTGCAGGATCCGGCTCCAGGCACGCCGGTTGTACAGACAGGTCAGCGCGTCGGTCTCGGCGGCGAGCGTGGCCTCGAGCAACGACAGGCACTGTCCTTCACGCACGCGCTCGGCGGCCAGCACCAGGCTGAGCAGCTGCCCGAGGAGCATCAGCAACGGACCGCTCTGGGCGAACGACTCGTCGAGACGCCGCTCGGGGTCGATGCCGCAGAGGACGCCGAACAGGCTGCCGGCGGGCTCGTAGATCGGGGCGCCGCCGTAGGCGCCGATCCTGGTCGTCCGGTTCACCGGCGCTGCGGCGTACACGGGGACGGCCTGGGCGTCGGGTGCGACGTTGGGAGCGAGACCTGCCTCCATGCGCACGCAGTAGGAGTCCTCCCACGGGCCGGTGTCTCCCGGGGTCGCGGCGTAGCCGTTGTCCTGGTCGACGAAGAGGAAGGTCTGGCGACGGTTCTCGACGCGGGTCACCGCCCACATGGCGAGCGGCACGTGGGTGTTCAGGTAGTCGATGACCAGGCGGGCGGCGGTCTCGAAGTCCATGTCCGGCGTCACGACAGGGATCGTGGGCGCGCTCTGCGCCACCTGGTCCGGCGCGGTCGGGGCGGTCGCGGGTGGCGAGGTCATGGCTGCTCCCTGAGTCCAGAGCGGGGCGGTGGGGCGCCTGCCGGCGCGGGCGAGGTTCAGACGGCAGGACGGACAGCGGGCCCGTAGCCGTCCGCGCCGACCAGCGTGGTCAGCAGGTGGCTGCGGTAGCGGCGCGGCTCGGTCACAGCGGCCACCACGCTGAACTCACCGGAGGGGGTGCGCGTGACCGCCTCGACGCGAGCCAGGAACCGGGTGCCTTCGGGGCTGGTGGCGCAGATCCGGTCCCCGCAACGGTACGGCGCCGGGGTCTCAGCGCTCGTGCTGACGGGATCGCTGCTCGTGGTGACGTCCGCGACGCCTGCCGGCTCCTCGAGAATACTGGTCATGTCGGCCTCCCCTGCCCTCGATGAACGGAGTATCGGAGCGGCGAGCGGGCGACTTGACCCCGGGACGTAAAGGTTCGACGGCGCGGGGGGCCTCTCGTGTCGCTGCTGCGCCTCGGCCGGCGGCGAGGCTAGCGTGGCGGGCGCCACGGAGAGGGTGACCATGCTGCTCACGCGAGGCATCAGGGAGCTGATCGAGGCGATCCCGGACCGCATCGAGGTGTCCGGGCGCAACCCCGTCTGGCGGGTCACCGGCGGGTCGTTTGAGTCGGCGGTCGCCTTTGCCGAGCAGGCCTTCGAGAACCCGGTGGTGGTCTCCCGCGAGGACCGGAGCCGGTGGTGGCCACGGGTGACAGTGACCGTGACCACGGACCCCGTGATGGCCGCTGCGGCGCCCCCCTTCGAGCTGCTGGCGCGTCTGCGACCGGAGCCCGAGGTCGTGCCTGAGCTCGAGCCCGCCTCGGCGGTCGATCGGCAGGAGCCGGAGACCACGCTCGAGTCGATGTTCGCCTACCAGGAGCAGGCCCGTCGGTGCACCATCCCGCAGCAGCGACGCCCCCGAGGGGCCTCCGACAGCTGAGCGCGCCGGGACGGCCGCCGCTGGGGGGTCAAGTGCACGGGTTTTCCCTCCGAAGCACTTGGCACGACTTCATCCTGACTTATCGCCTTCTGCCCTTGCTGCCGGCCGCTCCGCGTCGGCACCGGCGGAGGCCACCCCCCAAGGAGCTGACACTCGGATGTCGAACCATGGACGAACGCTGCTCAGAATCGCCGGGCCCACCCTCACCTGCGCGCTAGCGGCGGCCTTGACGACGGGCCTGACCGGGCCGACTGCCTCCGCGAGCGCCGCCCACGGCGCCGGGGGCGCCTCCGTGGGAGCGGTCGCGGCCGCCGCGCGCACCCCGGGTGCCGACATCCGGGTGGCCAGCTTCAACGTGCAGAGCGTCAGCCTGGACAGGACGTCCGGCGCACGACGGCCGTGGAAGGTGCGGCGCGCGACGGTGATCCGGCAGATCCTGCAGGAGCGCGTCGACGTGATCGGCCTGCAGGAGCTCAACCCCAGCAACGTGTTCCGGTCCCGCCTCGTGGCGGGGACGAACATGATGCTCGACCTGCGCAACGGGCTGAACCGCAGCGGCGGGCGCTACCGCCTGAACAGCAACGCCGCCGTCAACTGCGCCCGTGCCGCTTCCAGCTACCGCTGCCGCTTCGCCTACCGGGCCGCATCCGGCAGCGAGCGCATCCTGTACAACACCCGCACGCTCACCCAGCTCCGCCGCGGCTTCGTCCGCTACAGCCGACAGGGGGTGGGCGCCAAGATGAACGGCATGGTCTGGTCCGTCCTGCGCTCACGGGTCAACGGCAAGAGGTTCCTCTTCACCTCGACACACCTCGACGCCCGCAGCCGGAGCACCCGAGTGGCGCAGTGGCAGCAGATGATCGCCGCGATCAAGCGGCTGCGAGGGAACATGCCGGTGGTCAGCGTCGGCGACTTCAACGCCCACAAGTTCGACCCGATCACCAGGACCATGCTGCCGGCGATGAAGCGCGCGGGCGTGGGCGACGTGCTGAACCAGCAGTACCGCGTCAACCCGAGCCGCGGTGTGCGTGCCGAGCGGCGCGTGCATGCATGGGTCAACTCCTACAACCACAGCAGCCGGAACGTCGCCGGCTACGGCTACCCCCACGCCCGGTCGAAGACCGGTGTCAGCATCGACTACATCTTCGCGTCCAACCGGCTGCGGGTGAAGGAGTTCAAGGTGGTCCTCAACTTCGACCCGCGCACACTGCGGGTCAGGGGCGTCCTGCCCTCGGACCACAACATGCTGCGGGCCACCGTCGTACTCCGCTGAGGGCACGCCGAGGGGCCAGAGGCGCCCGGACCTCCTGTGGAGGTCCGGGCGCTCCGCGTTGGGGCCGGCTGCGCTGGAGTCGCCCGCACACGCAGCGACCGGCCCCGCGGCAGTCGCCCCTGTGTGCGCTCGCCGTGAGCTGAACCGCCTGCTGCCGCCGGGAACCACACCTGTGCGTGGTTGCCGTGGACCTGTGCGGCGCTCCCGACGGTCAGGACCCGACAGAGAAGCCGACGACCTGGAAGGGGTTGCTTGTGTAGCTCAGGCTCGCCGTTGCCTTCGCTGCGACCAGACCGTCCAGCTCCAGCGCGACCGTCTCATCCGTGCCGTCGCCGTCGTAGTCCTCACCAGCGATCGAGGTGGCGTCATCGGCCGTCAGGGTCACCTCACCGACGGCCCATCCGTCCCCGGACTTCACCACGAGACCCGTCACGGTGACCGGCGACGGAGGCGTCGGGCTGGGCTTCGGCGTCGGGCTCGGCTTCGGCGTCGGGCTCGGCTTCGGCGTCGGGCTCGGCTTCGGCGTCGGCGTGGGCGTCGGCGTGGGCGTGGGCGACGGCTTGGCGCTGGGTGTCGGCTTGGGCGAGCGCGTCGGCTTGGCGGGGCGGGGCTTGGCAGGGCGAGGCTTGGCCGGTGTGGCGCCCGCGCCCTGCTTGGCCGGCCGCGCTGCGCCCTTGGTGCCGGCGCCATGGTCACGGGCCTCGGCCCGCGCCCGTGCAGCGGCCAGCGCCTTGCGACGGGCCTTCTGGGTCCCGGTCGACCGGACAGCGGTGTTCGTCGTCGAGTCGTCCCGCAGCTGGACGACCCCGTCGCCGGAGCCGGGAGCCACCGACGGTGAGGGGATGACGAAGGCGCCGCCCTCGTAGCCCCGTGCGTACGCACGCACCAGGTCGACGTAGTAGCTGGACGGGTTGTAGCTGAAGATCGCGGCGCGCACGTCGCCGTCCCGGGTCAGGTCGCGACCGTCCGCGCACAGGTACGACGCAGCAGCCAGCGCCGCGTCGTCGATGTCGTTGGGCGACCGCACGCCGTCACCGTCGCCGTCGCGACCGGAGCCCTGCCAGGTCGAGGGGATGAACTGCATCGGCCCGACCGCGCGGTCCCACACCCGGTCACCGTCGAAGAGTCCGTCGTCGGTGTCGGAGATCGCGGCGACGGGTCCCACGCCGTTCAGGGCGACGCCCACGATCGCCGGTCGTGGCACCCCGTCGGCGCCCAGGACCGAGCCGCCGTACCGGCCGTGGTCGGACTCGACGCGGCCGATGCCGGCGAGCAGCGTCCACGGCAGCCGGCAGCCCGGAGCGGTCGCGTCGATGGAGCGAGCAGCGGCCCGGTAGGCGCGCATCGCGGCGGAGGGGACGTCGTGCCCGGAGAGGGAGCTGGCGGTCCAGGTGCGGGTCCCCTTGGCGCTCGCCACGGAGATCTTGCGCTGCCGCTGCGCCGCGGTCCGGAGCGCCAGCCCGGCCCGGATGGTGGTGTGCGGCTCGGTGGGCTGCGACGCCGGCGCCGACGCTTCGGACGCCCGGGCCAGTGCGAGGGCGGCGCCTGACTGCGACGTCAGCGGCTCGCTCCAGTTCGCCTCGAGCTCAGCCGCGAGGGACGCCGACGAGATCGGGACCGCCGTGACGACTGCTGCCGCCGCCAGAGCGCGCAAGCGCAACCGCATGACCATGTATGTACGTCTCCCAGCTCCCAGAACTGCTACCCGACCCAGCGTAGGCACCGTGACCGGTCACCGCTGAGGAACGGTCAAGACCGCAGCGTGGCCTGGGTCACTACCGGGCCTGCTCCGTCCGCAGCACGGTGAAGCGGATGCCGGCCTCTTCCAGACGCTCGCGCAGCCGGTCGCCCATCGCCACAGCCGTCGTCACCTGACCGGCCGTCGCTGGGTTGTCGTCGTAGGCGAGGCAGAGCGCGGACTCGGCGAGCATCGTCGCGGTCTCGGTGTATCCGGGGTCCCCTCCCCGCACCTCGGTGAACACCCGCCGCCCGCCGCCCTCGCCGATGAAGCGAACCCGGAAGAACGAGCGCGCTCGGCGCTCCTCGCTGGGTCCGGACCCCTGCGGGACACGGGCGACCAGGAACCGTCGCAGCGGCGGCACCTGGGCGCCCACGCCGAGCGCGCCCACTGCGGCGATCCCGGCCACGACCGTCGGCAGCCGCTTGACCGCGGCGTAGTGCCCGTACCCGAAGTCGGGTCCGTAGCGGTCCAGGGCGGCCGCCGACCGGCGTACGACGAGGGGGTCGATCGTCGGAAGCGGCACCAGCCACGTGCCTGTTCGTGGGTCGTGGTGCGGCCGCAGGGTCAACCCCCGCACCCGCCGGCCCGCGGGGCGGCCCTCGACCTGCCGGCGCGCCGCGGCCGCCGCCTGCATCTGCGGCACCCGGGACAGCGCCGTCATGGCGGAGGCGAAGGTGCCGCCGGACACGGCGCCGCTGGCCCGCACCATCCCGCGCACCCGGAGCGCAACGCCCTCCGGCAGCTGCTGCACGGTGAACAGCGCACCCAGGTCGTTGGGGACCGATTCGAAGCCGCAGGCGTGCACGAGCCGGGCTCCGGTGCGGACGGCGCGGTCGTGGTGGGCGAGGTACATCCGGTCCACGAACTCCGGCTCCGCGGCGAGGTCGACGTAGTCGGTGCCAGCCTCGGCGCAGGCGGCGACCAGCGGCTCGCCCTGCTCCCGATAGGGGCCGACGGTGGTGATGACCACACGCACCCGCGCGGCGACGTCGGCCACGGAGGCGGCGTTCGTGACGTCGGCCTGCAGCAGCCGCAGCCTGGCCAGGGCCGGGTCAACAGCGACGAGCCGTTCCCGGACCGCCTCCAGCCTCTCGATGCTGCGGCCGGCGAGCGCCCAGCGGCAGCCCGCCGGCGCATGGCGCGCCAGGTAGTCCGCGGTCAGCCCCCCGGTGAACCCGGTGGCTCCGAACAGGACGAGGTCCAGCTCCCGATCGGGCACGGGGCAGCTCCTCGGCTGGTACGGCGGGGACGCTCCCACCCTGCCAGGGAACCGGTGACCCGCCGGTTGCGTCCCATCACAGCAACAGCCCGCCGAGCACACGAGGAGCCCTGATGGCACGACAAGTCCTCAGCACGGTCGCGACCGGGGTCACGGCCGGGGTCGCGACGTACGCCCTGCTCGCCTCGGGCGTGCTCGGCGGCACCGCCGGCGCGCTGGTGGACGCCACCCGGTCGCTGGTCCGGCCACCGGCCGCAGCCGCAGCCGGGCTGCCCGGCTTCGACAACTGCGAGCAGCTGCGCCGGTGGTACGTGCGGGCGGCCCTGCCCGAGGTCGGGCCGTGGGGCCTGGGAGACGGGCCGGTGCCCCTGGCGGCCGGCAGGACCGACGTCTCAGTGCCCGTCGGGGACGCGGCGCCGGAGACCGCGGTCGGCGCGAGCGGCACCGGCACGAACGTGCAGGAGGCCGGCGTCGACGAGCCGGACGTCGCCAAGACCGACGGGCGGGTGCTGGTGCGGATCAGCGGCCACAGCCTGGTGGTCACCGACGTCTCCGGTGAACGGCCTCTCGAGCTGTCGCGCAGCGCCCTGCCCGGCCGCGAGGTCCTGGGCACGGAGCTGCTGCTGCACGGCGAGCGGGTGCTGGTGGTCGAGGGCGAGCGGCTCTGGCCCGGCGGCCCGGTGCCTCTCGTCGACGACCTCCGCCGGTCGTGGCCCCCGACCGGGCAAGGCACCGCCCGGACCCGCCTGCTGTCCTTCGACATCAGCGACCCGGCGACGCCCCGGCTCGTCGACGACCGCAGCCTGGGCGGCAGTCTGGTGTCCGCCCGGCTGTACCGCGACGGCACCGTGCGGCTGGCGCTCGCCTCCCGCGCTCCCGCGCTGCCGTTCGTGCAGCCGGGGCCGAACCGGAGCCCCGACCAGGCGACCCGCGCGAACCGCCGGTTGGTGCGCGCCGCACCCGTCGGTGCCTGGCTGCCCACGGTGCGGTCCGGAGCGGGCGAGGAGCGGCCACTCGTGGCGTGCGACGAGGTGCGCCATCCCGTGCGCGGGTCGGGGCCGGGCACGGTGAGCGTGCTGACCTTCGCCGCCGACGCGCCGGAGCTCGGTACCGCCACGGCGGTCACCGCGGCCGGCGACCTGGTGTACTCCTCCGAGGACCGGCTCTACGTCGCCACCCAGAGCGGCCGCTCGACGTCGGTGCACGCGTTCGCCCTCGACGTCGGCCGCACCTCGTACGCCGCGTCCGGCTCGGTGCCCGGGTTCGTCAAGGACCGCTGGTCGTTCAGCGAGCACGATCGGCACCTGCGCGTGGCGACGACCACGGTGTCCACCGCGTCGAGATGGAGCTCGAGCGGGGTGCGCGTGCTCGCGGAGCGCGGCGACCGGCTCGAGGAGACCGGGCACGTCGACGGCCTCGGCGTGGACGAGCAGGTGATGAGCGTGCGGTGGTTCGGCGACCTCGCCGTGGTGGTGACCTTCCGGCAGACCGACCCCCTGTACACCGTCGACCTCTCCGACCCGGCCCGACCGAGGCTGCTGGGAGAGCTGAAGGTCCCCGGCTTCTCGTCCTACCTGCACCCGGTGGGAGGCGACCTGCTGGTGGGGCTCGGTCGCGACGCCACGACGACGGGGATCGACCGGGGGGCCCAGGCGTCCACCTTCGACCTCCACGACCTGGCCGACGTACGCCGCACCGACACTCTCGACCTCGGCCGCGACACGTGGCTCCCCGGGAGCGAGGACCCACGCGCGGTGTCCTACCTGCCGGACGAGCGCCTGCTGGTGACGGCGGAGTGGAGCTGGCGCGAGGGGCGGTCGCGGTTCGTGGCGCTGCACGTCTCGGCTGCCGGCGAGCTGACCCTGAGCCGCTCCTGGCCTCTGCGGCCGGGCGTGGACGCCGCGACCCGCGTGCTGCCTGTGGACGGGGGCCGGGTCGCGCTGGTGGACGTCGGGGTGCGCCTGGTGCGCCCGGGGCAGGCGGGCTGACGCCGCGCCGGCGGCTGACTATCGTGGTGGTCATGTGCCGCAACATCCGGACCCTGCACAACTTCGAGCCGCCCGCGACGTCCGACGAGGTGTCGGCCGCCGCCCTTCAGTACGTCCGCAAGGTCAGCGGGGCGACCCGTCCGTCGCAGGCGAACCAGGCCGCGTTCGACCGCGCCGTCGCCGAGGTGGCCGCGTCGACCCGTCGGCTGCTCGAGGAGCTGACGACCACCGCACCACCCAAGGACCGCGACGTCGAGGCTGCGAAGGCTCGCGCACGGGCAGCGGCCCGCTACGCCTGACCGTTGGCGCGAGGGCGGCGGGGTCAGCTCGCGAAGTCGACGACCTCGTCGGTGTCGTCGTTCCACTCCTCGACCAGGTCGACCAGGTCCGCGACCGAGTCGAGGATGTAGGTGGGCCGGTAGGGGAAGCGCTCCACCTGCCTCGCGCTGGTGGACCCGGTGAGCACCAGGACCGTGCGCAACCCGGCCTCCAGGCCCGAGACCACGTCGGTGTCCATCCGGTCCCCGATCATCACCGTGGTCTCGGAGTGCGCGTCGATGCGGTTCAGCGCCGACCGCATCATCAGCGGGTTCGGCTTGCCGACGAAGTACGGGTCGACGCCGGTCGCCTTGGTCACCAGCGCCGCCACGGAACCGGTCGCGGGGATCGGCCCCTGCAGGCTGGGTCCGGACACGTCGGGGTTCGTGGCGATGAAGCGCGCGCCCTTGGCGATCAGCCGGATCGCGGTGGTGATGGCCTCGAAGGAGTACGTGCGGGTCTCCCCGAGCACCACGTAGTCCGGGTCCTGGTCGGTCAGCACGTAGCCGATCTCGTGCAGCGCGGTGGTGAGCCCCGCCTCCCCGATCACGTATGCCGCGCCGTCCGGCCGCTGGTCGTGCAGGAACTGGGCCGTGGCCAGGGCGCTGGTCCAGATCGCGGCCTCGGGCACGTCGATCCCGGACTTGTGCAGCCTCGCCTTGAGGTCGCGCGGGGTGAAGATCGAGTTGTTGGTGAGGAGCAGGAACGGCCGGCCGGTCCGGGCCAGTCGCCCCACGAACTCCGCGGCGCCGGGGATCGGCTCCTCCTCGTGGACCAGAACCCCGTCCATGTCGGACAGCCAGGCGCGGACGGCGCGCTTGGGCGCAGGCACGGGGCGGGTCATGGCGTCCATGCTGTCACGGGGGTCCGCTCGCCTGCGGGGCACCCGGGGCCAGGAGGCTGCACTCAGTACGCCGGCTTGGCGGGGACGAGGGCACGCTGCCCGCGGGACACCGCAGCCATGGCGGCCCCGGTGCAGGCCACGGCCAGGAGCATGACGTGCACGGTGGCCCCGAAGCGTCCCAGGTCGGGGGCCACCGGAGCGGTCACGAGGAACATCCCCAACAGCACCGGCACCCACCGCGGCGTGGTCCGCGCCCTCAGCAGCGCAGCGGCGAGCAGCAGCACCCCGAGGTAGAAGCAGCCGATCCAGCCGCTCAGGAACACGACGAGCCCCGGGTCGTTGGTGACCCGGTCGAGCCCCTGTCCCCGCACCGCTCCGGCGACCACCATGGCGCGGAAGAACACCAGCAGCATGGCGTAGCTGCAGGTGCCGATCGCGCCCACGCAGAAGATGCAGGCGCCCACCAGGCCCAGCCGGTGGCCGCGCTCCTGCACCAGGCTCAGCACCGCAGGCAGGCCCAGCACGATCGTGACCGACGCCAGCGTGTACATCACCGCCATGGCCAGCCACCTGGTGCTCTCATCGGTGGCCACCCGCAGCGTCTGCGTCGCGGTCGACCCCGCCTCGGCCGGGTTCATCGCGGCGCCGAGCACCAGGGACATCGCGCCGATCACCAGCGCGCTCGACGACAGCGGGACCCAGTCGTTCTGCACCGGTCGAGGATAGGCCCCAGCCTCCTCGGGCGGGCGGCTTCCTCGCGCACCGCCCGTATCCTGGGCGTGATGACCGCTCTGCCCGTTCCCGCCACCGCGGCACGCTCGGTCGCGGAGGTCGTCGACCTGCTCGCCGACCGCCGCTTCGTGGCGCTCACCGGGGCCGGGATGAGCACGGACTCCGGCATCCCGGACTACCGCGGGCCGAACTCACCGAGCCGCACGCCGATGACCTACTCGGAGTTCGTCTCGGGTCCGGACGCGCAGCAGCGCTACTGGGCTCGCTCGCACCTCGGCTGGTCCCGGATGCGGGGGGCGGCTCCCAACGACGGCCACCGTGCCCTGGTCACTCTGGAGCGGTCGGGGCGACTGCGCCGCCTCATCACCCAGAACGTCGACGGACTGCACGAGGCGGCCGGGTCCCGGGCGATCTGCGCGCTGCACGGCCGGATCGCCGACGTGGTCTGTCTCGGCTGCTCACAGCGGACCAGCCGGGCCGCGCTCCACGAGCGGATGAGGGCGCTGAATCCGGGCTGGCGGGAGGCGCATGCGGGGGTCGAGTCGCGCCCCGACGGTGACGTGGAGCTCAGCGAGACCTCGGACTTCCGCGTCCCCTCCTGCGTCGCGTGCGGAGGTGTGCTCAAGCCGGACGTCGTCTTCTTCGGCGAGAACGTCCCCAAGGAGCGGGTGGAGAGCTGCTACGCGGCGGTGGACGCGCTCGACCCGGCGTGCGACGCCCTGCTGGTGCTGGGCTCGTCGCTCACCGTGATGTCGGGCTTCCGCTTCGTGCGCCACGCCGGCAAGCGCGGCGTACCGGTCGTGGTGGTCAACCGCGGAGCCACCCGGGCCGACGACCTCCCTGGGGTGCTGAAGCTCGCCCACGGCACGACCGAGCTGCTGACCACGCTGGTGGAGCGGTGCGGGTCGCAGCCGGTCGAGCCAGTCGAGACCCCGTGAGCGCGTCTCTGCGGGCCTAGATGTGATGCCTAGAGGCGGTGCACGAAGAGGTGAGCGGCCAGGTCCACGTCGATCTCGGCGGTCTCCCCACCACTGCCGATGAGGACGCCCTCGGCCGCCGGCGCGACGGTGATCACCTTGTCCGGCATGGCGCCCACCCGGCGCAGCGCCGACATCACCGGCTCGTGCTTCTGCATCTCCTCACCGATCCGGCGCACCAGCACCCGGGTCTCGCCGCCGTCCCGGGCGACGACGTCGAGCGCCTCGACACCCGCCGGGTGCCCACCGCCGTCCGCCGGGTCAGCCGGCTCCCCGAGCTCGGAGAGCCCCGGGATCGGGTTGCCGTACGGCGACTGGGTCGGGTGGTCCAGCAGCTCCAGGAGACGCCTCTCCACCGTCTCGGACATCACGTGCTCCCAGCGGCAGGCCTCGGCGTGCACGTGCTCCCACTCCAGGCCGATCACGTCGGTGAGCAGCCGCTCGGCGAGGCGGTGCTTGCGCATGACTCGCACCGCGAGCCGCTGACCCTCCTCGGTGAGCTGCAGGTGACGATCGCCCTCGACGGTGACCAGGCCGTCGCGCTCCATCCGGGCGACGGTCTGGCTGACCGTGGGACCGCTCTGGTGCAGCCGCTCGGCGATCCGCGCGCGCAGCGGAACGATGCCCTCCTCGACCAGCTCGTAGATGGTCCGGAGGTACATCTCGGTCGTGTCGATCAGGTCGCTCACTCCGCCATTCTCCCCCATCAGGCGCTGAGCGCCTGCGCAGGCGGGCCCGGGTGACACCGCGGCGACGCTGGGGCCGCCTGGCAGGGTGGAGGACGTGTCGACGACTGCCGTGATGTGGTTCCGCCGCGACCTGCGGCTCGCGGACAACCCTGCGCTCCTGGAGGCGTGCAGGGTCGGCCACGGGGGCGGCGTGCTGCCTCTGTTCGTGCTCGACCCCGCGCTCTGGGGACCGTCCGGAGCCTCGCGCCGGTGCTACCTCGCTCGGTCCCTGACCGCCCTCGACGCCTCCCTGCGTGAGCGCGGTGGCGGGCTGTCGGTGATGTCCGGGGACCCGGTGCGGGCCGTCCCCGCAGCGGCCCGGGACGTCGGCGCGGGCCAGGTGCACGTCGCCGCCGACTACGGCCCGTACGGGCGCCGGCGTGACACCGCCGTCGAGCAGGCCCTGGCCGACGCCGGCATCGAGCTGGTGCGCACCGGGTCGCCGTACGCCGTGGCCCCCGACCGGGTGAAGAACGCCTCCGGCGCCCCGTACCGGGTCTTCACGCCGTTCTCCCGCGGTTGGCTGGAGCACGGCTGGCGCGACCCGGCGCCGGGTCCGCCCGAAGGCCTCCGCTGGCTGGCGACGGCCGGCGGCTTCGACGTACCGGCAGTCGGCCTGCCCGACGGCGTCTCGCTCCCCGAGGCCGGTGAGGCGGCCGCCACGGCGACGTGGGCGAAGTACGCCGCGCAGGGGCTCGACCAGTACGGAGACACCCGCAACCGCCCCGACCTGGATGCCACCAGCCACATGTCGGTGCACCTCAAGTGGGGGGAGATCCATCCCCGCACCATGCTCGCGGAGATCGCGCGGCACGACGGCAGCGGTGCCACGATCTACCGCAAGGAGCTCGCGTGGCGGGAGTTCTACGCGGACGTGCTCCACCAGCACCCGCGCACCGCGCGGGAGCACCTGCGGCCCGAGCTGGCGACCATGGAGCACGACGAGCCGGGCGCGCAGTTCGACGCCTGGGCCGAGGGGCGCACCGGCTACCCCATCGTGGACGCCGGGATGCGGCAGATGCGGTCCGTGGGCTGGATGCACAACCGGGTCCGGATGATCGTGGCCAGCTTCCTGGTCAAGGACCTGCACATCGAGTGGCAGCACGGCGCCCGCGAGTTCATGCACTGGCTGGTCGACGGCGACCTGGCCTCGAACATGCACGGCTGGCAGTGGGTCAGCGGCAGCGGCACGGACCCCTCACCGTACTTCCGGGTCTTCAACCCCGTCACGCAGGGCGAGAAGTTCGACCCCGACGGGACCTACATCCGCCGGTGGGTGCCGGAGCTCGCCGAGGTGGACGCGCGGTTCGTGCACCAGCCCTGGACGGACCCCTCCGGCCCACCCGCGGGCTACCCCGCGCGGATCGTCGACCACGCCACCGAGCGCACGGTCGCGCTGGCCCGCTACGAGCGCGTCACCGCCTGAGGCGACCGCCCTCGCCGCGACGGGTTTGACTTCCGAATCCCGGCTGACGTTCGATTGGAACGTGCAAACCAGCTCGCCGTCCGCGCCCTGGTGGCGGCACGCCGTCTGCTACCAGGTCTACATCCGCAGCTTCGCCGACGGGAACGGCGACGGGATCGGCGACATGCCCGGCATCGAGCAGCGGCTGCCGTACCTCGCCAACCTCGGGGTGGACGCGGTCTGGATCACTCCCTTCTACCCCTCCCCGCAGCACGACCACGGCTACGACGTCTCCGACTACCGCGACGTCGACCCTCTGTTCGGCACGCTGGCGGAGTTCGACGCCATGCTGGCGCGGGCGCACGACCTCGGACTGAAGGTCATCGTCGACGTGGTCCCCAACCACACCTCCGACGAGCACGTCTGGTTCCAGAAGGCGCTCGCGGCGGCGCCGGGTGACCCGGTCCGCGAGCGCTACGTCTTCCGGGACGGCACCGGGCCGGGAGGCGAGGAGCCGCCCAACAACTGGCTGTCGATGTTCGGCGGCCCGGCCTGGACGCGGCTTCCCGACGGCCAGTGGTACCTGCACCTGTTCGACGCCACCCAGCCGGACCTGAACTGGTGGAACCCGGAGGTCGGCGACGAGTTCGAGTCGATCCTGCGGTTCTGGCTGGACCGCGGCGTGGACGGCTTCCGCATCGACGTCGCGCACGGGCTCTACAAGCCGTTCGACCTGCGGCGCCGCACCGAGTCCGACCGGCCGCCGCACCCGATGTGGGACCAGCCAGAGGTGCACGACGTGTACCGGCGCTGGCACCGGGTGCTCGCGGAGTACGACGGGGACCGGATGGCCGTCGCCGAGGCGTGGACAGACAGCGTCGAGGCGATGGCCCGCTACATCCGGCCCGACGAGCTGCAGCAGAGCTTCAACTTCGCGTGGCTGCAGGCGCCCTGGTCAGCCGAGGCCTTCCGCGACGTCGTCGTGGACACCTTCGCGGCGGTCGCCCTGGTGGACGGCACCCCGACCTGGGTGCTGTCCAACCACGACGTCGTGCGTGAGACGACCAGGTACGGCGGTGGGGACGTGGGGCTGGCCCGCGCGCGGGCCGCGGCGCTCACGATGATGGCGCTGCCCGGCTCGGCGTACGTCTACCAGGGCGAGGAGCTCGGCCTCGAGCAGGTCGAGGTGCCGCCGGAGCAGCGGCAGGACCCGGCGTGGTTCCGCACCGGCAAGCCGGGTCGGGACGGATGCCGGGTTCCGGTGCCGTGGTCGGGCGGCGCGGCGCCGTACGGCTTCGGGCCGGGCGATGGGCAGCCGTGGCTGCCCATGCCGGAGGACTGGGCGAACCGCACGGTCGAGGCGCAGGAGGCGGACTCGGAGTCGACCCTGTCGTTCTTCCGGCGCCTGCTGCGGGTGCGGCGCGAGGTCGCCGCCGCGTCGCCCGACGAGATCGAGGTCCTGGCCTCGTCCCCGGGCACCTTCGCGTTCCGGAGAGGGGGTCTGGTCTGCGTGGTCAACTGCGGCAACCGGCCGGCCGCGCTGCCCGAAGGGCTCGCTGACCCGCTGATCAGCAGCGGTCCCGCGCCGGTCGAGGGACGACTCGCGCCGGACACCGCCGCCTGGTTCCGGATCTGACGGTCCGGGTCGAGGCGCTCAGCGGACCTGGACGAACTCCTGCTCGGTGGCAAGCCCGTCCTCGCGCTCGATGGCCGTGCGCGGCGGGACCTCGCGGACCAACAGCAGCACGAGCGCGCAGGGAGCGGTGATCGGGACGCCCAGCATGGCGCGCCAGTGGAGACGCCGGCAGCGACGCGGTGGCTGAGCACCGCGCCGAGGACCGCGACCCCGATCGAGCCGTTCATCGAGCGGAAGAACGCGACGGTCGCGCTGGCGACGCCCATGTCCTCCGTCGTCCCTGTGGAGTGATGCGGACCACCTCGTCGCTCGGGCGGGAAAGTGCTTGTCCGGGTCCGGGGGCGGACGTACCGTGGTGGCACACGGGAAAGGAGGTGGTCCGAAAGTGCATTCTTCTCGGATTCGTGAGGTGGCTGCTCGCTAGCAGCGCACCAACCAGCACACGCTGACTGCAGTGCGCGCTGGTAATCCATCGGCAGTCACCCGGCCCGTGGGCGCTCCGGACTCATCCGACCGGAGAGCGGTCTCGTACCGCACGCCCACGGGCTGTCTGCTGTCCGGGCCACCTCCGCCCGCCCCTGCTGCGCCCGCCCCCGCTGCGCCCGCCCCCGTCCGCGCCGGTTACCAGGGGATGTCGGATGTTTGGCACATGGCATGGGCCGTGACCCGTGGGGTGTGCCAGAACTCCATGGGCAGTCCCGTCGTACGGCGGACGCGCGACGACGCCGGAAGGAAACAAGCCGCGCGCCGTCGAGGTGGTTCCACCCCTCGCCGCCGCCGTACCCGGGAGGCGGCCTCGTACGAGAGGTCTGGCAGCTCCCCATGGACATCTGGCACTCCCCACGGGCCACGGCCCGGGCCATGCGCCAAACGTCCTGCATCCCCTGGTAATCAGACCAGAGCGCGCGCGAACTGCGAGGCGTACAGCGAGGCGTACGCTCCCCCGGCGGCGAGCAGCTCCTCATGAGTGCCCTGCTCCACGATCGCGCCGGCCTCCATGACCAGGATCAGGTCGGCGTCACGGATCGTCGACAGCCGGTGCGCGATGACGAACGACGTGCGATCCGAGCGCAGGGCGGCCATCGCCTTCTGCACCAGGACCTCGGTGCGCGTGTCCACCGAGCTGGTCGCCTCGTCGAGGATCAGCAACGCCGGGTCGGCGAGGAAGGCGCGGGCGATCGTCACCAGCTGCCGCTCGCCGGCGCTGATGCTGGTGCCGTCCTCGTCCACGACGGTGTCGTAGCCTGCCGGGAGGTTGTGCACGAACCGGTCGACGTACGTCGCTCGCGCCGACTGCAGGATGTCCTCCTCGGAGGCGTCCGGGCGGCCGTAGGCGATGTTGTCGCGGATCGTGCCCTCGAACAGCCAGGCGTCCTGGAGAACCATTCCGGTCCGACCCCGCAGGTCGGCGCGCCGCAGGGTGGCGATGTCGACGCCGTCGAGGGTGATGCGGCCGCTGTCGAGGTCGTAGAACCGCATCAGCAGGTTGACCAGCGTCGTCTTGCCCGCGCCGGTGGGACCGACGATGGCCACGGTCTGGCCCGGTCGAGCCACCAGCGAGAGGTCCTCGATCAGCGGCTGGTCCTCCCGGTAGCGGAACGACACGTGCTCGAACACCACCTCGCCCCGCCCGCCGACCGTGAGCGGCTGCACCAGCTCGGCGGGCTCCTCCTCGGCGTCGAGCAGCTCGAAGACCCGCTCTGCCGAGGCGACGCCGGACTGCAGCAGGTTGACCATCGAGGCCACCTGGGTGAGCGGCTGGGTGAACTGGCGGGAGTACTGGATGAAGGCCTGCACGTCACCCAGGCTCATCGTGCCGCTGGCCACGCGCAGTCCGCCGAGCACCGCGATCAGCACGTAGTTGACGTTCCCGATGAACATCATCACCGGCATGATCAGGCCGGACACGAACTGGGCCCCGAAGCCGGCTGCGTACAGCTCGTCGTTCTCCCTGGCGAAGACCTCCTCCACCTCGCTCCGCCGGCCGAAGACCTTGACGAGCTCGTGACCGGTGAAGGTCTCCTCGATGTGGGCGTTCAGCTTCCCGGTGTGCCTCCATTGGGAGATGAACAACCCTTGCGAGCGCTTCATGATCTGGCCCGTGACCAGGATCGACAGCGGGACCGTCACCAGGGCGATCAGGGCCAGCACCGGCGAGATGACGAACATCATCGTGACCACGCCGAGGACGGTGAGCAGCGAGACGAGCAGCTGGCTCATCGTCTGCTGCAGCGTCTGGCTGACGTTGTCGATGTCGTTGGTGACCCGCGACAGCAGCTCGCCGCGCGGCTGCCGGTCGAAGTATCCCAGTGGCAGCCGGTTGATCTTCTCCTCGACGTCGGCCCGCATCCGCTGGACGGTGCTCTGCACCACTCCGTTGAGGAGGTAGCCCTGCAGCCAGGACAGCAGCGACGCCGCGACGTACACCGCGAGCACCAGCAGCAGCACGTCGCGGACCGCGGTGAAGTCGACGCCCTGCCCCGGAACCACGTCCATGCTGGCGAGCATGTCGGCCATCCGCGTCTCGCCCTGAGCCCGCAGCGCCGCGACCGCCTCGGCCTTCGTCGTGCCGGCAGCGAGCCGGCGACCGAAGATGCCGGCGAAGATCAGGTCGGTGGCGCGGCCCAGGATCTTGGGTCCGAGGACGGTGAGGGCGACGCTGACGACAGCGAGCACCAGCACCGCCAGGACCTGGCCACGCTCGGGCCGCATCCGGGCGGCCAGCCGCCTCGCCGACGGCCCGAACTGCATCGACTTCTGCCCGACCAGACCACCGCCCATCGGGCCGCCGCGCCCGGGCCCGCCCTGCCCTTGGATGCGCTCGGTCTCCTTGAGCGTCGCCGGCGCCTTCGAGGTGGTGGTCATGCTGCCTCACCGGCGGTGAGCTGGGAGGCGACGATCTCCTGATACGTCGTACAGCCTGCGAGCAGCTCGTCGTGCGTGCCGCGCCCGACGACCGCGCCGTCCTCGACCACGAGGATCTGGTCGGCAGCGACGATGGTGGACACCCGTTGCGCGACGAGGACGACCGTGGCCTCGGTGGTGACGGGCGCCAGAGCCGCTCGCAGCCGCGCGTCGGTGGCCAGGTCGAGCGCGGAGAAGGAGTCGTCGAAGAGGTAGATCGCCGGGCGCCTGATCAGCGCCCGCGCGATCGCGAGCCGCTGCCGCTGGCCGCCCGAGACGTTCGTGCCGCCCTGGCTGATGGGCGCGTCCAGCCCGTCCGGCATCGCCTCGACGAAGTCGCGGGCCTGCGCGATCTCCAGCGCCTGCCAGATCTCCTGCTCGGTCGCGTCGGGCTTGCCGTAGCGCAGGTTGCTGGCGACCGTGCCGGAGAACAGGAACGCCTGCTGGGGCACCAGTCCGATGCGGCTCCACAACAGCTCCGGCTCGACGTCGCGCACGTCGACCCCGTCGACGAGCACGGCTCCGGCGGTGACGTCGAAGAGCCGCGACACCAGGTTGACCAGGGTGGTCTTGCCCGCACCCGTCGAGCCGATGACCGCCGTGGTCTGGCCCGGCAGCGCCGTGAAGGACACGTCATGGAGCACGGGTGAGTCGGCTCCGGGGTAGGAGAGCTGCACCCCGCGGAACTCGAGCCGTCCTCCACCGTCCCGGGGGTCCGGTAGCGACGTCACCGGCCGCAGCGGCCGGACGACGGACGTCTCGGTGTCGAGCACCTCCCCGATCCGGTCGGCGCACACCGACGCACGCGGCACCATGACCAGCATGAACGTCGCCATCATCACCGACATGAGGATCTGCACGAGGTAGCTGAGGAACGCGGTGAGCGCTCCGACCTGCATCGAGCCGTCGTCGACACGGTGGCCGCCGAACCACAGGACGGCGACGCTCGAGACGTTGAGGATCAGCATGACCGTCGGGAACATCGTCGCCATCCAGCGGCCGGTGCTGAGCGCGACCGCGGTGACGTCGTCGTTGGCCCGTGCGAACCGCTGCGTCTCGAAGGGCTCCCGGACGAACGCCCGCACCACCCGGATCCCGGTGATCTGCTCACGCAGGATCCGGTTGACTGCGTCGATGCGGGTCTGCATCAGGCGGAAGCCGGGGACCATCCGGGAGATGACGAAGCCGACGGCGACGAGCAGCACAGGCACGCACACGGCCAGCAGCCAGGACAGCCCGAGATCCTCGCGCGTCGCCATCAGCACTCCGCCGACCATCATGATGGGGGCGGCGACCAGCATCGTGCACGTGGTGAGCACCAGCATCTGCACCTGCTGCACGTCGTTGGTGTTGCGGGTGATCAGCGACGGCGCCCCGATCGAGTGCACCTCGCGCGAGGAGAAGCCGCCGACCCGATGGAACAACGCCGCGCGCAGGTCGCGCCCGAATCCCATGGCGACGCGCGCACCGACGTACACCGCCGACGCGCTGCACACGATCTGGACGAGCGAGACGGCCAGCATGACCACGCCGGTGCGGGTGATGTAGCCGGTGTCGCCGCGAGCGACGCCGTTGTCGATGATGTCGGCGTTGAGGCTGGGGAGGTACAGGGCGGCCATCGTGCCGACGAGCTGGAGGAGCACGACCAGGGCGAGCGGACGGCGGTAGGGCCGCAGGCGCTCGGTGAGCAGACGGACCAGCATCAGCCGCGCTCCTTCCGGTCCGTGATGCCATCCAGCAGGGCGTCGACGATGTCACCGGGGGTCAGCTCCTGCCCGCCGCCTCCGGGGTGCCGGACGCCGAGCACCAACGCCCGCAGCAGCAGCGCCGCCGTGCGCGGGGGCACCGAGAGCTCGTCGGCATGGGGCGCGAAGACACGCGTGAGCAGCTCGAGCAGCGCGTGCTGGGAGTCCAGGACGTACTGCGGCGGGCCGCCCCTGGGCCGCCGGTCGGTGTGCTGCACCTCGCACGAGGCGAAGGCGGCGCGCATCGCCATCATCACCGCCATGACCATCTCGGCGCGCTCGTTGAGGCGCTCGGCCGCCACCAGCACCCGCTGCCGGAGACCGGTGACGCCATCGAGAGAGGCGGCGAAGAGCTCATCGAGGCCGGCGGGGGCGAGAACGTCCTCCGCGGCGGCGTGGAGCAGGGCCGCCTTGTCGGGGTAGACGCGGAAGATGGTGCCCTCGGCGATGCCGGCAGCCTCGGCGACCTGCTTGGTGGTCAGCGCAGCGCCGTGCTCGAGCAGGAGCGGCACGGTGACGTCGAGGATCGCCCGCCGCCGGTCGTCGGGCGCCATCGGCGCAGCCCTGCGGGTCCGGTCGGGAGAGGGAGGCACCGGTTCAGCATAAGTGAGTGAGTGCTCACTCACAACTGGCTACGGCCCGCCGGTTACCAGGGGATGCAGGACTTCTGTCACCTCCCATGGGCCGTGTGCCATGGGGAGTGCACAACTGCCTGCATCCCCTGGTAATCCGGCTAGGGGGCCAGGCGGGCGACGGCCCAGCCCGCCTCGCGCGGGTCGTCGGGCGTACGCCGGTAGACCAGCCGGTCGTGCATCCGGCCCTTGCGGCCCTGCCAGAACTCGACCGCCTCGGGCGCGACGCGGAACCCGCCCCAGAACGGCGGCAGGGGTACGGCGTCCGCGTCGGCGAACCGGGCCAGCACCCCGCCGTACCTCTCGTCGAGGGTGGAGCGGGAGGGGACCACCTGGGACTGCGGCGAGGCCCACGCCCCGAGCTGGGACTCGCGGGGCCGGCTGGCGAAGTACGCCTCGCTCTCCTCGGCGTCCACCCCCGAGGCGGTCCCCTCCACGCGCACCTGGCGCTGCAGGTCGTGCCACGGGAACAGCAGCGAGACCGCCGGGTTGGCGGCGATGTCCTCGCCCTTGCGGGAGGAGAGGTTGGTGTAGAACACGAAGCCGCGCTCGTCGAGACCCTTGAGGAGCACCAGCCGCGCGGACGGGCGGCCGTCGGCGGAGACGGTGGCGACCACCATCGCGTTGGGCTCGTGCACCCCCGCCTGCACGGTGTCGTCCAGCCAGCGCCGGAACATGGCGATCGGGTCCGGCTCGAGATCGGGTACGTCGAGACCGCGGTCGCCGTACTCACGCCGCAGCCGGCCGAGGTCGGGGGACGGAGATGTGCTCATCTGTCGAAACTAGCCCGTCCGGCGTGACAGGCCCGCCGCTGGGTACGCCGCGACATGTCCTTCGACCTGACCTTCATCGGCAACGCCACGGTGCTGCTGCGCTGGGGCCCGTTCACGGTGCTCACGGACCCGAACTTCCTGCACGCCGGGCAGCGCGTGCACCTGGGCTACGGCCTGTTCTCCGAGCGGCTGCTCGAGCCGGCGATGCAGGTCGACGAGCTGCCCCCGCTGGACGCGGTCGTGCTCTCGCACCTGCACGGCGACCACTGGGACCGGATCGCCCAGCGCGGGCTGGACCGCTCGCTGCCGATCATCACCACGCCGCACGCCTCGCGACGGCTGCAGGGCGTGCAGGGCTTTCGCCGGGCGGTCGGCCTGGACACGTGGGAGTCGCACACCGTCGTGAAGGAGCAGAGCACCCTGTCGGTGACCGCTCTGCCGGGCATCCACTCGCCACGGCCGATCAGCAGGCTGCTGCCACCGGTGATGGGCAGCCTGCTGGAGCTGGGGGACACCACGGGCGACGTCGCGCACCGGGTGTACCTGACCGGCGACACCCTGATGTTCGACGGGGTCGCCGAGATCGCCCGACGCTGCCCCGACCTGGACCTCGCCGTGGTGCACCTCGGCGGCACCACCCTCCCCGGTGGGCTGGTGGTCACCATGGACGGCCGCCAGGGCGCGGACCTGCTGGAGACGGTGCGGCCGAAGCGAGCGGTGCCGGTGCACGTCGACGACTACAGCGTCATGAAGTCCCCGCTGACGGCGTTCACCGGCGAGATGGCCCGTCGCGGCCTGAGCGAGATGGTCCACGTCGTCGCCCGGGGCGAGACCGCGAGCTTCGGCTGAGCCGCCACGCCACGCGCGGCGCCGTTTCCCGGCATACCGCGCGCCCTGTGCCAGGGTTGCCTCAGGCCCAGGTCGCGCCACCCGCACCGTCCGCTTCGACCGCTCAGCACGGCCCCGCACCCGCCTCGCCCGAAGGACGCCAGGATGCATCTGCAGATCGACGTTGACCGCCGCTCGGGGGTCACTGTGCTCAGCCCGTACGGCGAGATCGACTTCGCCACCGGCCCTCGGCTCAGGGAGAGCATCACCGAGAACCTCGTCGCAGGTCGGGTCAACCTGGTCGTCGACCTGCTCGGCGTGGAGTTCATCGAGTCCACCGGGCTGGGCGCGCTGATCGGCGGGCGCCGGCGCGCCGAGGCGCTGAACGGCTCGCTGAGCCTGGTGTGCGGCGAGGACCAGCTGCTCGAGGTGTTCCGCATCACCGGGCTCGACAAGGTGTTCGCGATCTACGCCAGCGTCGACGACGCCGTGGCTCGGCAGGTCGCCTAGCCTGTCGAGCGGCCGGTCGTCGTCACAGCGGCTTGCCGAAGCACCGCTGCTGGGGTGACCAGCAGTAGTGGCCGAACTTCTCGATCGGCAGGTAGCCCTGCGCCGCGTACAGCGCGATGGCCTCCGGCTGGGCGGCCCCGGTCTCCAGCACCATGACGTCCGCGCCGGCGTCTCGGGCCGTCCTCTCCAGGTGTGCCAGCACGGCACGCGCGATGCCCCGTCGACGGGCGGCCGGGGCGACGTACATCCGCTTGATCTCCGCGGCGGCCGAGCGACCCCACGGCCGTACGTCGGAGCGCCGGCGCCACCCGCCCATGGCGACCGGCACCCCGCCGTCGTAGGCCACGAAGAACGCGCCCTGCGGAGGGACGAACATGCCGGCGTCCAGCGGCGTGTTGTCCTGCTCGCCGTAGAGCCCGACGTACTCCTGCTGCACCTGGTCCACGAGGGCCCGCGCGTCGGCGTCGGTGAACGCGACGGCGGCCAGGCGCAGCGGGCGGTCCATGGAAGATGCCTGTCCGGGGGCTCGGGGGTGCGAGTGCCAGAATAGGGCTGCCCGGAGCTGACGACGAGGTCAGGTCACCGACTCGAGACCCGCACGAGGCAGGCGCCGCTGTGACCCGTTCCCTTCCCCTCCCCGACGAGCTGTTGCCCAGCGACGGACGCTTCGGCTCGGGGCCCTCGAAGATCCGGCCGGAGGCGCTGCAGGCACTGGCCGGCACGGGCGCGACGCTGCTCGGTACCTCGCACCGTCAGGCACCGGTGAAGGGCCTGGTCGGCCGGGTGAAGGAGGGGATCTCCGCCCTGTTCTCCCTCCCGGAGGGCTACGAGGTGGTCCTGGGCAACGGCGGCGCGACGGCCTTCTGGGACGTCGCCACGTTCGGCCTGATCCGCGAGCGCAGCCAGCACCTGTCCTTCGGCGAGTTCTCCGCGAAGTTCGCCACCGCCGCCCGGCAGGCACCGTTCCTCGGCGACCCGACAGTGGTCGAGTCCCCTCCCGGGTCGGTCCCCGCGCCGCGCGCCGAGGCCGGCGTGGACGTCTACGCCTGGGCGCACAACGAGACCTCCACCGGCGTGATGGCACCGGTGCAGCGGGTCGACGGCGCGGACGAGGACGCGCTGGTGGTCATCGACGCGACGTCCGGCGCCGGCGGGCTGCCCGTGGACCTCTCCCAGGTCGACGCCTACTACTTCGCGCCGCAGAAGAGCCTCGCCTCCGACGGCGGACTGTTCCTGGCAGTGCTGTCCCCTGCCGCCCTGGAGCGGGCGGCGCGGATCTCGGCGAGCGGCCGCTGGGTGCCTGCCTTCCTGGACCTGAGCACCGCGATCGAGAACTCACGCAAGGACCAGACCTACAACACCCCGTCCGTGGCGACGCTGTTCCTGATGGCCGAGCAGCTGGACTGGCTCAACGAGCACGGCGGCCTGGAGTTCGCGGTGTCGCGCACCTCCGACTCCTCCAGCAGGCTCTACACCTGGGCGGAGAAGACGGACTACACCTCGCCCTACGTCGCGGACCCGGACCAGCGCTCGCTCGTCGTCGGCACCATCGACTTCGACGACGGCGTGGACGCCGCCGCCGTGGCCTCGGTCCTGCGCGACAACGGGATCGTGGACGTGGAGCCCTACCGCAAGCTGGGCCGCAACCAGCTGCGGGTGGCGATGTACCCGGCGGTGGACCCCTCGGACGTGGAGGCGCTCACGCGCTGCATCGACCACATCGTCGCGCGGCTCTGACCGGCTCGGGCGCGACGTCAGCGCGGACCCCGCACCCGGGACGCCCGCACGGTCGCCCAGCCCAGCGCAGCGACGGCCACGGCCACCAGCGCGATCGCGGTCCAGTCCCGCGCGTCCCGAGGCGGCGGCTGCACCCGCTCCTGGGTGCGCTGCGGCGGTCGCGGCACCGGTGACGCAGACGCGACCGGGGACGCACCGAGCGCGGCCGGCAGCCGCACCTCCAGCACGTCGGTGCGCACGCCTTCCGACGAGAGCAGCACCCGGCCGTCGGCGCCGACCGAGACACCCTCGCCCTGCGCCTGGGCCGGCAGCCGCACCGTGCCGACGTGCCCGAAGCCCGGGAACGTGTAGACGGACGCGGTGCCGTAGCCGCGCAGCAGCACGCGCCTGCCATCGGGGAAGAAGGCGCCGTCCGTGACCAGTCCGCGCACCGCGGCGAACGCCGTCAGCCGGTTGGGCGAGCCCTCGGCCAGCCGGCGCGGCGCCACGTAGACGGTGCCGCCGAACACCGACTTCGAGACCACGAACACCCGCTGCGTGCGCGGGTGCACCAGCATCGCCTCGGCGTCGTGGGCGCCGTCGGGGTAGACCAGCGAGAACCGGTCACCGGGCTGGTCGCCGCTGTCCGGCCGGATCCGGTGCGCGACGATCTCGTCGCGGCGACGTCGGTTGTCCCCGACGTCGCCGACCCACACCGCCCCGCCAGCGCCTGGCGCGAGCGCCTCGACGTCGTCGACCTCCTCGGCGTAGCCGGTACGGCTGACCGTCCGGCAGTCGGCCGGGTCGAGGCCGTAGACCACAGCCTCGTCGCCGGAGTCGTTGGTGGTGAACAGCACGTCACCGCGGTCGACGAGGCCACTGGACTCGAAGACCTCGGCGTCCTGCAGCGTGCACAACCGGCTGCTCGCAACGGGCCCGTCTGCGGCGGCGTACGCCGGCGGCTGCGGCACGGTCAGGAGACCGACGCACAGCGCGCAGGCACTACGCCAGCCGGTCACGCAGCAGCTCCGCCAGCCGAGGGTGCACGCTCCAGGCCGCGGTGAGCTCGTCGAGCTCGTGGCGCACGGAGTCGGGCCCGGGGGAGCCGGTGCGCACCGCCCGGAGGAGGGTGTTGCGCGGCGTGTGCCTGCTGTCCACGAAGTCGATCACGTCCACCCGGTAGCCGAGGATCCGCAGCACGGCGGCCCTCAACGCGTCGGTGAGGGTGTCGGCGAAGCGCTCGCGCAGGATGCCGCTGCGGGTGAGCAGCGCATACGGCGCCGGGGTCGGCGTCCGGCGCAGCTGCGCCGCGACGTCGTGGTGGCAGCAGGGCGCGGCCAGCACGACCGGAGCCTCCCAGGTCACAGCGCGGGCGAGCGCGTCGTCGGTGGCGGTGTCACACGCGTGCAGCGCCAGCACCACGTCCGGGGGGTGCTCGAGCTCCGCGGTGCCGATGTCGCCCTGCAGGAACGTCATCTCAGTGGTGAGGCCCAGGGACGCGGCGAGCGCGGCGCTGTGCTCGCGGGACTGCGCCTTCACGTCGACGCCGGTGGTGTGCACCGGCAGGCCGCGCACGGAGGTGAGGTAGCGGTGCGCCGCGAACGTCAGGTAGGCGTTGCCGCAGCCGAGGTCGACGACCCGCAACGGCCGGTCCGGCGTCGGGCGGTGCACGCGCCCGGTGGCGAACGCGTCGTCCAGGACCGGCGCCAGGTCGCGCAGGAACTCCTCGACCTGGCGGTACTTCGCGTGCCGGCTGGGCTTGACCCGTCCGTGCTCGTCGGCGAGGCCGAGCGCCGCGAGCACCTCGTCGTCCTCGGGCAGCAGTCGCGGCTTCCGCCGGTCGTGGGCCCGGTCCGAGCCGTCCGCCTCGACGCCGCCACGCACCGCCGTGTGCACCATCGCCTCGAGCCTCTTCGTCACCCTCAGCTGCAGCGTCGCGGTGGTGGTCTGGACGTGCCAGTTCCCGAACGGCTCGTCGAGCAGGGCGTCCACGGCCTCGGTCGCCTCTGCCCCGGGTGCGTGGTTCGAGGTGTGCGCCTGGGTGGCGTCGTACGCCGTGACCTGCAGGCGGCGGCCGGCCTTGAGGTCGACGTACCGGATCTCGACCCGGCGCCAGCGGGGGGTCCCGCCCTTCTGCCGGCCGGAGGCGACGGCGCGCTCGAGCGAGGTCTCGTCGAGGAGCAGGCTCCGGGTCCGCGCGAGCGCCCGCGGCAGGGGCTCGGGCACCGCTCAGCCCCGCAGCATCGCGGACACGACGACGACCAGCAGCAGCACCGTCAGGGCACCCGGGATGACCAGGCGTCGGAAGCGGGGGCTCACCCGCACCACCCTAGGCACGCCCGGCCGGCACGCGGCCGTGGGTGTGCGGCTCGTCGGGGTCGGCGTGCCCGCCGGCCGGCCTGGTCGCCCGGCTGAAGACCAGGACCGCCAGGGCGGTGCCGAGCAGGGTGGCGACCCCGCCGCCGATCAGCGTCCACCGGGCGCCGTACTCCTCGCCCACCCAGCCCACGATGGGCGAGCCGATGGGGGTGCCGCCCATGAACACCATCATGTACAGCGCCATGACGCGGCCCCGCATGGCCGGGGCGACCCGCATCTGGAAGGTCGCGTTGGCCGCGGTGATCATGGTCAGGGCCGCGATGCCGATCACCGGGGTCCACAGGGCGAACGTGAGGTACGACGGCAGCAGCCCGGCGACGATCTCCGAGACACCGAAGGCACCGGCCGCGAGCACGACGAGGCGCTGACGGACCTGCACCCGCCGGGCGGCCAGCAAGGCCCCGGCCAGCGAGCCGACCGCGAGGGTGGTGCCGAGGATGCCGTACTCCCCCGCGCCCTTGTCGAACACCTCGGTCGCCATCAGGGCGGACGTCAGCTGGAAGTTGAGGCCGAAGGTGCCGGCGAAGCCCACGATGGTGAGGACCAGCATCAGGTCCGGACGGGCGAGCGTGTAGCGCACGCCGTCGCGGATCATGCCCTGGTGCCGCTCGGCCGGCTTGGCCGGGTGCAGCTCGCGCTGGCGCATCCGCTGCAGGGAGACGATCACCGCGCCGTAGCTGAGCGCGTTGAGGATGATCACGGCGCCGGTCGCCGGAACGCCGGAGCCGAGGGCGGCGATGAGCAGCCCGGCAACGGCGGGGCCGATCACGCGCCCGAGGTTGAACGAGGCGGAGTTCAGCCCGACGGCGTTGGTCAGGTCGTCAGGGTCGACGATCTCGCTCACGAAGGACTGCCGGGCCGGAGCGTCGAAGGCGGCGCCGATCCCGAAGATCGTCGCGAGCACGTAGACGTGCCACTCCTGCGCCACGCCGGTGACGGCCAGCAGGCCGAGCACCAGCGCAGGCACCGCAAGCATCAGCTGGGTGACCTGCAGCAGCCGCCGTTTCGGGAACCGGTCGGCCACCAGCCCGGCGTACGGCGAGAGCAGCAGGATGGGCAGGAACTGCAGGCCGGTGGTGATGCCCAGGGCGGTCCCGCTGTTGTTCGTGAGCTGGAGCACCAGCCAGTCCTGGGCGACGCGCTGCATCCAGGTGCCCACG
This sequence comes from Nocardioidaceae bacterium, assembly GCA_035634095.1. Classification (GTDB taxonomy): domain Bacteria; phylum Actinomycetota; class Actinomycetes; order Propionibacteriales; family Nocardioidaceae; genus Nocardioides_B. Next base: position 4,144 of record DASQDP010000049.1, on the reverse strand, counting down.
TTGGACACCACGGCGCCTGATGCGTACAGCCGGTAGTTGCGGACGTGCAGGGATCGGAACGTGGGGCTCACGCCTGGCCAAGCCTCTCGAGGATCGGGGCGGCCCGGCGCAGCACGGCCCGCTCGTCGGCGCTCAGCTCGCGCAGCCGCTGCGCGAGCCAGGCGTCGCGGCGACGGCGGTCAGCGGCCAGGATCTCGGCGCCCTTCGCGGACAGGGCGACCACGACCTGCCGTCCGTCGGTCACGGAGCGGCTGCGCACGACGTACCCGCCCTCCTCGAGGCAGCTGACGGTGCGGGTCATCGACGGTGGCTGCACGCGCTCGAGGGCGGCGAGCTCTCCGACGGTGCACTCGCCGTGGCGGAACAACACCCCGAGCACCGAGAGCTGTCCCACCGGGAGCAGCTCGTTGCCGGGGTCCCGCTCGCTGCGCAGCCGGCGCGAGAGCCGGGCCACGGAGACGCGCAGCGCCGACGCGAGGCCTGTGTCGGTGCGCGTGACTCGCTCTGCGGATGGCATGGTACTCAGCCTAACTCGTTACCCTTGCTAACTATTCCGGCCGTGCCCCCGGAATGTCGCGGGCAGCGGTCAGCGCGTCGCCGGCTGCACCGAGACGACGTCGTACGTCGGCACCGGGTTGGTGACCTGCGCCCGGCAGGTGAGCTGGTGCTCCTCGCTGCTGACCGACTCCCGGACCCGCACGTCGTAGGTCGTGCCCGCGACGTCGAACCGCACCGTGGTGCCGCGGGCCGACGGCGCGGTGCCGACCAGGTGCACTGCGGAGGTACGGGTCTCCCCCACCTCGCGGCGGACCGCGACCTCGGCGACCTGTGCCGCGAAGCCGAGTCCGGAGCGCCCGCGCAGCAGGTCGAGGTCGAGGTGCCCGGACAGGTGCAGGGTGGCCAGCGCCGAGGCCCCCGCTGCCGGCACCCGCCCGTAGTAGAGCCCGTCCGGCAGCACCAGCACGTTGGCCGCGAACCGGTCCCCGCCGATGTGCGAGACCTCCCAGGTGCGCCCCGGCTGCGCGGCGGCCAGCGCGCTGGCGGTGGGCCTGCCGAGCTCGGCGCAGCAGGTGTCGTGGCGACCGTGGGTGCACACGCAGAAGACCGGCTCCGGGTCCGGCGTCAGCCCCGGCGACTCGCCGCGGCCCAGGGCGGGGAGGTCCAGCCTGAGCAGGTCCGCAGGCGTGGACACCGTGCTGCTCTCCAGCCAGGGCGCGGACGGGTCGGCGTAGGCGGCGAACACCCGGAGCCCCGGGCCGGACGGCGCTCCGGCGTGCCGCCGGACGAGCAGCACCCGGACTCCGGACGCTGCGGCCAGAGCGGCCAGCGCCTCCTTGACCTGCTGCGGCATCCGGGCGTCCACGAGGGCGTCCACTCCCCACGGACCGGCGTTCTCCACCAGCAGGAACGCGCGAACGGTGGACGCGGTGCCGGTGGCCGGCTCCTCCCGCCCGAGGCTCGCGGCCGCGCAGCGGAACCTCATGCGACGATTTCGAGCAGGCCTTCGCGCACCAGCCGGCGACATACCACGAGCCGGCTCTCGGGGTCGAGGTGCTCGGCGAGGTCGGCGGGCCGGACGACGTTCGACGCACCGACGATCTCCAGGGACGCCCGCAGGTGCCCGGGCATCAGCAGTGACCGGTCCCCGATCATCACCCTCAGCTTGTCGTCGGCCGCGCGGAGGACGAGGGGATGACCCCGCCGCCGACGCATGGCCGTGTCGTCGGCCAGGTCACGCACCGCCATCCGGTCGCGGAGACTGCCGCGCTGCCAGAGCGTGCGGTCGGTCAGGAACAGCCGCACCTCGTCCTCGGCCACCTCCGCCGGGTCCAGGTCGCGCAGCGCTGACACGAGCGGCCCGAGTCGCGCGGCGATCCCGTCGGTGAGCAGGGACGGGTCGTCGAGGTAGCCGGCCGGCAGGTGCTGGGAGGTGTCCGCGTCGAGAGCGTCCAGGGCCTCCCGCAGGGTACGACGCAGCACGTCGCGCCAGGTGAGCTGGTTGATCCCGACGGTGACGTGCAGAGACACGGACTCCTGCGCCCGGGCGGCGTGCGGGGTGCCCGTCGGGAGGTACATGCTGACGCCCGGCTCGAGCACGACGGACAGGGGTTGCTCGCTCGCGGCGGGGTCGTGCACCTCCCACACCTTGCTGCCGTGGGTCTGGAAGACGAAGACGTCGTGGCTGTCGGAGTGCACCGCGAATCCCTGCGCCCCGGGTGGGGTGAGGTAGGCGTTGGCCTGGCACGGGTGCCCCAGCGCCAGCTCCAGGTCGGCGACCAGGGCACCCAGCGGCTCCCAGTAGCGCTGCAGCCCCTGCAGCACCACCGTGGCGCCGCCGTCGACGAGGTCGACCACCTTGCGCGGGTCGAGCAGGCCGGTCATCGGCTGCCCGGCCAGGGACGCCTGGCGGGTGTACGCCGAGGTCGGCAGCACGCCCCCGTCCTGGGCGATGCGTACGGCGGGGGTGCGGATCGCCGTACCGGTCAGCAGCCTGTCGACGTCGTCGAAGGTGAGCAGGCCCACAAGCCGCTCCCGGGCCTCCGGAGCGGCGGTGTGCAGGTGGACGCGGGACGCCCAGGTCTTGGTCAGGAAGGTCTGGGCGTCACCGCTGAGCAGCTCGAGCGCCTCGATGGGGGCGGGCAACGGCTCAGGCGTCGTCGGCGTCGCCGTCGCCGTCGCCGTCGCCGGAGCTCGCGGGCTCGTTGAGGATCCCCGTCTCGTCGATGTCCATGTCGCTGACCGGCTCACCGGGCGTCGTCGTCATGCTGCTCCCTTCGTGGCGGCCGAATGCCGCCGACAGGGACGTACCCGGCGGTCCGGGCGTTCAATCAGACCCCGAGAACCTGCCGGATGGGGGCGATGAAGAAGTAGACCAGGAACAGCGCCGAGACCACCCACAGCAGCGGGTGCACCCGGGCCGCCTTGCCGCGGACCACCTTGAGCAGCACGTAGGCGAGGAAACCGGCTCCGATGCCGACCGAGATGGAGTAGGTGAACGGCATCAGCACGATGGTCAAGAACGCCGGGAGCGCGATCTCGACGTCGTCCCAGTCGATGTCGCGGACCTGCTGCATCATCAGGAAGCCGACCAGGACGAGCGCGGGCACGGCAGCCTCGTTGGGGATGACCGCGACCAGCGGCGCCAGCACGGTCGCCAGCAGGAACAGCACACCGGTCACCACGCTCGCCAGTCCCGTGCGGGCTCCCTCACCCACCCCGGAGGCGGACTCGATGTAGGCGGTGTTGCTGGAGACGGCCGCGGCGCCGCCGGCGGCCGCGGCGAGTGAGTCCACGACCAGGATGCGCTGGCTGTTCGGCGGGACGCCCTCCTCGTCGAGCAGGCCGGCCTCCGCGCCGATCGCGGTCATCGTGCCCATGGTGTCGAAGAAGTCGGCCAGCATCAGCGTGAAGACGAACAGCACCGCTGTCACCACGCCGACCCGCTCGAAGGCGCCGAACAGGGAGACCTGCCCGAGCAGGCCGAAGTCCGGGCTGGCGACGACGTCGGTGGGCAGCGCCGGGACGGTGAGGTTCCAGCCGTTGGGGTTGACCGTGTCGCCGGACACGGCTGGTCCGACGTCCGCGACCGCCTCGACGACCACGGCGAGCACCGTCGTGGCCAGGATCGAGATCAGGATGGCGCCGCGGACCCTCAGCACGAAGAGGGTCAGCACGAGGACCAGGCCGAGGGCGAAGACGAGCACCGGCCATCCGTCCAGGGAGCCGGTCGCGCCGAGCTGGACGGGGACGGTGGTGTTCGCGGCATCCGGCACGCGTCGTACGAACCCGGCGTCGACCAGCCCGATCAGGGCGATGAACAGGCCGATCCCGACGCTGATCGCGGTCTTCAGCTGCGCGGGCACGGCGTGGAACACCGCAGTGCGGAAGCCGGTGAGCACCAGCACCAGGATCACGAGGCCCTCGAGCACGACCAGTCCCATGGCGTCGCGCCAGGACATCCCCGAGGCGATGGAGAAGGCCACGAACGCGTTCAGGCCCAGTCCGGTGGCCAGCGCGAGCGGGTAGTTGGCGACCAGTCCCATCGCGATGGTCAGCACGCCGGCGACCAGCGCGGTCACCGCGGCGACCGACCCGAACGGCAGCGTGTTCCCGTTGATGTCCGCGGCGGACAGGATGATCGGGT